>JANWJO010000016.1 GCA_025449435.1 Chloroflexota bacterium | reverse complement strand
TATGGTAGGGTGAAATGGTCTCCCGTAAGAGTGAGCGATGGTAGCCGCTTTTGTCGTGTGTCGCGTTCGACCGCATCGCTGATCTGTGATGGAGACCAGCAAGGATCAGGCGCCAAGCGCATCGGCTCCTGTGTCGCTGACTCCACTTCGGCTCTCCTGCAACTTCACATCCGTCGCCATACTCATTACCCTGTACGCCGTCTTCGCTTTGGCCTACACCGCTCAGGCTTGGTTGCGACACGACAACCTCGAAACCAATGCCCTGGACCTGGGATATGAGGACCAGGTTATTTGGAACACGCTGCACGGCATGCCGTACCAGTTCACGCTCTTGCAAGGTGGCGGCTTCACGCTCGATTACCAGGCTCCACTCACCAACGCCAGTTCCTCGCTCCTGGGCTATCACGCTGAGATCCTGCTCGCTGCCCTCACACCGCTCTATGCTGTGCTGCCAGATGTTCAC
This sequence comes from Chloroflexota bacterium, assembly GCA_025449435.1. The sequence goes on along the minus strand of JANWJO010000016.1, from coordinate 82,141 downwards.
GCGTTGCTGGCCCTACAGGCTCTGGTGGTGTGTGCCGGCGCGCTGTTCGTGTTTGCGCTAGCAGACAAACGCCTCGATTCGCGCTGGGCTGCCCTACTCCTTGGTGCCACGTATCTGAGTTCGCCGTTTCTCGGCGCCGAGCTCCTCTCCGATTTTCACACGGTCGCGCTTGCGACTACCCTCCTACTCGCCTTGTTATACGCTGTGGAGCGCCGCTGGTTGGTGCCCGCGCTGGCACTGGCCGTCCTCACATCGTTAGCCAAGGAAGACGCCCCGTTCGTCGTCGCGCTCGTGGGTGCGTGGACGTTTGGAGTCAGGCGACAGCGAGTTACGGGCCTTACCATTGCGCTTATCGGCCTCCTGATCGGTTCCTTCGATTTTGCCCTGCTCATCCCGCACTTTTCCGCGGGCGGCACATCGCCTTTTGTGGCTCGCTACGGCTACCTTGGCAATACTCCCGCGAGGATTATCCTGGGATTTGTTACCCATCCCTGGCTCACCTGGCCAGTCCTGAGCGATGCACCAGCACGGTCGTATCTGGCCACACTGCTTGCAAGCACTGGGGCAATGCCCCTGCTGGCGCCGTTCACGCTCGCCATAGCGCTCCCGTCGCTGGCGATCAACCTTCTTTCCACCTTTCCATGGATGCAGACTGGCATGGCGCACTATTCCGCACTGGTGTTGCCGGTGCTCCTGGTCGCGACGATCGAAGGCATCGCATCGCTGGCACATTGGACGCCTGTACTGTTGAAACGTATTCCCGTTAGGACTCGCCTGTTGAGATACTCTCCCGATCAGCGAGCTCTGGCAATGTTCGGTGCTTGCTGGGCGTGCGCGTTTGCTCTGGCGACCAACTATGTTACGGGCGCCGGTTTGGGCGGTGCGGCCTTTGCAGCCCAAGCGCCGTCGACACACGACATGCTGCTGAGCCATTTTGTCGCCGAGTTGCCCGCCGATGGCCCGATTAGCGTGACCTCGTCCATTGCACCGCACGTAACGCATCGCGCCAGGTTGTACCTCTTTCCCAATGTGCTTGACGCCCAAGCAGTCCTAGTGGACCTTACTGCCGTGCCCTACCCCACCAGTTGGGGAGATCAGCGCCTGTATCTGCTTGACTTGCTGCGCAACGGCACCTTCGGCGTCGTGGATGCCGGCGATGGCTACGTGCTCCTGGAGCGAGGTGCGGGACTGCCCAACCTCCCAAGCGAGGCGCTGAGCTTCACGGCCGCAGCACCACTGGAGAGCGACGTTGAGAGTTCGCCGGGTGGTCCCTTCACCCTTGTGCATAGTGAAATTAAGCCGAGCTACACGATTGGCGCTGGATGGTCCGAAGTGGTGGTGAGTGACTGGCGCCTCAGCCGAACACTCACGGGTGGCGCCTCGCTGGAGGTCTTTGTGAACAGCGGCTCTCCAGGGTCGCCGCTGTTCTCGGGGGAAACGCCAACGTTAGTGTGGCGCCCCGTCGACACCTGGAATGTAGGCGATGTGGTGCGGGTCGTCACGCCAGCCATCGCAGTCTCCCAGCCCCAGACCGTGTGGCTCACGTGGGTGTCAGTGTCGCAGCACAAGCAAATCTGGCCGTGCGCCGCTCAGGAGGACGGACAGTGTTCCAGTGAGGTTCGCGCGCTGATCCCACTCACCGATGAACTTGGGGCCCCGGTGGCGTTTGGTCCGCGTCAGTGGTTGCCTGGCCTGGAAGTGCTGTTCCAAACCTTTTCGCGCGACATTTAGCCGCCGATGTGGGACATTTCCACCTTTTTGCGCTGCACGGTTGCTGCTGTCCGTAACTCCGAGTAACGGTCGGCTCGCCGGGTCCAAACACGAGCGATGTCGGCGCTGATATCGGCATCGCTGGCGCCGGAACGCAATTTGGCACGCAAGTCGTGACCTGTACCGGAGAACAGGCACGTGTACAAGCTGCCCTCGGCGGATAAGCGAGCCCGCGTACATGTCGCGCAGAAGGGCTGCGTGACCGATGCGATCACCCCAAACTCACCCTGGCCATCATGGTAACGCCAGCGCTCAGCGACTTCGCCAAAATAGGCTGGTTCAATGGGCTCGATGGGCCAGTGCTCAGCTATGCGTGCCACGATCTCTTTCGCGGTCACGACGTCTTTCATCTGCCAGTGGTTGGAATTGCCGACATCCATGTATTCGATGAAACGTACGATGTGCCCGCTGCCACGAAAGTGGCGCGCCAGGTCCACCACGCTCGACTCGTTCAGGCCCTTCTTCACCACGGCGTCAATTTTAATGGGAGCAAGACCAGCAGTCGCGGCGTTGTCAATGGCAGTAAGGATGCGATCCACCGTCACGCCGGCATCGTTCATCGCCATGAACACCGCGTTGTCGAGCGAGTCCAAGCTAATGCTGATGCGACGCAGACCGGCCTCTTTCAACGCCCGTGCCTTGTCAACAGTGAGGAGCGACCCGTTGGTCGTAAGTGCCAAATCCTCCAAATCCGGGATCGCAGCGAGCATCTGCACAAGGTGTTCAAGGTTGCGCCGCAGTAGGGGTTCTCCACCCGTCAACCGGATCTTGCGTACCCCATGCTGGACGAAGAGCGCCGCGAGCCGGGTGATCTCCTCGAAGGTGAGGAGGTCCTTGCGCGGCAGAAACACAAAATTGGGCCCAAACGTGTCGCGCGGCATGCAATACACGCAACGAAAGTTGCAACGGTCTGTAACGGAGATGCGTAAGTCGCGCAGCGGCCGTTGGACCTGGTCGAGTGTGTTCATGGACATAGTATACCCCTGCAACTGGCGTTTCCTTCTGGAAGACACATCATGGACGTGAGCCGAGCCCGTCCGGTCAGACGTGCAACGCGTGTTGAATTGCGCGCAAGCCGCTGAGGATGATCTCTTGGTTCTCGGCGCCTAGTCCCCGAAATGCATGCTCAAATACGCGTTCATAGTCTTCGTGAAGGCGCTGGCGAACCCGCTCGCCCTCCGCCGTGAGTTTCAGCGACACTTGGCGCCGGTCGTGCGTATCGTCCCTCCGTTCGATCCAACCTCTATGAACGAGCACATCCACCGATCGCGACATCGCTGACGGCGTTACGGAGTGCATCATACTCAGGTCAGTCAGTGACATATCTTGTTTGGCGAGCATTTCGATCAACTGTACCTGGCGGAACGTAATTTGCTCATGGGACTCGGTGAGATGGTTACGCGTCGTCGCAGCGACACGACGCATGATGAGCGGAATGGTTGAAAGGAGCGCCGACGCACATTCTCTGGCGTGACCGCCAGAGACACGATCGGCGACCACCGGTGTAAGCACGTCTCCTACCGCACGTTTACTGTGATTATTGCCAATAGTTGTCATATGCAAGTATACTTCTCTGTCGCACTGTTGTGAGTGTCAAGTACATCAGAAGGAGATGCCCTGTGCGCTTCATTCATCTGAGGTACAGCATACTTCTTAAGGTCGGCGCGGTGCGGGCTGGCGTGCAGCCAGCAAAGGCCGTGCGACAAAGCTGCTATAGAAGCGCCATAGCGGCACAGCGTTGCACCATAACTAATGGCTCGGCATAAAATGGTTCAGGTGGCCGGTAGGGACGCTCCGTCGTGAAGATCACCGAATTCTCGTTGCGCAATCCGATCGTTGTTGTTGCGGTCGCAGTGCTGCTGGCTTGCTACGGCGTCTACGCATACCTCAGTTTAGGCATCGGCATTACGCCAAATGTGAGTTTTCCCTTAGTGGTCGTCAGCACAACGTATCCCGGTGCGGACCCGGCGACGGTCGAAACCCAGGTAACGAAGCCCATAGAGGATGCCGTCGCCACTCTACCCAACGTCGATTCTATTTCCAGCACGTCGAACCAGGGAATTTCAACAGTCAACGTGCAGTTTACAACGGCGGCGCCAACAGCACTGGTCGCGATCGACGTCGAGCGGGCCATCAATTCGGCGCGCAATTTGCTTCCCGTCTCGGCCGACCTTCCAACCATCACCAAACTAGAGATCAGTGCGTTTCCCGTTATCACGGTCGCCCTATCTGGACCTCAATCCCTTGGAGATATCAACGCCGTTGCCACTGATCGGATCCAACGGGTATTTGAGAGCGTTCCTGGTGTTCAATCCGTCAGCGTGACCGGCGGTCGCACGCGAGAAGTGCACATTAATGTGAACCCGGCAAAGTTGCAGGCGTACAGCATCGGCCTGAACACTGTGCAACTGGCACTGCAGAATGAGCAACTCGCCCTGCCAGCTGGTACGCTCTCCGCCAACGGGTTAGACGCGGCGGTCCGCCTGAGTGCTCTGGCACCACAGCCAGCAGACCTCGGCAACATTATTGTTGCTTACTCGAGTAGAGGGCCTATCTACCTTCGCGACGTGGCCAGCATCGACGACTCTACTAAGGCTGCTGACGTGATCGACCGCGTCAATGGTGTTCCCGCGGTCTCACTTCAGGTTACGAAGCTGGCGACCAGCAATACTCTCGAAGTCAGCCAAGGCATCCGGAATGCGATTGCCCAGCTGCAACCCGACCTCCCGCAGGGCATGAAGATGGACGTCGTAGTGGATGCGGCGAGCTACACGCAGCAGTCCTTTAACACCATTCGCAAGACGCTCCTTGAGGCTGTGATCTTCACAGGACTAATCTTGCTCCTGTTCTTGCACACGTGGCGCAGTACTCTCGTCGTTCTCGTTGCCATTCCGACATCGGTCCTCACCACCCTAGGGCTGATGTATCTGCTCGGGCTCGATCTTGATCTCTTTTCAATGCTCGCGCTCACCCTCTCTGTTGGCATCTTGGTAGACGATAGCATCGTGGTGTTAGAGAACATTTTTCGGCACCTGGCCGCGGGAGAACATCCTGTGATTGCTGCCGCGAATGGCCGCAGCGAGATCGGACTTGCTGCCATTACCATCACGTTGGTAGACGTGGTTGTTTACATTCCGATCGCCTTGATATCTGGAATAGCTGGCGACTTCATTCGCCCGTTTGCACTCGTCGTCGCTGCAGCCACGATCACGTCGCTCGCGGTGTCGTTCACGCTCACGCCACTTCTGGCCAGTCGCTTTCTGGACCTCCAGCAAGTGCTTCAGTCAGGTCATGGCATCCCTTCGAGGTTCGGGCGCCAGTGGGACGCTGGGTTCAGTCGCATCGCAGGCACCTACCAGTGGCTGTTACGCACCGTGCTCACCAAACGCATACTCAACGTTCCGGCCCGCTGGTACGTTATTCTCGCTGGCGTCGCCGCGTTTATGCTCGGACTTACGCCCATCCTTACAGGCAACATTGGCTTTGATATCTTTCCCAGCGGCGACCAGAGCGAGGTCGACCTGACGCTCACCATGCCGCCAGCTACTTCGCTGGCGACTTCCGACCAAGTTGCGCGAGGGATTGAGGACAAGCTGAGGCGGATGATCGATGTTCGGACCGTCTACGTACAAGTAGGTTCATCCGCGAATGGTTTCTCGACTCCCGGGGGGAATGTAGCGCAAGTACTTGTGCTCTTGGTCGCCCCATCGCAACGGACTGAGAGTGCCAGCGCCATTGCTGACCGGATGGGCGCCAGTCTTGATCCGCACATCGCGGGAGCGCGGCTAGAGGCAAACCTTCCCAATGCCTTTGGGTTCGGGGGGTTCGGCGTGCAACCGATCCAGATATTTGTGCGCGGACCAGACCCAGCGGTACTTGATCAACTGGTCAATCAAATGACGCAAACGGTGGAGTCCGTAGCAGGCACTACCGCTGTCAACAATTCAAATCAGCAAGTGCAGCCGGAATATCTCTTCACCTACGATCGTGGCAAGGCAGCCGATCTTGGCGTCACCGCCCAAGACGCCTCGTCGACCCTTCGCACAGCAGTCAACGGTACCGTCGTGGCCAAGTATCAGCAGGCGGGTCAGGCTGACGTTGACATTCGATTACAAATGGACCCTCTGTTTCTCGCCGATCCCAAGTACTTGACAAGTCTGCCGGTTCAAACCTCTGGCGGTTCTGTCATAACTCTCGGTCAACTAGGCAACGTGGCGACGAGCTCAGTTCCCGTCCAGATCCTGCACAACGATCGAGAACGCAGCGTAACTATTAATGCATCGGTCACTGGTCGACTCGTTGGGTCTGTACAAAACGATGTTGCCGCGGAAATTGCGAAGGTACCGTTGCCACCGGGATACTCAATTCAGTACGGTGGGCAAGCGGCAATGGGGGGAAGCGCGTTCCTGGACATTTTTAAGGCACTGGGATTAGCCGTTCTCCTCATATACTTACTTATGCTCATGCTGTTCGGTTCCGTCACATTGCCCTTAGCCGTGCTCATGTCCCAGCCGTTGGCGGTGATTGGTGCGTTCACTGCGATGGCGTTGACTGGTACGCCATTTACGCTGTTCTCTTTGCTTGGCTTTGCTCTCCTCATCGGTCTGGTGGGTAAAAATGCTATATTGCTAGTTGACTACACCGATACGTTGCGCAAGCGGGGCCATTCCCGTACGGATGCGTTATTGATCGCTGGACCGACTAGGCTTCGACCTATAGTTATGACAACAATGTCGATTCTGGTTTCCTTAATGCCGTTGATCATCGGATTGGAAGCCGGATCGGAGCTGCTAAAGGCGTCAGCGGTCGTCCTCATCGGCGGCTTGGTTACGTCAACCCTGCTCACGCTTGTGTTTGTCCCGGCGATGTATACGGTGTTTGACGATGTGCAAGAGGTTGCACTTCGCCTTGTTCACTCGTTTGCCCGGCCGCGCGCATTCGCAGCTGACGAGTTGGCGCTGTTGCGTCGGTCACCTATCAATAGTGTTAACGGTGTGTATCACGGGGACACTGATGTATCCCAGTCGGTGCCGAGAAGTGCTATAGAAGAGTAGCGGAAGGACACTCAAACAAGTGAACGTACGTGTTGGCATCCCATTGCTGCTGGCCGTCGTGATGCTCAACGCATGTGCCGCCGGCGGTCTCCAATCGTCCACAGCCAGCCAGACCGCCAACGCCACGCCCGTCACGGTAGCGAAGGTCGAAAAGGCCAACGTCAGTCAGACCTATTCATTGACGGGCAGTGTCAGTTCGCTCAACACTGTGGCCATTACGCCGAAGGTGAGTGGGCAAATACTCAAGATGAATGTGGACGTTGGGTCGCAGGTGAAAGCTGGCGACGTTCTTGCTCAGTTGGACCACTCACAGCTGGACCTTGCACTAGAGCAGGCCAATGCAGGTCTTCAGCAAGCCCAGTCGAAGCTCGAAACCGAGCAAGCGGGGCCGCGCGCCGAAACAGTGGCCCAGGCCCAGATTGGCGTCGACACTGCTCAGCAAAAGTTGCTGACGCTAACGAATGGCCCACGTCCTGAGAATGTCGCTATTGCTCAGGCCACCGTGAGCAGTGCGCAAGCCGCGGCCGACGCCGCCAAGCAGCGCCTAGACGCGCTCACCAATCCACGCCCTCAAACGATCGCGCAGGCGCAAGCCAGCCTCACGGCAGCGCAAGCCACGCTCGACTCGCTCACGCACCCGCGCCCCCAAGCCGTAACCCAAGCACAATTGGCACTGGATCAGGCCACACAGAAGTTGAACACTGTGCAGGCGGGGCCCCGCCAGGAGACCGTGAATCAGGCGCAGGCCGCCGTGTCCCAAGCAGAAGCGAGCTTGCAAGCACTGAAAAACGGCCCATCAGCCACCGACCTGGAGCCACTCAAGATCGGCATCGACCAGGCCAAAAACGCCTTGTTCGCAGCACAAATCAGCCGCGATGCTGCATGTGGTCAAATCGGTAAGTCGGTCGGCCCTGGCGTTACCGGCACACAGGCGACGTGTAACGCTGGCCAAGCGCAAGTCGACGCTGCCCAGTCGGCAGTAGATGCGGCCGTCGCAGCGCTTGCCAAAGCACAACAACCGCCATCGGCCACATCGCTTCAAGCGTCCCAGGCTGCGGTCACCCAGGCGCAAAACGCCCTCGCGCTGGCACAGCACCCCTACACCGCACAAGACCTGCAGTCGGCGCAAGACGCCGTGCACACAGCGCAACAACAGCTGCAACTCGTTGAGCAGCCAGGCTCTCCACAAGATATCCAAAAGGCGCAGACAGCGGTCACACAGGCCAGCGCAGCGCTGTATCTGGCCCAGCACCCGGGGTCGCCACAGGACATTGCGTCCGCCCAAGACGCGTACCAGCAAGCGCAGGCCGGCGTTACCCAAGCCGAACAAAACGCGGCGCTCGCCCAAAATCCGTACACCGACCAGGACATCGCTACGGCCAAGCTGGCGGTGGACAACGCACAACAACAGCTAGCCCTCGTGAAAACACCCTATACGCAGCAGGACATTGATGCCGCGAAGGCCGCTGTCGCCCAAGCTCAGGCATCGGTAGATCAGGCCAAGCAAAATATTACTGACACCACGGTCGTCGCTCCGGTGGATGGCGTGATTACAGCGAAGAACTTCTCCGTTGGCGCGCAAGTGACGCCGGCGAGTGCCTTGGTGTCGGTTGATAGCGCCGACATCGACGTTGAGGTATCTGTGCCAGAAAGCCAGGTAGCCGGCATCACCGCCGGAAAGCCAGCGGTCATCCAGAGCAGTGCCGTACCTGGTAAAGACATCGCCGGAAAGGTTACGAGCGTTGCTCCGAGCGCGGACGTCAAGAGCCGCACGTTTACGGTCAAGGTCGTGCCTGATGACAAGACGGTGCCGTTGAAGCCCGGGACCTTTGCCACAGTGGTCATCACGGCACTCGAACATCTGAACGTACTTGCAGTGCCCAAGATCGCCGTGTTGCAGCAATCAGGCAAGAACGTGGTGTTCGTTGTCGATAACGGCATTGCCAAGCAAGTTGCCGTGACGGTTGGGCTCTCCAACGACACAGTCACGGAGATCAGTGACGGCCTGACCGAAGGACAAAGCGTCGTGGTGCAGGGGCAAGCCAACCTAACCAGTGGCGACCACGTGACGGTTTCCGCGACCTAACGTAGGTTGTCAGGCATGGCCTGACCCGCGCCGCACCGGCCGGATGTGCACGCTTCGTCGGGTGCGCATCCGGCTTCGTGTTCCTACGGTTATGATGCTGAAGGAACCTGAACGACCGCCTGACTTGTGGTGCCCCGGGGTGCTGGCACCGATCAAAGGATAGGCGCGTGGCCGAAATACGCATCGTGAGCGCCTATGTTGACGTGCCTTACGGTGAGGCGGCGTCTAGACGCGGTGCCGCTCCCGAAGCCAGTGCACTTCGTCCGGTCACCGGCCTCGAAGGACTCTCCCCTGCTGAGGCCGACCTGTATTCCAGCGGACCGCTTGGCACGCCAGCGCTCGACCACGTGTCGCTTGTTGTCCACGACGGAGAAACCGTGGTCGTCATCGGCCCATCTGGTTGCGGCAAGACGACATTGCTGCGCTCTGTGGCAGGACTCCAAAAGCTCCAGGGTGGCACTGTGTTTATGGACGAGCGGGACGTGACGGACGCACGGCCAGGTGATCGAGGCATTGGCATGGTGTTCCAAAGCTATGCGCTGTATCCCCATATGATGGCCCGAGGTAACCTCGCTTTCTTCTTTCATGTACGCCATCGCGAAGCCGAAGTTAACGAGCGCATCAAGGAAGTGTCGCAAGTACTCGGTTTCGATTTTGAAGACTTGCTGGACCGCCGGCCCAAACAACTCTCTGGTGGCCAGCAACAGCGCGTAGCCATTGGCCGGTGCATCATTCGAGACCCATCAGTGTTCCTCTTCGACGAGCCGCTGTCCAACTTGGATGCTCGCTTACGCCAGTCCACGCGCGTCGAAATCAAGCGACTGCTGCGACGATTCGCCATCAGCGCGATGTATGTCACGCACGATCAAACGGAGGCATTAGCACTGGCCGACCGCATCGCCGTCATGAGGCGCGGCCGGATCGAACAAGTGGGCACAGCACGGCAGTTACATGACCACCCTGAGACGCTGTTCGTGGCCACGTTTCTGAACAGCACAGCGTGCAATGTGTTGCAAGGGTACGTACACAGCGGCGCGGTGCGGTTCGGCTCGGTGTTACTCGAAGGCGTACCCGCTGCACGCTTCCACAGCGGGCATGTTTTGGCAGGCTTGCGTGCCGAAGACATACGCATTGGTCCAGCCGGTTGCGCCGCGTCCTTGCCGGGTGAAGTTGTTGAAGTGCGGATGTTGCCCTCGGAACGCCGCCAACACGCGCGTGTTCGCTCGTCGGGTCGTATTATCATGGCGGATGTTGACCGCGACGTGCCCGTCCAGGTGGGCGATAGCGTTGGCCTGCAGTTTGATGCAGCCAGGCTGCTCCTTTTCGACCCGACCGATGGCCGCCGCTTATCAGCCGGATGAGCAGTTGGCGGCCCGGTATTAGTTCGCAGGATCATCCTGATGTTTGCGACGTTTCCTGCCGCGCCCTGGCCGGATTTCTAACCCGTGGAGCCCGTCACGCTGGAACCGTCCGATCCACTCAGCTACCGTTTCGGGCTTCCGCTTCCGACCGGAGGTATCGTGCGCGACCTCGACGAGCGAGGAGCCACGAGCCACGCGCAGAAGCGCGTCCGCCCGCTCACGCAGGTACGCCTTGGCGCCGGTGGTGCGTAAGACTTCTAACTGTTGCAAATCCGTGGTCTTCAAGTGAAGATGAAACACCGGCAGACCTCCAATATGTGCTTCGGTGCCTGTCCCCTTCCAGCTTGGTGTGAGCACAGTGTAGGGCCGCCCAGCTTAACCTGCAACTCATGATTGCGCCGACCTGGCTTCGTGCGCTTGCTGTGCGTTCTACAGGAAGCGCGCCAAAAAGGTCACCGTCTCGTGGCGCATGGCGGCGGTTTCCTGGTGGCCGCACGGATAGCGACACAGCTTCCAGGCACCGGCTGCCTCGAGTGCGGCGTACCGTGCGCTCACGTGCGCGTCAATCCGGTCCACGCCCTCCGGAGGAGTCAGCTTGTCGTACATACCAACCAGGCTCAAATGCGCGCGAGGCGCGATGAGTGCGTTAATTTGTCCCGCGCTGAAGTGCTTAAGCAGCCCTGGGACGTAGTAGTAGATGCCGTGTCCATCCAACCCACGCTGGTCGAGCAGCGCCTGGTAGTCCGTGAGGCAGCAGATATCGACACACGCCTTGATGCGCTCGTCCAAAGCGGCCAGCCACCAAGAAATGGTGCTGCCAAACGACATGCCCACCGTGGCAATGCGGGCCGGGTCGACGTCGTCGCGCCCCATGGCGTAGTCGACCGTACGCAGCGCATCGTACATGATCATGCCCCAAAGCACCTGGCCTTGCCAGAGCATCGCCTTGAATGTCTCGCTCTCCGTCCGCCCGCTACGCTCTCCGAACAGCCAGTGATCGATGGCGAGCACCGCATAGCCATGTTCGGTGAGCGCCTGCACATACGGCGGCCGTTGGAGCGCCGGCCTCCCAACCAACAGCTCCTCTTTGCCTAGCGCGTAATTGCCGCCGTGGGCGTGCTGATACAGCACGAGCGGTAGCCGGCCGTGCGCGCCCAACGGTTTGGCGAAGTAAGCAGGAACTGCCTCGACACCGTTCAGATGCAACACTAGCCGCTCGAGCGTGTAGTGTTCACCCGGTTCGACACCGAGCGACTCAGCGCGAATAGGGGTGAACCGGTCCGGTAGATCGCCGAGGAGTGCGTACAGCGCGTGCCGTTCGCCCTCGACGTTGGCATCGAATCCTGTCAATTTATGCCTCATATCCCTTTACGCACACCTGTTGATGCTGCATCATAGGGTGCGACAACGCAATCGCAAGAGTACTGGAGATGAGCCGTGACGACGATGGACAATAGGGCCGCGAAAAGCGCTGCGGACGCACCGATGATGCAGGTCCGAAAAGTGAAAGCCACGGGCAGCAACGGAGCGCTGGGCGTTCAAACCGTACCAGCCAGCCTCGAAGTGTCCCAAGGGGTAGCGAGCGCCAAGGCTGTCCTAGCGTACCCACGCTATCAGGTCAGTGTGGAGGAATATGTCACCTTTCGGCGGCAAGGATTCCTCCTGGTACGCGGCCTCGTGCCGCCCGAGGACGTGCGCCAGCTGCGCGAGCATAGCGATGAGGTGATTCAAGGCAAACTGGAAATCCCCGGCATCGTATCGCCGCCGCCAGACGCAACGGCTAGGGATCGAGAGCGCCACTACCTGCGCATTCACATGTTGCATCGTGTGCTGGAGATACACGAGCGCTTCTTGCTTCATCCGCGAATACTCGACGTGCTCGAAGCCCTGATCGGCCCCGATGTGATGGCGATGCAAAGTATGTTCTTCCTCAAGTATCCGGGTGGCGATGGCCAGGGATATCACCAGGATAGCTACTACATTCCCACCGTTCCAGACACTCTGTGCGGAGCTTGGTTGGCCGTAGACCGTGCCGACCTTGGCAACGGCTGCATGTGGTTCACTCCCGGCAGCCAGCACGAGCCCATCTATCCGACCACTGGTCGCGAACACGCCAACCACGGCGACACATTGGCGGACCTCGCCGTTGTTGAAAACGTGAGCAATACCGACGACGAGGTCAACACCCTGTCCCACATCGGTCAAGGAAAGTACCCCGGCGAGGAAGTGCCCGCGATCGCCGACCCAGGCGATGTCATCTTCTTTGGCGGTCACATCCTGCACCGGTCTCACCGCAACACGTCGGATACGCGCTTTCGGCGCAGCTTCGTGGGTCACTATGCCAACGCGCGCAGCTTCACCATGTGGGGGTACGGCCAGGGCGAGGGTAAACCGACCAATCACATTCATATCCTGGCCCGTGGCTCGACGCACTTGCCGTTCGGGCAACCCCGCTTTGGTACGGCTTGCGCGGCCAACACCCCGGCGCTGCGTGGCGCCGCGGCCGATGGCTCGGTGTCCATGATGGCCAGCATGCCGCAGGCTGGCACCATGACCAGCGTCGTCATGGACCCGGAGCGCAATGATCCACGTGCACACGACCACGACGAGTAGTCCCGACTCCGTATTGGGTCAGGATGGCCACCAGAAAGGCTGACACGCTCTATGCAGTCCAAACCAAAGGCGCTGGTGAGTTGGGTGTTCCCAGAGCCCGGACCGACGTTAATCGCCGAGCATCTGGATGCCTACGTATGGCCAGGCACATCGCCGATGTCGCGTGCCGAGTTCCTCCAGCGCCTATCCGGCGCCGAAGGGGTGATGGTGTCCAACGCCACCGAGCGGCTGGATCGCGAGGCATTAGACGCCGCTCCTGCGCTGCGCGTCATTAGCAACTTCGGCGTTGGCGTAGACAACGTGGATCTGCCCTACGCCATGCAACACGGCGTGATGGTGTGTAACACCCCCGGCGTGCTCGTTGACACCACTGCCGACCACGCTTTCGCGCTACTTATGGCTACGGCTCGCCGCATCTCCGAAGGTGAACGCCATGTGCGCGCCGATCGCTGGCGGGGTTGGAGTCCCACGCTCTTGGTCGGTCGAGACATCTATGGGGCCACGCTCGGCATCATCGGGCTGGGCAACATCGGCACCGCCGTTGCTCGCCGGGCTCAGGGCTTTGCCATGAAGGTGCTGTACGCGAGCCGGACGCGCAAGCCGGATGTGGAAGCCGAACTTGGCATCACGTGGTCGAGCCTGGACGGCTTACTGGCCAGTGCCGACTTCGTCGTGCTTACTACCGCGCTCACCGACGAGACGCGCGGGTTGATTGGCGAGGCGCAGTTACGCACCATGAAGCCCACTGGCATTCTGATCAACGTCGCTCGCGGGCAAGTCGTCAAGACCGATGATCTCTATCGCGCGCTGCGCGACCGCGTCATTCTCGCCGCGGGGCTCGATGTCACCGATCCCGAACCTATGCATGGAAATCATCCACTGCTCACTCTCGACAACTGCGTCGTCGTTCCGCATATTGCTAGCGCCAGTGCTGGGGCGCGATCCCAGATGGCCAAGCTGGCAGCTACCAACCTCATTGATGGTTTGTACGGTCGGCGACCTCAGCATTTGTTCAACGAGGCAGTGTGGGCGCATCGCAAGCAACCGGCTTAGCAACTTGGCACTGGGGCGGGCAAGATGGCCGGTTCGGTGACGCTTCGGCTAGGATCCGACGTGCATGATGTCGTTGATCGACACCAACACCATCACGGCCAGCAGAACCATGAGCCCTGCGAAATTAATGGCGCCTTCCCACACAGGGTTGATGCGGCGTCCGCGTAGTTGCTCTAACAAGAGCATGGCCAGGCGCCCGCCGTCGAGCCCTGGAAAAGGGAACAGGTTGAAGATCGCGAGGTTGAGCGACAATAGAGCCGTCAGTTCCAACAGAGTACCTGGTCCTTGGCGCGCCGCTTCGCCCGTGACCTGCGTGATAGCGATTGGTCCGCTCAGTTGCACGCTTTGCGTCTGAAACATCTGATGTATCGCCGTTGCAAAGTCGCCAGCGAGCATGGCGGTTTGCTTTGCGCCTACAAAAGGCGCTTGCCAGATTGGATACTGGAGGTTCACTAGGTGAACAGTGAACGTGACACCAAGCGATCCGTCTCCTGGCTTATTGACCGGCCGTGGCGTAACACTGACCGTTTGGGTAGGTGCCTGTGTCGAAGCGCCCTGCACCGTTAGCTCGACGGGTTTGCCGATATTGGTTCTGATGGCGTCGATGAATACCTGGGAATCTGTGATTGGTCTGCCGCCGGCAGCCGTGATGACCTCACCAGGAAACAGCCCTGCCACCTGTGCAGCGCTCCCCGCCTGTACGTCGTGGATGACGATGCCTTGGACGGTAGGCACTCCTACCAATGCGTCTACGGTGAGGAGGATGGGAACAAGCAGGGCATTCATCGTCACGCCCGCGAGCAAGATGACCGCCCGCTGACCCCGCGATTTTGCTACAAAACTGCGTGGCGATTCAAGCTGTCCATCCTCGCCCTCCATGCGAACGTATCCGCCGATCGGCAGTGCATTCAGTGCATATTCGGTCTCGCCGACGCGAACCGCCTTAATGCGCGGTGGAAAGCCTAAGGCAAACTCTTTGACCAAGACGCCAAACTTGCGCGCCGCCATAAAATGCCCAAGTTCGTGCACAAACACCAATAGGAGCAGGATCGGGATGATCCAAAAGTATGACGCAATCATCGATCAGTTCCGCATTATCCCGTTGTGCGTGAGCAACACATGGGCCACTCGCCGCGTTTCCTCGTCTGCTGCAAGCACATCGTCGATCGAGGGATGCGCAATAGACTTGTGGCGATCTAACACTGTTTGAATGAGTTGCGAGATGCCGTTCCAAGAAATAATACCGGCAGAGAACGCTTGCACCGCGACTTCATCGACCGCACATAGCGCGGTGGGATACGTTCCACCATCCTTGCCGGCCCAGCGCGCAAAGGCTAAACACGGAAAGCGTTCGGTATCTGGCGGGAAGAAGTACAGTGGCCCGCCTTTGAGCAGGTCGGCATCCTCCAGTGACGATTCCCATCTGGCTGGCCATGACAAGGCGTAGCGGATTGCGGTGCGCATGTCGGGCGTGCCGAGCTGCGCTTTGAGCGCACCATCTCGAAATCGCACAAGGGAATGCACCAGGCCCTGTGGATGGATCACGACATCGATGTGTTCATACGGCATGTTGAACAGCCAGTGGGCCTCAATGACTTCCAGGCCCTTGTTCATCAATGTCGCCGAGTCAATAGTGATCTTCTTCCCCATACGCCACACCGGGTGTTTCAGTGCCTGTGCTGGCGTAGCGTGTTGCAGCTGTTCCTGGCTCCAGTCACGGAACGGTCCACCTGTCGCAGTGAGAATCAATTGCTTTACGCTGGACGGCGATTCACCTTGCAGGCATTGCCACAACGCCGAGTGCTCGCTATCGATCGGCCGGAGCTGCACACCGGCTTTATCGGCCGCCTGGCGCACGAGTTCGCCAGCCATCACCAGTGCTTCCTTATTCGCCAGGGCCACGGCCTTGCCAGCCTGCAATGCGGCTAGTAGTGGTCGGAAGCCATCGTGCCCACTGGTGGCCAGCACGACGAGATCGACATCGGGATGTGTCGCGAAATCCACCAAGGCCCGGTCGCCGCCAAAGCACTTGGCAGGCGAAACATCCTCCCAATTTGGCCGCGACGTGAGACACGCCATCGCCGGCTGAAAGTCCCGAATCTGCTCGGTGAGGAGTTCTTCGTTGCTGCGTGCGGCGAGCGCCACTACTTGGACTTTGTCGCGCTGCTCGCGAGCGACGGCAAGCGTTTGCCGTCCGATGGATCCGGTGCTACCCAGAACTGCGATGCGTACCGTTTTCTGCACGTTAAGCCAGGATAACACAGAGGCTCGCCACCGGAATGGCCAGCAACAACCCGTCGATCCTGTCCAACACTCCTCCATGTCCGGGGATGAGCGTGCCCGAATCTTTGGCACCAAGTTGGCGCTTGACGAGCGACTCCAACAGGTCCCCCGTCACCGCTGCCGCACCACAGCCAATGCCCAACACCAATCCCAACCACCACGGCACATGCAAGACGAACAGTCCGCTCGCCTCGCCGGTCAAGATTGCACCCAGTAAGCCGCCAACTAGCCCTTCGATTGTCTTCTTGGGACTTATGGTGGGGGCCAAGGCGTGCCGCCCAATGGCACGGCCGGTAAAGTAGGCTGCCGTATCAGTGACCCAGGTAACGACCATTGCGGTCAGCAGCCAGGCAGCGCCAGTGGTCTGCCGCAGCTGTATCGCCGTGGCCATAGGAACACCGATCCACAACACACCGAATACAGTGTGAGCGAGGCACGCCAGGGTATCGATCGTACTGGGCCGAGCGATGGCCGCCCCAGCCAGCACTAGCAAGGCGACGATGATACCGATCGCGAAAGCGGACTGGCCAAAGGTGGTAGAGCCGACGACGACGACCGTAGACGCACCGCCTGCGAGGCCAAACGCACGAATACCCGCGCGCCGTGACATGTGGAGGAATTCGTACCAACTGACTAGTGCTATCAAGATGACCAGCGACCCAAACCAATAGGTGCCGGCGAGCGTTGCACCGATGGCAACCGGCGCCAACACGGCGGCCGAAAGTATGCGCAGCAGAAGATTATTCAACGCTCGAGGCCGGCGCAGGGATCGACCCATGCGCCGCCGTTACCCACTCAGACCTCTGCAATTTCGGCGTGCTTGGCAGCGCCCACGCGATCAACTTCGATGCTGAACCGTTCGAGGAGCTTTTGTACCTGTTCGGTGGAACGTTTGGCCTCATCTTCCGATATCTCGCTGGCTTTTTCTGTCTTCTTGATAGCTTCTTGTGCGTCGCGTCGCTCATTGCGCAACGACACTTTGGCTTCCTCGAGCCGCTTATTCACCAGCTTGGCCAGCTCGGCACGCCGCTGTTGCGTCAACACCGGGACAATGATGCGCAACACGGTGCCGTCGTTCGCCGGATTCAATCCGAGGTCAGACTTAAGAATGGCCTTCTCGATGTCGGGGATGAGTTTGCGGTCCCAGGGTTGCACGACGATGGTGCGTGCGTCGGGCGTGCTGAGCGCCGCTACCTGTTGCAAGGGTGTTGGCGTGCCAAAATAGTCCACCATCACGCGGTTGAGTAATTCCGGCGACGCCCGGCCGGTCCGGATAGTCACAAGGTCGCGCCGGAGGGCTTCGACGGTTTTGCGCATACGTTCTTCTGTCAGGGGAATGCTAGCTGCTGGCACCCCGATCGCTCCCTTCTAGTGCATCGTCACGGCCGCAGAACGGCATCCTTTGGATAGTAGCACCGTGCACTCAAGTGCCGGCTGTAGTTCAATGAGAGGTGCGTTGGACATCCCAAATACTGTCGTGTACCCACAGCTTCTCGGCGATCCCGCGCGCCAGTTCGACACGAGTACCCAAGATGTCAACGGCACACGTTGCCGATCCGTGCTGCAGGACGCTGAGTTGCCGCCCGGGACGGATGGTCAACTCGTCGAGTGAGCGCAGCAGCGCCGTTTCGTCTTCTACCACCTCAGATACACACACGACGCTCAAGCTGACGGCAACAGGTGCTTCCGTGAGCCGGCAGGCGTGCATATCTCGCAAGTATGAGGTGGGATCGCGCCCAGGTGCCGGAATCGGGTTGCCGTGTGGACACGTGAGCGGTTCGCCCAGGGACGTGCTCATGGCTTGTTCCAGCCGCTCGGATAGCCCGTGTTCCAAATGGTGTGCTTCTTCGTGGGCGGCTACCCAATCGAGGTGGAACAGATCAACCAGCATGCGCTCCAGTAGACGATGCCGCCGTAATCCAGATTCGGCCAGTTCGCGGCCCGCTACGGTTAGGAGTATGTGACGCTTGGCATCGAACGCGATGAATCCTTGCTCTTCCATCCGATGCAGCGTTTCGCTTACCGATGGAGGGCGAACCTTGTAGCGGTCCACTAAGCGGGCCGCAATGACCTGCTCGCCTTCCATCGTCAGGTTATAGATCGTTTCGATGTAGCTTTCGACGACAGGGGTCGCCATGCTCGATTACCGTCAGGCCAGCACTGGCGTGAGTGCCGAAGGCTTACCGACGAAGGTGCCAACCCGCTCGCCTTGGACTGCGCGTACCAAGTTGCCGGTGACATCCGCGTCAAACACCACGATGGGCAGGTTGTTGTCCATGCACAGCGTGAGCGCTGTCGAGTCCATCACCTGCAGCCGCAAGCGCAACGCATCCATGTAGTCCAATGTGTCAAAACGCCGTGCTTCCGGATGCACCTTCGGGTCCGCCTCGTACACGGCATCGACGCCATTCTTACCCATGAGGATGACATTGCCGCCGATCTCGATACAGCGCAGCACCGCCGCCGTATCAGTAGTGAAGTAAGGGCTACCCAATCCTGCAGCGAAGATGACGATGCGCTTTTTTTCCAAGTGGCGGATTGCGCGGCGGCGGATAAATGGTTCGGCCACAGCACGCATTTCGATCGCGGTTTGCAAGCGCGTCGCGACGCCGATCTTTTCAATAGCCGCCTGTAAAGCTAGCGCATTCATCACTGTCGCCAACATGCCAGCAAAGTCTGCTGAGGCACGCTCCATGCCGCGCGATGCCGCCGCCATACCTCGGAAGAAGTTGCCGCCACCCATAACCACCGCGAGTTCGACACCCAATGAGTGAACCGCCACGAGTTGTTCGGCTCGTGCCTGCACCACTCCGGGATCGATGCCAAACCCTTGCTTTCCGGTCATCGCCTCACCCGAAAGTTTAATAAGCACGCGATGATAGGGCAGCGACGGCACGGGGTTACTCTTCTCCCAGTACGTAGCGCGCGAACCGGTTCACTCGGATGTTCTCCCCCAGCGCAGTCACAGCTTCCTTCAGCAGGTCATCGACCGTCCGGTTACCCTCGCGTTCACGCTGGTTCAACAGGACGCGGTCGCGCACCAGGATGGCCCGCTCCTCAGCGCCCACCGACGCCGGGATGTCATCGGCACTGACATACTCTGGGCCATTGGCCACGATGTGTTGTGCCAACCGATGCGCCAGGTGCTTAAACTCATCTGTCCGCGCGACAAAGTCGGTCTCGCAGTTGAGCTCCAAGATCGCACCTACGCGACCAACACCACCATTACTGTGAATGTACGTAGCGATCGTCCCCTGCTTGGTCTCCCGGCCGGACTTCTTAGCGGCGCTTGCGGCGCCCCATTGACGCAAGAGGTCTTTGGCCTTGGCGAGGTCATTATTCGCCTCGGTCAGCGCTCGCTTGCAATCCATTATGCCTGCGCCCGTTTGTTCGCGCAGGACCTTGATGAGCTCGGTCGTCGTTGGCATCTTGCTCCTCGTGCAACGTCTGGTCGATCTTCAAGCGTGTCAGCGTCCGCTCGCCTACCGGCTAGCGATCTGCCACCGCTTCCTCAAATTCCGGCTCAGGCTGGGCTGGCGGCGCCTCGGTCCCCTCGTGGCTCGACTCCACTTCGAGCTTGGCCTCGAGCATTGCCTCAGAAAGGAGATGGGCGATCACCCGAATTGACCGGATGGCGTCATCGTTGGCAGGGATGGGGTAGTCCACTTCATCTGGGTCGCAGTTGGTATCGACCAAAGCTATAATTGGAATTTCCAGTCGCTTCGCCTCCGCCATCGCCAGATGTTCCTTGAGCGTATCGACGATGAACAGTGCACCTGGCAGTCGCCGGAGGTCACGCATGCCCCCCAGCGTCCGGTGCATCCGTTCCAGATCATCCTGCAGGATGAGGGCCTCTTTCTTCGGCAGTTGCGCAAGCTCACCGGAGGACTGCATAGTCTCGAGCTCCTGCATGCGGCGAAGCCGGCCCTCTACCGTACGAAAGTTCGTGAGCATGCCGCCCATCCAGCGCGCATTCACGAACGGCATAGCAGCGCGTGTGGCCTCTTCAGCGATGGTTTCTTGTGCTGATTTCTTGGTGCCAACGAAGAGAATGGTGTCGCCTGATCGGGTCAACTGTTGCACGATGTCAAAGGCCACCTGCAGGCGTTCGACGGTCTTGCGCAGATCGATGATGTGCAGGCCGTTCTTTTCGCGAAAGATAAATGGCGCCATCTTGGGGTTCCATCGCCGGACCTGGTGTCCGAAATGGACGCCGCCTTCGAGCAAACTTCGCATTGTTACGTCTGGCAAACCGAGCCGTCCTTCCGAAGGTTCCTGCACCGCTGGAGTTGTGCGCTGGCGTGAAACCGCTGATCCGGCAGGACCGCCATCCCAGCAGGCAGGCGTAGTAGCGTGCACCGCGCACGCGGAAGTGTAGTGTAACACCGCTCCTGGACTCGCCGCGTTCGGCCATCACGCGCCAAACATGTCCACCTTGCACGCCGGATGTCATTTTTGCTATAACAGCAGGCATGGAAACACACGATCTGGTAACACTGCCGGCCGTGGACATGGCGCAACGGTTCCGGCAGCGCACGCTCTTGCCTATGGACGCTCTGGAGGCCGTTCGCGAGCAGGTAGGTCGCGTCAACCCGTCAATCAACGCGATCGTGGCCCTAGATTGGGAAGGCGCCACCGCCGCTGCCGAAGATGCGGAGCGTGATTTCGCCGCGATGACCAGCGAGCAGCTCGCGGATAGGCCCCTCTTAGGCATCCCGGTCACGCTCAAGGACGTGATGCCGGTGCGTGGAATGCCCAACACTCTGGGATCGCTGTTATTCCGTGACAACGTGTCCCACACCGATGGACCGCTTGCGGCGAAGCTGCGGCGTGCAGGCGCTGTCATCATTGGCAAGACCAACACTCCAGAGTTCGGCTGGAAGGGCGATACCAATAACCGGGTGTATGGACCCACCAAGAATCCTTGGGACGCCACCAGAACGGCCGGTGGGTCCAGCGGTGGTTCGGCCGCTGCCGTGGCCACTGGCATGGCGCCGCTTTCGGTCGGCACCGATGGCGCTGGGTCGATCCGTATTCCTGCAAGCTTTTGTGGCGTCGTCGGGTTCAAGCCAACGTTCGGCCTTGTGCCTTATTCACCGGCTAGCGCAGTCGAACTGCTGGCGCATGCCGGTCCGATTACGCGTACAGTCGCCGATGCAGCGTTCCTGCTCGACGTACTCGCGGGGCTGGACCTGCGTGATCGCAATTCTGTGGCGCCGAGCGAAAGCCAGTATCTGGCTCGCTGTGCGCAACCCCTTGGTGAAGTTCGCATTGGCTATAGCAGCGACCTCGGCTTTGCAACCGTCGATCCCGAAATTGCGAGCATTACGTCTCAAACCGTCGCCCTACTACGTGGCGAGTTGAGACGTTTCCGCCAGACTGATGTACACCTCGATGATCCGGCTGACGCGGTGGCGCTGTTTTTTGCTTCCGGCATAGCCGCTCGCCTTGAAGCGCAGCCAGACGGATGGCGAGAGCTGATTGATCCGGGCCTGTTGAGGGTGGTAGACGCCTTTGCGCACCGGACCGCGCGCGATGTTGCGCGTGCGCTCACGGCCCGTGCACTGGTGAATGCCGCCTTCCAGAGGGTATTTGAGGATATCGATGTCCTGATTACGCCGACGATGCCGGTCGCAGCGTTCCCCCTGGGCCAAGATGTTCCCGCACCAGCCACGGCGGGAGTTGAGGACTTCCTTTCCTGGACACAGCTCACCTATCCCTTCAATCTGACAGGCCAGCCAGCAATCACCATTCCGGTGGGTCTGACGTCCGCAGGCTTGCCCGTTGGGATTCAGCTCATCGGGCGGCGCTTCGAAGATGGTCTCGTCCTCCAGGTGGCTCGTGCTATCGAACAGGCACTGCCTCCAATGCCGCGCCCGTCGCAGATGTAGCATCCAACACGGCGCACGCGCGCGTCCACACCACCGGTTCAGCGCGTAGAATACATAGGCACGCTGGCGACGTGCGACGAGAAATCTCATTGTAAGTGCAGTGGCGGGCGGTCAGTAGCTCGGTCCCGCGACACACGTTGATTATGCCTGGAGGTGCCGTGTCCACCGGTACATATCCCGATACCCAGGCACCGTTGACGATCAACCAAATGGTGCTTGCCATCGTGCAAGACGAAGATGCTCCGGCACTTTCCGACGCGGTGGTCTCCCGTGGTTACGCAGTTACGCGCATGGCGACTGTGGGAAGCTTTCTACGTGCGGGGAACTCCACGCTTCTCATCGGCATCAATGACCGCCATTTGATTGGCCTCATCTATCTTATTCGCGAGCACTGCCGAGCTCGTATCGTATACTTGCCCGCCGCCGCACCCACTGACTTGGCGGAGCCGCTGTTGTTGCAGCCGCTCGAAGTTGAGGTGGGCGGGGCTGTCGTGTTCATCATCGAAGTGGAGCGCTTCGAGCAATTCTAGGCCGGTGTGCTGAGATGCA
Source organism: Chloroflexota bacterium (assembly GCA_025449435.1). Next base: position 59,481 of record JANWJO010000016.1, on the reverse strand, counting down.
CCGACGCTGCGAAAGGAGCTTTCCGTGTCCACCAGTACGAGTTCACCGCTTCGATCCGCTACGTGGCTCCAAGAGGACAGCGCTCACCTGGTCCACCCACAACAGTCGGATGTTGACCAGCAACACGCTATCGTACTCGATCACGGAATTGGCAGTTCCCTGTGGGACGTTAACGGCACGCATTACTTTGATGGGTTGTCGTGCTTGTGGAATGTCAACATTGGGCACGGGCGCCGGGAGCTTGCGGTAGCCGCCGAAGCACAGCTCGCGAAGCTGGGATTTGCTAGCGCGTATGCTGGCTTCACCAACGAGCCGGCGATCGACCTCGCCAGGCGCCTTTCCGCCCACTTCCCTCTTGGAATGAGCACTGTGTTCTTTACCACGGGTGGAGCGGAATCCAGCGAGACGGCATTCAAGACGGCTCGCTACTTTTGGCACAGTCGTGGTTTCCCGAATAAAGTCAAAATCCTGTCTCGCCTAAATGGCTACCACGGCGTCACCATGGGCGCAATGGCCGCCACCGGCCTGCCGGTGTTCTGGCAGCGGTTTGGTCCCCTCCCCTCTGGGTTTGGCCAGGTAGATCCGATGTCACCTGAGCAACTCGAAGAGCGCATCATCACCGAGGGGCCAGACAACGTGGCAGCCTTCATAGGCGAGCCGGTCCAGGGCGCAGGTGGTGTCTATCCGCCGCCGGCGGACTACTGGCCAAGAGTGCGTGCCATTTGCGACAAGTATGACGTGCTCCTCATCGCAGACGAAGTCATCACCGGTTTTGGGCGGACTGGCCGGTTCTGGGCGATGGAGCACTGGAACGTCGTACCGGACATGATTAGCTTCGCCAAGGGAGTCACGAGCGGCTATTTGCCGCTGGGTGGCGTCGTGTTCTCTGATCGCATCCGCGATGTGATGCGCAATGCCGACACCAAATGGATGCACGCGTATACGTACTCTGGACATCCCACCTGTTGCGCGGTCGGCATCGCCAATCTGAACATCATCGAGCAGGAACTCGTCGTTGAACACGCTGCGACGCGGGGTCAGCAATTGCAGGCAGCGTTTGCTCGCTGGAGTTCCCGTAACGACGTTGTGGACGTGCGGGGACTCGGCATGATGGCGGCGGTCGAGTTCGACGAAGGAAAGGCGGTTGGTGGCGCAATCATCGCGGAAGCCCTCAAACGCGGCCTGATCACACGCTTCCGCAACAACATCGTCATGCTCGCCCCGCCGCTGACCACGACAGCACAGGACCTTGATCGCATGGTGACTATCCTGGATGAAGCCATAACCACCGTGTGCGGCTAGCCCGTGCGCACGCCCGCGTGTGTGGTTTAGGCGGGCCCCAAGTACGGTTCATAGGTATCGAGCGTCAGCGGCCGCGACAAGTGGCCCTGGCTCGCCTGCACGATAATGCGAAGCGTCCGGGCGACCGCTTCGGCACGTGAGGTGACTTGTGGATCGGCCTGCAGGATGGTGTTGAGCGAAAAGCAGCGGGCCGAGGCATACATAGCCTTGAATAGTGTGGCTTCAGCTACAAGCGTCGATGGAACGTTGGCGGACTGACAAATCTGCTGGTAAACGCCGCCAGCGAACACCCGGTTGGCTGGCCAGGCGTCGATAATGCGCCGTTCGGCAGCATCGTCCACCGCGCGATACGCGTTGTAGGCGGTTTCGTGCGTTCCCGTTGGCGTCTCGCCGTAAAAGAGGTTGCCCAAGAACTGGTCTTCCGACGACGGCTCCAGGACGCGACGGGTCTTGAAGTCACGCTCAAGCAGGAACACTGCGGTGAGCTGAACGGGCTCGAGCGGGTTCCAGACCGTACGGTCCTTGCCAAACACCGAGTGCGCATCGAGCATAGCGCGAGCGTTATCGAAGGCCACTAGCCGGGTAAGGTCGTGCAGATAGTCGTTGACGGCTCCAGCTTGCCCGTCAGCCAGCTCCTGTGCGGCCGTCAGCAGGGCCTTGGTCTCCGCCTCCACTGCATTCGCCGTCACATCTGGCACGTTCTCCAGCGGAGCGCTCATGAGCCCTCTGGCCGCCAGTGGAAAACTTTCCACAAGGTTTGTGCGCAGGTAGAACACCTTTTCCGACGTATAGGCGTGTGCCGTGAGCTTCGCCGTGAGATCAAGGTCGGCAATTTGGCCAGACACGCGCTCGCCGGTCAATCGGTATCCCTCGTAGGTTCCCTGAATCGGCCGCCGTGCCAGCATCGCTGCCACGGCTTGGTCGCCTTCCAACGTTCGCCCTTGGAGGTGAAAGGTAGTCGGAGCAATGAGTTGCCCATCTCCCGCTGGCACTGCGTACCGGATATACACCCAGTCGTCGGAGTGAAAGCGAGATCCTGGCAACGTCATGAGGCCGTACGAACTGGTGCTCTTCCCGGTGCCGGTGGGAGCAACGTAGAGGATGCCACCGTGCCCCACCTGTACACAGGCACCGTGTACGGAGTGGATGCCGCGCTCTTCGGCGAGCAAACGACCCACAGCACCCAGCACCCAACTCTTGAGCTGCCCGTAATACGATGTGTTGATGAATAACACCGTTCCGCGCTGGCGGGAATAGAACGCACTCGCTTTCCGCCCAGCGACGCCGTTGAGCGCGTAGGCCACCAGTTGCGGCTCTTCAGGTGACGCGAACCCCGTGCGCTCCAACCATTCGTCCGGCGAGAACCAGTTGATTTCGAAGAAGGCGGCCATGTGATCACTATTGGTGATCGCGCGTACCCGTACACCGTGCACCACCACGTCAATGACGCGTGCTGCTGCTCCGAGCGAACTTGTGTGTTCGTGAGCCCACCGCAACAGTTCGTCACGTTCAACGGGCCGGTCGTCTAGGGTCTTGTCGTGCTGTTGCGTCCGGCCCTTCAGGCGCGTGATGCAGTTTACGGATGTGCTGCCACGTAGCGGGGTACCACTCCATTCCTCGGCTCCGGCGGGTGCATCGGGAAAAGAATAGCCGGATGCTTGTTCTGCCACGAACTGCCTCCTGAAGGGTCGACTGCTTGCCAAAACTAGATTGTAGCCCAGTAGCTACGGTATGCCAGTGCTAGGAGCGTCTAGTCAACTTGACCTATTTCACGGCGCCGTTTTGGCCACGTCCGGCACGCATGTCATCCCGTCACCTGTATCACTCGCGGGCTGGCGTTCGAACGCGCTCTGCTATGTAGCGGTTCGTCGCTGTTCAAGCTCATACAGGCGATCCAGAGCTGCCGACAGTTGTGCATCACTGCGTCCGAGGTCTTCGAGTTCGGCAACGAGATCCGTAATGACCGATGCCGGCAGGTCACCCGAGCGTACTTTGGACACGAGTTCACGCAGGTCGGGCGATAACCGGCTCAGCTGTCGTTCCATCTCGGTATCGTCCACCACATGCTCCTTGCGCCACCTTGCGTTAAGCCATTGCCAGTGTACGCCATCGGTCTGCCCTGTCTGGAAATGCCCGAGGGCGATGCCTCCATTAGGCACCGCCCTCGTTGTGCAGGATTATGTCTACGCTTAGACGGGTTTGAGCGTCCCGTCCAACATGAGCATGATGACGAAGCTGTCGGCATACGGGCTGTTGGTGTAAATCGGGTCCGAAGACGGGGGCCACCCAGTTACACGCACGCCCTCAAGGCATGGGTTCTTTGCCCAGCGCTCGTATACGGGGACCTGCGGCAACAACTCATTGAAAGCCCGCGTGATGTTATCCACGAGGTCCTTCTGCTTGCCGACATCGAGCCCTAACGCACTGTCGTCGATAGCCTTCGCGAAGTCGATGTTGCCTACCGAGTCGGTTTTCTGCGTCAGTGGATAATCCATGCCCTTGCCACCGTTGGTGGCGGCCAGCGAGTTGTGCACTTCCAGGTCCTGCACGAAGGAGAAGTGTGGGTGCGGCGCGCCTGCGCCCCAGCCGCCCATGGCCAGCTTGAAGTTGCCTTTGTCGATGTCGATGGGCTGTTGGGTGAAGGTTTCCGATCGCACCGTCACCTTGATGCCAACCTTGGTGAGCTGTTGAGCAGAGACGACGGCAACGGCCATGGTGTCTTCGTATTCGGTGATGCTGAGCAAGTCAAACTCGGCACGTGTACCGTCTGGTGTGCTAAACACGCCGTCGCTGCCCAACTTCCAGCCCAAGCTGGTGAGCGTTGCTTGTGCCTTTGTGGCATCGACGGGGTACTTCCCGAGCTGCCCGATCTGATCTTTAGTGAGCCACAAGGGCACGAGCACTTCGCTGAATCCAGACCAAGTCTTGACGCCGGTGCCCTGCACACCACCGGCGGCGAGCCCAGCCTGATCGCCGTTGATGGCCATCGTTACGGCTTGCCGGACTCGCTTATCGCCGAACACTTTGGCAACCGTAGGGTCGGCGAAGTTAAACATGATCGACGCACCGCCATAGGTGGGCACCTGCTGCAGGCGCACGCCCTCTTTGGCCAGAGCGTCCAGTGTGGCTGGGGCGAAGCCGTGCGTGGCATAGTCGACCTGCTTGGCGAGCACGAGCGGCGTCACGGTGGGCGTCTCGCCGTTGTAGAGGACGATCTTGTCGAAGTTGACAGTGCTAGCGTCCCAGGCCGTGGGCACTTTGTTGAGCGTGAGCTGGGCGTTCGTGATGCTGTTGTTGTCCAGGATGAACGGCCCGCAGGAGAGGATCGCAGCCGGCCGCAGCTTCTGGAAGTCGGAGGCCAGCGTCTTGCCGTCCGCGGAGTTCATGTCATTGCCAGCCGTAAACAGCGCCTTTGCGCGGTCGGCGTATGTCCCATAGATAGATATAGGCCGGATATGCTCTTCCAACATGTAGCGTTCTACCACCGTCGAGGGCTTGGCCATATGCACGGTGATGGTGTTGTCGTCGGGGGTGTCGATGCTATCGACGTAGTCCCACAGCACGTTGAGCATGATGCGCTCTACCCATAGCGTGGCCGCGACATCTTTGGAGGTCAGGGACGTGCCGTCACTCCACTTGACTCCGGACCGTATAGTGGCGGTCCACTTGTCCGGCGGCTCGAATTTCCAGGAAGTGGCGAGCAACGGCATGTACTTGTCTGATGACCAGTAGTACTTCGCCATCGGCATTTCCATAAGGTCCTGGTAGATGCCCAAGGTGATGCCGTGGGGGATAAACGTATTGAAATGGCCCGATGGCGGTAGTTCATACGGCCAGGCGCCAACAAACGTCTTGCCACCGGTCGCGGCTGCGCTGGTGGTTGCTGCCGCACTCGTGGTAGCAGCGGCGCTCGTTGTCGTGGCGGCAGCGCTGGTCGTGGCGGCAGCGCTGGTTGTTGTGGCGGCGCTGGTTGTTGTGGCGGCGCTGGTCGTCGCAGCAGCACTGGTGGTAGCCGCGGCACTGGTGGTTGCTGCGGCACTGGTGGTGGTCGTGACTGACCCTGGGACTGCGGGTTGCGCCGCAACCGTTGGTGGTGCTGCCTGTGTCGCTGCCGCCGAACTTGCCGCTGAAGTAACTGCCGCCGCGCCGCCACTGCCGCAAGCAGCCAGCAACGCGATGGCGAGGGTCGAGCCGCCAAAGCCGGCAACGACTTTGCGCCGGCTTACCGTGCCTGGGATGGACGTCTTGGATTCCTCGGGATGATGCACTTGCTGGATTCCTCTCAATTCCTACACACACTCGCAGCCTACCGTACGGCGAGCAACCCGATGCTCGTTCCGTTGCCTGCAGCGATCAACGGGAGAATAACCGCACCAGAGCAATGACCAGGGTCAAGAACAAGAGTCCAATGCCGAGCGTGATGACCGTGATGTAAAACTGCGCGGTTCCTTGGGGAAGCATAAACAACATGCCACCGGAAAGCAAGATAATGAACAGGCTGAGCCGGGTCGCGGCTTTTCCTAACTCAGGGTCGACAAACATGGCACCCGTTTCCTTCTGTCCCGCTGTGTTGCCGGTTGCGTTGACACGTCTTGCCTCCGAACCTCTCCTTTCATCGCGTGCGGACCGTCTCGGCGAGGTCTCGAATAGCTACGTGACACGCCACTCGTCGCATCGCGTCGACGGACACCAACTCTGGCCGCTTGACGTCGCAGAGCCCCTCCTCAAACAACAGGCAGCGCGGATGAAACGTACACCCTGAAGGCAAGCGAAGGAGGCTTGGAACATCCATACTGCGCAAGAGCAACTTGCCCTTGATGCGCGTCAATTCGGGATCCGGTTCGGGAATGGCCGATAGCAACGCCCTGGTGTAGGGATGGAGGGGATGGTCGATCAGTTCCCGAGTGAGCCCCTGCTCCACGATCCGGCCCAAATACATGACCGCTGTGCTACCGCTAGATCCAAAGTACTTCGCGATGCCCAAGTCGTGCGTTATGAAAAGGAAGGCCACGTTGAGCTCGGAGCGAAGCCGCAACAGCGTATTCAGCAGGCTCACTCTGATCGACGTGTCCACCATCGAGACGGCCTCATCGGCCACGATGAGCACCGGATCCAACGTGAGCGCTCGCGCAATGGAAACGCGTTGCCGCTGCCCGCCGCTCAATTGGTGTGGATACTGGTTGACGAAGTCTGCCGCAGGTGTGAGGTCTACGAGTTCCAGCACTCTCAGGATGCGTTCAATGGTGCCCTTGCCACGCGTGACATGGTGGCGTTCCAGTGGAGCGGAAAGGATGTCGCGCACCCGTTGCACCGGGTTGAGCGAGGCATAGGGGTCCTGATGGACAATCTGAACGGCCTTGCGGTAGCCGGAAAATACCTCATGACTGGTATGCCAGATGTCGTGTCCTTCGAATAGCACCTTACCGCTCGTTGGTCGGCGTAATCCGGCGATCATCTTACCGAGCGTGGTTTTACCGCTGCCACTCTCACCAACCAGGCACACCACCTGGCCCGGTTCGATGGTGATCGACACATCATGGAGCGCTGTGATCTGCCCTCGCCGCGTGCGAAAGCTCTGCGTGGCACTCTGCACATCAATAAGAGGCGTCACTGGGCTCCTCTTTCATTCATGACTACGAGAAGACACGGAGTGCCGGTCGTGTCGCACGTCGCGCCAGCGAAAACAGGCCACGGATTGCTGAGGCGAGATGATTTCATCAGGCACCTCTTCGATCCGGCACCGCTCGATGGCAAACGTGCAGCGCGGATGGAACGAGCAGCCGGGTGGCAACAACCGCAGGTCTGGCGTGTTACCGGGGATTGCCAGCAGCTTTTCCTCTTCTCCCAGCACCTTTGGTACCGCATCGAGCAATGCATTGGTATAGGGATGTGCCGGCTGATAGAACATATTGTCCACAGTTCCAGACTCCACCAACCGTCCGGCGTACATGGTGGACACGCGGTCGGCCAATTCCGCCGCCAGGGACAGGTCGTGGGAGACGAAGATCGTGGCGAAGCCTAGCTCGGCTTTCAACGTCTTGAGCAGGTCAATGGTTGCGCGTTGGGTGAGGATGTCGAGCGCTGTGGTGGGCTCGTCCAGGATCAGCAGATCTGGCTCTAATAGCAGACTCAGTGCAATCAGGACGCGTTGGCGCATGCCGCCGGACAATTCGTGCGGGTAGGAACGCAACACGCGCTCTGGCTCCAGCTTCACCATTTGCAGCAAGTGGTGCGCCCGCTGTGTAATCTGCGTCGTCGACTCCCTCCGGTGGGCGCGGGCGGTATCCAGGAATTGTGACCGGATGGTCAACACTGGGTTAAAGGAGTTTTGCGCACCTTGGAACACCATCGCACACGACTCCCAGCGAAATCGTCGCAGCGCATCGTCGGGAAGGGCGAGCACATCCACCGGCCCATTTTCCGCGAAGTAGGTGATGCTTCCACGGGTAATTCTGGCTGAGCGCACGAGCAGGCGCACCAGTGCAAGGCCAAGAGTCGTTTTGCCCGAGCCACTTTCACCGATCAGCGCCAAGCTTTCGCCCCGGCGCACATCGAACGTAGCGCCGCGCACCGCTTTCACGGCTCCACGATCGGAACCATACTCAATCCACAAGTCTTTGACCGAGAGCAACACCGCATTGTTCGGCGAGTTGGCTTGGTGCTGGCCGTTTACGGGCAGCGGTTGGACGATTGACAGTGCGGGCCTCCCTCAGCTATTGCACGCCGTGGTTCGATAGCGGCGAGTGACTACCCAACCTTGCGCAAGCGCGGATTGAAGGCTTCTTCCAGCGAACGCGTTACCGTGACCATCGTGAGTTGCAGTACAGAGATCGCGACGATCGGCGCCATGATGTACCAAAAGCTATTAGAAAAGAAGATGGCGCCGCGATACCAGGCCAAGTTGAGCATAATGCCCCAGTTGTCCCCAGCCAGTGGCGCGAAGCCGAGTAAGTACAAACCCACCTGTGCGTAAATGGCGTTGGTCATGGATAGGACAAAGAACATGGCGATGTACGCTCGCATGTTGGGCAGGATCTCTCGAAACAAGATATGCCCGGTCCCCAAGTCGAGCGCCCGTGCCGCTTCCACGTAGTCTCGCTCTTTGAGGGTAAAGACTTGACCCCGCACGGCTCTCAGGAGGGTGGGCCAGGCCAGCGCGGCAATGAGAAAGGCGAGTGGAAGAGCACTACTCAGCCGGATATAGGCAGCCAGAACTGCCAGCAGCGGGAAGCCGGGAATCGTGAGCACAATGTCGGCAAGACCAGTGATGATGTTATCAACCCAGCCGCCAGCATACGCAGCAAGCGCACCAAACGTGATGGAAATCAGCGTCGATGCCAAAGCAGCTATTGCGCCTACTTCAATGACGGCTTGCCCGCCACGCAGCACTTGTACCAACACATCGCCACCCTGGAAGTCAGTTCCCAATAAATGTTGTGGCGATGGCGCTGCATAGATGTTGCTGTAGTCCGGTTCCGGGTCCGCAATGAACAGCGGGGCAAACAAGCTAAACACCACGATAATAAACAATACCCACGACGCGATGAGCCCAGCCTTGTTGTACGACAGCAAAGTCGTGATGCCCTGTACGGCACTGGTGAAGGAATGGGTGGCTCGCGATAGTGCGCTTTCTTCAAGCTGCTGGGTAGCAATGGCCATGAGCGCGTCCTCCTGTTACTGTCCCTGCAGCCGCACGCGCGGGTCGATACGTCCGTACAGCAGATCCGCGAACAAATTGGCAAAGATAACAGCGGCCGTGATGACCAGGAAGATGCCTTGCATCACCGTGTAATCTCGCTGTGCGATCGCGCTATTGAGGATCCAGCCGATGCCCTGGTACACGAACAACGTCTCAATGAGGATAGATCCACCCACCACGAAGCCTGCCGAGATGGCAAATTGCGTCACCAACGGAATAATTGCGTTCCGGCCAACATATGCAGTCATGATGCGGCGGTCGCCGAGGCCACGAGCCCTCGCCACCGTTACATAGTCCTCGTCGAGCGCTGCACTCGTGCTGCTCTTCATCGTCAACATCCACGAGCCGACAGTCGTCAACACATAGGTGGTGATCGGCAACGCAGCGTGCATGAGCGCATCGCCGAAGAAGGCAAAGTTGAGCCCTGGCTTCATGCCTGGCGAAAACGAACCCCGCATGGCTGCGATATCGATAATGTGGGCCTGAATACCCAGAAACACGATCAGCAAAATGCCCAGCACGTAATTAGGAACCGAGTGGAAGACCGATCCAACGAACGAGAGGACGTGATCGATCCACGACTCACGCCGGTATGCCATAATCATGCCGGACATGACGCCTAAGATGAAGCTGATCATCAAAGATATGCCCACCGAAAATAGCGTCCAGGGCATGTAGGCGAGCATCACTGACATGACGGAAGTCCCCGGAGATAGGAGTGAATTGCCCATATTGCCGTGTGCAAGCTGCCCTAAGTAATCGAAATACTGCTGCCACATCGGCTCATTTACATTGACGGAGAACAGCGCCGCCGCCTGATTCTGCGCTTCTGCATATGGGATACCATATACACTAATGAGCGTCTGAATATAGACTTCCACTGGGCTTCCGGGCATCAAGTGCACCACAACAAAACTGATGGTTGTGACTACGTATATGGTGATGGCGGCCTTGAAGATACGTCCAACATAAAAGTTGTTGGTGAACTTCGACCACCACGGAATGGTTGGCACCGTCGTGCGTAGTTCTTGTTGCGCCGCCGCCGCTACGCTCATCGCATCACCTCTTCAGCAAGTACAGGGCGCTACTGTTTTCTACCCGGACGGTTTCGTCAATACGGAACGCGCGCCTAGCCCAAAGCGTAGAGCCGCTGCTTCAACTCAAGTATAGTCTGTATCAAGATCGTGTCAAACGATAGATCGCGTCTCCTGGGCGACGTTAGGACCGCGGCGTTCGCGCGCGCCATGCGCTATAGGCTTGCAGCGTGGTCGCATCGGGAGGATACACCCCGACGATGCTAGCACCCCCTGCAATGGTCTGCCGGATGAACTCCTCGCGTCCCTCCTGCTCCCACGCCTCACGAGCCACTTCGGCGGCCAGCGCACTGGGGATCACGATGACCGCTTCGGCATCACCAACAATTACGTCTCCTGGAAGCACAGCCACGCCACCGCAAGCGATGGGGACATTGATGTCGATGGGGTGATGCACCGTGAACGAGATGTTGGGATGTTCGCCGCCCGCGTACGTCGGCAACTCGATGGCCCTGATTCCGGGTGTGTCACGAAAGGCCCCATCGGTGACGATGCCTGCTGCTCCACGAGCGTGGATGCGCGTGGCCAGGATGTTGCCCAACGTCCCAGCACGTGTGTCGCCGCGTGCATCGATGACGAGCACATCGCCTTGACCCACTTGCTCGACGGCGATCCGCTGCTTGTTGGTGACATTATTAAACTCGGCGCTAAATTCAAGGTCCTCCCGCGCCGGGATATAGCGCAATGTAAAGGCTCTGCCAGCCAGGCGTAAGTCGGGTCGGAGCGGCTTGACGCCCGTCATGACCAGTTGGCGGAAGCCGCGCTTGTTGAGCTGGCTGCTCAGCGTCGCGGTGCTGACTTCACGCAACTGACGGTACGTTTCCTCGGTAATTTCGGGCACGGCCGGCACCTGATCGTCCTCCTTTTCGAAACGTTGCGCTCTACGCAGGGTTCTCGCCGGAAGCATTTCGCGGTCGCAGTCGCGCTGCTGGGTCCATCGAAACGTACCGGAAGGCTTCGGCATACGCAACGCCAACTGCGGCCCCCGTCTCTTGTGCCCGCTGCCGGAGTATGTGCCCGGTCTGCTCTGGGTCGGCGATCTGGCTCTTGTGTGCCCGCATCGCCTCTATTTTCACGTCAATGGTCGTGGTGATGTCGAAATAGGCGTTGGCCTGGGCTGGTGACGCCATGTAAACGTCCAGGACATTGTGTGGTTCGAGGCCGCGTTCCGCCAACTCAGGGAAGGTGGGGCGGTCGCGGGCCGATGGGAAGATTGCCGCTAACGCCGCCTCGCCGGAGGCTCGATGGTCAGGGTGTTGAAGATAGCTGTCCCCGATCCAATACACCGTTGGGTCGAAGCACAACACCGTTTGTGGCTTATACGTACGGATCAGCCCGGTCAGGTCGCGCCGCAGATCGAGCGTCGGCTCAAGCATGGCATCCTGATTGGGCAAGAACACGAACTCTGTGCATCCCAGCAAGGCACCCGCAACGCGCTGTTCCTCCTTACGAGCGGCCACCAGCGCGTCGCCCTGCAACGTTGGAACTTTGGTACCTTTGCTCCCGTCGGTGCAGAACACAAACACCAGTTCACGTCCAGCAGCAGACCACAACGCCACCGAACCACCGCACAAGAACTCGACGTCATCAGGATGGGCAAAGATGGCCATGACGGGTCCGCCACTGGTGATCGGATGCAGTGTCCCCACGAATGCTCACTCCCTTCCACTTGGGTAGCGCGGAGTGTACAGCATCGGGTGCCCGGTGGTGATGGTCCACCGCGTACGTAGACAGGCCCTCGTAGCCGGGCTATGCTGCACGCGATCGCTGCGCGTGTGATCGTGCAGACAGTGTGTTGGAGCAACCCAAACATGACGGCCTCGGTAACTGAGAAAACAACGGAGCCTTCCCCAGGACCCGCAGCGGCGGGACCGCAGCCTGCTGCGCAAGCCGCCGCAACTCCCGACCTCAAAGGGCGTGGCCCGGTCCTCATTGTGGCCGCTCACCCCGATGATCCTGAGTTCGGCTGCGCGGCAACGCAAGCCAAGTTCGTGGCCGATGGCCGGCAAGTGGTAATTGGGCTCGTTACCAGTGGAAATGAGGGCGGCGAGGATCCATCGGTACCTGACGAGACGCTCATGGCGATGCGTGAGGAGGAACAGCTCAACGCTTCCCGAGTCCTGGGTGTGCAAACTGTCGAGTTTCTGCGCTACCGCGATGGGCGAGTCGTGAACGATCTGAAACTGCGGCGCGACATCGTGCGCTTGATTCGCCGGCATAAGCCGGAGACCATATTCACTCACGACCCGACCAACTTTTTTGGCGAATTCGGCATTAACCATCCGGATCACCGTGCCGTAGGTCACGCGACGCTAGACGCCATCTTCCCCGGTGCCGGCAATCCGCGCAGCTTTCGCGAACTACTCGCTGAAGGGTTGCAGCCCCATAAGGTGAGCGAGGTATGCCTGTTTTTTACGTCGCAAGCCAACTTCTGGATTGACGTGACGAACTTTGTCGACAAGAAGATCGAGTCGCTCCGCGAACACAAGTCGCAAGTGAAGAAGCCCGATGAGATGGCACCGCGTATTCGCGAATGGGCCACCAAGGCAGGGGAAGTACATGGGGTCGGCGCTGCTGAAGGATTTCGACGCATTCAGTTTCGTCGGTAGCCGCCCCTCGCACGCTGCACGTAGTGGAGGAATGCGGTGGAGATCGACTATCTCATCACACACGGGCGGGTTATCGATGGCTGCGGCAATCCGTGGCAGCGTGCCGATGTTGCTCTCCACAATGGGCGGATCATCGCTATCGCTCCTCCGGGACGGATAGACCCGCGCCAAGCAGCGCATGTCGTTAATGCCAGCGGCATGGTGGTGTGCCCAGGCTTCATCGACATTCAGAGCCATAGCATCGTCCCGTTGATGGTCGACGGCCGCTGCCTCTCCAAGATCACCCAGGGCGTCACCACTGAGGTCATGGGTGAAGCGTGGACGCCGGCGCCGTTTGGTGGCCTGATCGACGCACCCATCCCGCACACGCCATACGCGCCGCGCATTACCGAATGGATCAAGCGTGCGCAGGGTTGGACACGATTCGCCCACTGGCTAGACACGTACGTTGAGATGGGTGTGTCACCCAACGTCGGTTCGTTTCTTGGCGCCGGCACGCTGCGCAGCTACGCCTTGGGCATGGCGATGCGCGACGCTTCGGCAGATGAATTGACCTTGATGCAACGGGTCGCTGCGGACGCGATGGCTGACGGCGCGTTCGGCGTGTCGTATGCGTTGATCTACCCGCCGGATTGCTATGCCAGGACGCCTGAAATCGTGGCCGTCTGCGAAGTGATTGCACGATACGGCGGCGTGTACATCACGCACATCCGGTCGGAAGCCGAGCAGCTCTTTCTAGCGCTCGACGAGGCCATCACGGTAGGGCGGCAAGCGGCGATCCCCGTCGAGGTGTACCACCTCAAGGCGGCCGGCCGCAGCAACTGGGACAAGATGCCACGCGCTCTGGAGCACATCAATCAGGCTCGGGCTGGCGGCGTAGACATCACCGCCGATATGTACCCCTACGCCGCTTCCGGTACCGGCCTCACGGCGATCCTCCCACCCTGGTCCGCCGAAGGCGGCAAGTTGTTCGCCAACCTGGCTGACCCAGCGACGCGCCAGCGCATCCGGCATAACATTGAGCACCCATCCGGCGACATCGAGATGTTGGGTACGGGCCGTGAGGCGAGCGACATCATGCCCGTAGGGTTCGAACGCCCCGAAAACAAACGGTATGCGGGCCACCGTCTGTCTGAGATCGCGGCGGAACGTGGCCAAGATTGGATTGACGCGGCGATCGACCTCATCGTCTCGGAACAACAACGCATCGGGACCATTTTCTTCTCGATGTCCGAAGCAAACTTGCCATCGCAACTGCAGCAGCCCTGGATCAAGATTTCGACGGATGCAGGCGGAGTCGATCCGGCCTGGGCCACCGAACACGGCCCCATCCATCCCCGCTCGTATGGCACCTATACCCGTGTACTCGGCAAGTATGTTCGCGAGGACGGCGTGCTTACCCTCGAAGAAGCGATTCGCAAAATGACGTCAGCCGTGGCCAATCGCCTTGGCATTCACAATCGCGGCCGGCTCGTGCCCGGCTGTTACGCCGACGTAGTCGTATTCGATCCTGCCACAGTGTCCGACCGAGCAACCTTTGCCGATCCACACCAACTTTCCATTGGCGTTCGCGACGTATGGGTCAATGGTGTTCCAGTGGTCAGCGGTGGCCAGCACACCGGGGCCAAGCCAGGCGTCGTAGTAACAGGCCCGGGTTTCCGTTAAGACGTTACGGACGGACGATCGTGCCGTCTTCCATCCTAATCGCTTCCCATGCTCCATTGTATTGGTGCGCTGGGAATGGAAATTTGGCAGCAAGCGTTTCGTCGATATCGATACCCAGCCCCGGCTTATCGTTGGACCACATATACCCGTTGCGAATTTCTGGGCAGCCGGGGAAAACCTCGCGAGTCTCGGGGCGGAAGTTCGTTTCTTCTTGAATACCGAAGTTGTAGCACGCAAGGTCCAGCGCCAGATTGGCCGCATGCCCGACCGGCGACACATCGCCCGGCCCGTGCCAGGCAGTGCGAACACCAAAGAACTCGCACAACGCCGCGAGCTTGCGCGCTGGTCCCAACCCACCAATTTGGGAAATGTGCACCCTGATGAAGTCGATGAGCCGGTCCTTGATGAGGGGCACGTACTCCTGAGGGTTATTGAAGAGCTCACCCATGGCAATTGGAATAGCCGTCTGCTGGCGCATCAACCGGAAGTAATCCACGTCTTCAGGAGCGAAGGGATCTTCCAGGAAGAACAGCTTGAACTGTTCCAGGTCCTTGGCGAGGCCAATCGCCTGGATGGGTGGAATGCGCTCGTGGATATCGTGTAACAGTTCTACCTGGTCGCCCAACTGCGCTCGCAGGTGCTCGAACAGCTTGGGCGTTTGCCGGATGTAAAACAGCGGTTCGAACACCTGGTGATGCGGCGTAATCTTGGAGGGTCGCGCTACCGCCGTGCCACCGCCGGCTCCGTAGGTGGCGTAGCCGGCCACGTGCATCTGGCAGCGTATAAACCGGTAGCCGCGCTCGACACCGGCACGCGCGTTGTCGGCCACTTCTTGCGGGTCGCGTCCACTCACGTGGGTATATAAAGCAGCCGCTTCACGGCACTTGCCTCCGAGTAGGTCATACACTGGCATGCCGGCACGCTTGCCCTTAATGTCCCACAGCGCCATGTCTACCCCGCTAAGGGCATTGCCGAGGACGGGTCCATTGCGCCAGTACGAGCTCACGAACGAGGATTGATAGATGTCCTCAATCCGTTCGGGGTCCTTCCCCAAGAGGAACGGACGTAGATACTCGGTGACGGAGGTGGCCACCGCCAGCGGACGTTGGGTGAATGTGGCGCAGCCAAGGCCATACAACCCCGGTTCGCTGGTTTCTACCTTAACGACCACGAGCCGTATGCCATTCGGCGCGGTCAAAATGACGCGCACATCGGTGATGGTGATAGGTGGCAGGCCGCGTTCCGTCATGGCTTCCTTGCTCTCTCTGATCGTGGCCCCGCTCGTACCACGGCTGCCTATTCTAGCAAGGTGTGTCCGGTCAGCGCAGTTGCTACCATTGGCAAGGAGATTCATGCCGCACATCCTTCGAGAGCTGATTGGAGCCAAGCTATGACGGAACGCGCTCTCGCGGCAGCTGCACGGCGCGCACCGGCGCGCGTTGGGGTGTTTGGCATTGGCCTGGCGGCTTACTGGGATCAGTTTCCTGGCCTGCGAGACAAGCTCACCGGCAATCAAGCCGTCATCGAGCAAGTCCTCACCGGTTTCGGCGCGCAAGTGGTGTCGGCTGGCCTCGTGGATACAGCGGACGCGGCTCGGGATGCCGGAGCCTTGTTTGGCCGTTCCGACCTCGATTTGGTGTTCTGTTATGTTGGCACCTATGCCACATCGTCTCAAGTGCTGCCGGCTGTTCATAGCCTGAACAGGCAAGTGGTGATCTTGAACTTGCAGCCCTGTGCAGCACTGGACTACGAGCACGCCGATACCGCCGAATGGCTTGCCAATTGCTGTGCGTGCTGCGTTCCAGAGATCTCTCACGCATTCGCCAGGGCCCGCATCACTATTAATGTCATCTCGGGGCAGCTCTCGGGAGATCCACGTGCCAGTGAACTGATGCGTGATTGGGTGCTCGCAGCCAGCGTTCGCCGAGCGATTACCACAGCGCGCGTTGGTTTCCTCGGCCACACTTACCCCGGCATGCTGGACATGTATGCAGACTTCACAGCCCTCGAAGCGCAACTTGGTTGTCAGGTTGAGCTTCTTGAGATCGATGACTTGCAGGCCCGTATTCCACCCTCGACGGATCGATCCGTGGGCGACAAGATGGCCGAGGTGCACGCCACCTTCGACACGGCGGCAGCCGGCACGGACCGAATCAGTCAGACGGTAACCCCAGAAGCGCTCATCTGGGCCAGCCAGGTTGCCGTCGGCCTGGACCAACTGGTTGCGGACTTCAGATTGAACGGTCTCACGTACTACTATCGTGGATTAGCGGGTAACCCCAGCGAAGTGTTGGGCGCGTCGCTCATCCTTGGCAACAGTTTGTTGACCGCTCGTGGTGTGCCAGCTGCGGGTGAGGGTGACATCAAGACGTGCATCGCCATGCTCATGCTGGATGCACTTGACGCCGGCGGATCGTTCACCGAGTTTTATGCCATGGACTTCAACGAGCAGTTTCTGCTCATGGGTCATGACGGACCGGCGCACGTGGGCATCGCTGACGGGCGGCCGCTGATGCGCGGGCTTGGCGTGTTGCACGGGAAGCGGGGCCACGGGTTGAGTGTGGAGTGCACGGTGCGTACAGGCCCCATTACAATCGCTGGCCTCACCCAAACCCGCGACAGCGCACTCACGCTGCTAGTGGCGGAAGGACATTGCATATCCGGACCGACATTGGCTATCGGCAACACCAACTCTCGCCTCCAGTTTCGGCAAAATCCTGCCCAGTTCATCGACGCTTGGTGCGAGCGAGGTCCCACGCATCACGTGGCGTTGGGCATCGGGCACCAACTCGGGCGACTTGCCAAGGTCGGCAGGATGTTGGGTCTTGCTGTGGAAGCCGTGTAGTTGAGTGTTCAGGCACGCTGCCTGAAGCGGAAAGGGAAATGGTCTGTGCGGCGCATTGCGTTTACGATGGAACTGCGGCCCGAGGTCGACGCAGCCGACTATAAGCGGCGCCACGATGACATCTGGCCGGACATGCTCGCTGCCTTACGCGCGGCGGGGATGACGAACTACAGCATTTACCTGCACCAACATACGCTGTTCGCATATCTTGAAGTGGACGACTTTGAGTGCATGGTGCGCACCATATCGGCAGACCCGGTGAACGAGCGCTGGCAGCAGTCGATGGCCCCGTTTATCGAGGTGAACACCGACCCTGCGACTGGCTTCGCCTTGCTGTTACCAGAAATGTTCCACCTCGACTGACGACGACAACGGCCACGTACTAATCGACCTCAACCAGTTCTCGCTTTGCAGATCGCGCGGGCCGGGCAATGAGTGGTTTTTCTACGCGCGGTCTTGGGAGTAACCCAGCATCCATTGCTACCTGAGGAATAGCTTTGCTCCAACTGATCGACATGAGGTGAACTCCTGACACACCGGGCTCCTGGCGCAGCGCGAGGATGGTTTCCACGGCGATGCGAATCCCCTCGGAGTTGGGATCTGGCGCCGCTCGCAAACGTTCGATCACGCGCTCCGTCATGCCGACTCCCTTGATCTGGTCGCGCATGTACTGTGCCGACTGTTCGCTGCGTACCAACATCACACCAGCCAGAATGAATGCCCGTTCAGGCAACCCAAGGCTGCGGGCCTCTTCCATCCACACGCGGAAACGCTCGACATCGAATACTGGTTGAGTTTGAATGAATTCGGCGCCGGCTTCGATCTTCTTTTCGGTGCGGGTGGCGGATTCGAGATTGGGATTGGCCACTGCGCCGATAAAGATGCTGGGCGCTTCCCGCAGCGGGGTCCCAGAAGCAAACGTCGCCTCGTCTCGCAAGGTGCGCAAGATGCGCAGTAGCCGGAACGAGTTGAGGTCAAGCACATGTTTGGCGTCGACATGGTCGCCCAGGCGCGGGTGGTCCCCAGTCATCGCCACCACATTGCGGATGCCGAGCGCCGCCATCGACAAGACATCGGCCTGCAACGCCACGCGATTGCGATGCTGGCAGGTGATTTGCGCCACGGCTTCGTGACCGGCCATCTCCAGGCACACGCCCGCGCCCAAGCTCGACATGCGGGCGAGCCCGCGCTGATTGTCGGTGACGTTGATGGCATCGACAGAGTCGCCGATCACACGAGCGCTGCGTTCCACCATCTCTCGGCTGGCGGCCTTGGGCGGAGCAATTTCACCGGTAACGGTGAACACTCCCTGCCGGAGGAGCGTCTCCAACCGGCTGACTGGTGTTCGCGTCACTGGTCGCCGTATGCCTTGTCCAGAAGGTCCATGAGATGCATCACGTGAACGGGCGATCCGCGAGCATTGAGACCACCGTGAAGTTGCATGATGCACCCTGGATTGGCCGAGACGATAATGCTGGCATTGGTGGCCAGCGCGTTGTTGAGCTTGCGCTCGCCCAGCTGTTGGGACATGATCGGGTTTGTCACGTTATAGATGCCCGCACTGCCGCAACATAGGCTGGCCTCTTCCATTTCCACGAGTTGAAGGCCCGGAACCGCTGCAAGGAGCATGCGCGGCTCGGCCGTGATGCGCTGCGCGTGGGCGAGGTGACAGGGTTCTTGGTACGTCACGGTGACGTCCATCCGTTGGGGAGCCTTGATACCGATGCTTGCTAGATATTGGCTGGCATCCTGTACCGATGACGAAAATGCCTCTGCACGCCGCTGCCAGGCAGGATCCTCGTGGAAGAGATGCGGATACTCCTTCAGTGCTGCACCACAGCCGGCGGCGTTGACGATGACCGCGTCGAGGTGCAAGCGCTCGAAGGCCTGGATATTGGCGCGCGCGCGCCGCCTACCCTCAGCGGGATCCCCTGCGTGTATAGCAAGTGCGCCGCAGCAGCCTTGCCCGGCAACTGCCGTCACCGCACAGCCGTTGCGAGCCAGTACGCGGGCGGTCGCTAGGTCAGTATCGGAGAACGCTGTGCTCATAATGCAACCGGTAAACAGGCCCACGCGGTGACGAACGGCGCCGTCCGGTGGTAGCCACTGCTGGCCCACGGGCGTCACAAACTCCGCTGGGATCGGCGGCAGCAAACGCTCTTGGGCGTCTAGCTTCAAAGCCTTTAGAACGCCGGTCGCTCGTGCCAGCTTGCCCAGCCCGCTCAGTTGATACAGGCGGATTGACGCCGAGAGGAGCCGGAAGACGCGCATGTCACCGAAGACGCGTTGAAACACGAGATACCGCAGTAAGCGTTGCCACGCAGGGCCGGACGTAGCACGCACAATTTGGGCGCGAGCGGGCTCGACGAGCTGACCATACGCCACACCAGATGGGCATACCGCCTCACACGCGCGACAATTCAAACACTGGCTCATTTGCTCCTGGAATACGGTGGCATCCACAGCGATCTGGCCGCTGGCAACCGAACGGATCAAGTGGATGCGACCTCGAGGTGAACTGGCTTCATTGTAGGTGAGACGGTAGGTTGGGCAGGTGGGCAAGCAAAAACCGCACAGTACACACCGGCCGATCACGTCGTCGGGCGGTACGTCGGGTGCAGCAAATCCGCGCAATAGTGACGTACTTGGCATCGTGGTCATAACCGTGTGCCCATTTCTCTTGCCGGCTCCCGAGTGGTCGATTACTGTTGCGTGATCTCTACAGGGCTACGCAAACAGCCTACCTGGGTTGAGTATGTCCGCTGGATCGTGCACCGCTTTGATATGGCGCATGAGCGCATCGCCCGAAGTCGCTGCGCCCCACACTGGAAGGGTACGGTGCAGCACAAGTGGACTACTCAATACGACGCAATGTGGATACTCCGCTTGTGCGCCCGATAGCCAAACAGGCAATCCTTCGATCAACATGTGCGAACCGGAGGCCAATCGCACGTACGCCATCCCATCGCCAACGTGAGCAACCACAGCAGTGATGAGTCCAGCAGCAGCAGCCATCCGAAGGACAGTATTGATAAGGCTTGAAAGCTGAGCGGGCAGCGCCATCATCCGCACGAGGGCTTCTTCGCCGCGGCCAGCTTGCGCACCTATGAACCCCGCACATCGTTGCCATAATGTCGCGCCGGCAGCTACGTCGAGCCATTCCACTCCAAGTCCAAGGTCCGTCGCCGCAGCTTCGACGAGCCGCTGCTTGCGCGCCACACCAGCCGGGGACCCCGTGACTCGCGTAGCCAGACGCCATTGGACAACGCTTGGCGTCACGGCGTTCGCGCTTATCAGTTCCAAGCTATCCAACTTGGCCTGTGACCCAGCCAGCACGGCTCCCAATGTACACAGGTCAGCTAGTGAGCCTTCCACCACGCCCGTGTGGTCCTCATCTGGAGCGGTGAGCACCTTGAAGTTCAGGCGTGTCAGTACGCCGAGCGACCCCAATGCTCCGAGATGTAGTTTCATGAGGTCGTAGCCACTGACGTTCTTCACCACCATGCCGCCAGCCTTGGTCACCGTACCCTCCGGACTGGCCACGTGAATGCCGATAAGCAAGTCGCGAAAACTCCCGCTTCCAAAGCGACGCGGCCCCACGATATTGGTCGCCACCAATCCACCTACCGTCGCACGTTCGGGTTCGGCAGCGTCAAATGGCAGCATTTGACCATGACTTGCCAGTGTGTCCTTGAGCGTTTGCAACGTACAGCCCGCTTGTACTGCCATAGTGAGGTCGGCTGGTTCGTAGGCAATCACCTGATTCATCCGAGCCATACTCAAGGCGACATCATAGTGCCGCAATGGCGCCCCTATGGACATCAAGGTACCGCCACCCCAAGGGACCACAGCCAGGCCCCGTTCGGCGCACACCTTGAGCGCCCCTGCAACTTCCTGCTCGGTTTCGGGCTCCAACACGAACTGCGGTTCGATATCTTGTACAGCGAACTGACTGCACGCAGCACCGGTCAACGTCCGGCACGCGAAATCGGGCTGGGCTGCCGGTGCATGGAGGTCAACAGGCATAGATACCTTCTTTGGCAAGCCGGGCCGCTACTTTCTGGTCGCGCACCTCGCCACAGCCGCGCACCGGCGGAAACACCTTGTCCGGATTAAAGAGGGCCAGTGGGTTGAAGCAACCTTTGAGCTTGTACATCGCAGCCAGATCGTCGGCGGTAAACAGCAAGGGCATATGGTCACGTTTTTCTAAGCCAATGCCATGTTCGCCCGAAACAACACCACCTTGCTCTACGCAGTAGCGCAGGATTTCTGTGCCCCCACGCAAGGTGCGCTCGACGGCGGATGCGTCGCGGCGATCAAACAAGATGTTAGGGTGGAGGTTTCCATCACCAGCGTGAAATACGTTGGCGATTGGCAATCCAATGTCCTTGGACACCTCTTCCACAAACTTGAGCGTTCCAGGCAACTTCGTTCTGGGCACGACTCCATCCTGGATGTAGTAGTTTGGTGCCAGCCTGCCCAGGGCGCCGAGTGCCCCTTTGCGGCCGGCCCACAGCGCGGCCCGCTCGGTCGGGCTGGTAGCCGCGCGTATTTCGGAGGCGCCTTGCTCGTGACATATGGCCTCGACACGGAGTGACAGTTCGGTCACCGATTCCGTGAGCCCATCGAGTTCGACGAGCAGTACGGCGCTAGCATCAGGCGGATACCCCGCGTGATACGCGGCTTCGATGGCACGGCAACATAACTGGTCCATCATCTCCAAAGCCGCCGGCACGATGCCGGCCCCGATGATGGCGGAAACCGCACTCGATGCTTCGTCGATGGACCGGAAAATGGCCAGGATCACTCGGGTCAGTTCGGGCAGGCGCGTGAGTTTGACGGTAATCGCGGTCGCGATGCCAAACGTACCCTCAGACCCCACAACGGCACCAGTAAGGTCGAGACCGCGTGCCTCGCCCTCTGGTCCGGCTGTGTGGATTATGTCGCCCGAAGGTAGCACCAACTCCAAGTCCAGAATATGGTTCGTCGTTGCACCATACGACAAGCAATGCGGGCCACCGGAGTTCTCCGCCACATTGCCACCAATGGTGCACACCTTCTGGCTCGACGGATCGGGCGCATAAAAGTACCCTTGGTGCTCCATTTGATGTGAAAGTTCATAATTGATCACACCGGGTTGGACAATGGCTCGCCGGTTGGCATAGTCGATCGAGAGCACTCGATTCATCCGCGCTGTGCCGACGATGATCCCGCCGCAAATGGGGACAGCGCCACCGGAAAGCCCAGTGCCCGACCCGCGTGGAATGACTGGGAGACCGGCCCGAGCCGCGATCTTTACTATTTCGGCTACCTGCTGGGTTGTCGAAGGGAACACCACGAGACTTGGCTTGTGCATGTCGAGGGAGCCATCATACTCATAGACTTGGAGTTCATCGGCACGTGAGATAACGCCGCCGCGCCCAACGATGCGCTCGAGCTCGGTTTGTACGGCTGTTATGTCCATGGCGGGGACCTCCTTATGGCGCCCATTCTAACCCACCGCCGGCAGCAGGTTGCGTCGAACGCGCCACCGCTGCGGCAGAGTGACAGGCGACCGTGGTACACTCTAGCCGTAAACGACCCTTTATGTGGAGCGTTCCCGTGTTGTGCTAGGTTGATCTATCCTCGCCGCCCGGTGAGGTTTCAGCCTGGCTTGCTTGCTGTGCATCCGTTGGATATCGGTTCAACCTGAGGGTATTCCGTCAGTTTTCGCCCGCCCGAGATGACAGCACCCTTGCTTCGCGAGACCTTGCCCGGCTGACATGGTGTCGATGTTTAGCAGGGAAAGGTTTTGGCTACCCGTGCTCCGCCTTCGAGACATTCAGTACTCAATTCCCAAGCGATCGCTATTGAACGGCGTTTCACTCGACATCGTTGCAGGCAAGCGCATTGCGCTGGTTGGGCGCAATGGGAGCGGCAAGACGACGCTCATGCGCCTCGCTGCTCGAGAACTCCAACCGGATCGGGGAATCGTCTCACTTTCACTTGACGACCAGGTCGGTTACGTGCCTCAGGGCGGCATCGATTCTGCAACCGGCACCGTACGTGACTACCTCACGACTGTGGGGCGACCGACCACGTTGTGGACACTGGCCAGGTTGGGCGACACCGCAACGGGCAACGAGGAAGATGCCCAACCTGAGGTCGCCCCCCTGGTTGAGCGCGGAGCACTCTATGGTGCCCTACGGGCGCTCGAGCTTGATCACATCGACCCGGCCCAAGCGATTGCCACGCTTAGTGGCGGTCAGCGTTCTCGGTTAGGCTTGCTCAAACTCTGGCTAGACCGTCCCACTGTCATGCTTTTAGATGAGCCAACCAACCACCTCGACTTGAAGGTACTGCTTTGGCTGGAGCAGTTCTTGCTCTACCAGGAAGCGGCGGTACTGTTCATTTCTCACGACCGGGCGTTCATCGATCGAGTGGCAACGCATGTGGCGCGGTTGGACGACGGCAAGTTATCAATAACCAGCGGGGGATACCAGGACATGCTGGTTGAACGACGGCAGAAGCAGGATGCACTCGAGGCCGCTTGGCGCCAGAAGGAAGCGACCCGCCGCTCCGTGGAGGAGGAGATCCGCAAGCTTAAAGATCGCGCCCAGCACACCGAGCATAAGACAATCGACTTTGAGCCGCGGGCCAGAGCGAAGAAGGGCGCGCGACAGGCAAAAGTTTTGGAACGCCGCCTGGAACGAAGAATAGCCGATATCGGCGACGCCGCGAAGCCCCAACGGGAGTGGGAGGTGCGGCTGGACTTTCGTCACGTGCTACCCGGAAGCGAACAGGCACTCGTCGTTGAACACGTGGATGCCGGATACGCGAATGTGCCGGTGCTGCGGGATATTAACCTCTACGTGAAAGCCGGAGACCGCATTGTCATCACCGGACCGAACGGTAGTGGCAAATCGACGTTGCTCAACACGCTGGCTGGTCTATTGGCGCCGTTAGCTGGCCAGGTGCAGGTGGGGGTGAGTGCTCGTATCGGCTACTTGCAGCAAGTTGGCGAGTTTGAGCACGACGTGCGCTCACCACTCGACGTCGTCATGGCTACGCAAACACTTGACGTCACGGCAGCTCGCGCTTATCTGCACTTCTTTCTGTTCCAAGGTGATGCCGTGTTCACGCCGTGCGCAGACCTAAGTTTTGGCGAGCGTAGCAGGCTGTCACTTGCGGTGTTCTTGCTTTCTGGTGCGAACGTCCTACTCCTCGATGAACCACTCAACCATCTAGACGTACAGGCGCGTGAGCGACTCGAGCGCGCCTTGAGCGAGTTTCCTGGCACGAGCATTACGGTTGCGCACGATCGGGCGTTCATTGGCGCGGTGGCAACGCGGATCCTTGCTGTTCGCGATGGGCAGGTCTTTGAGGACCAGGGTGCCAGCAGCTACGTAGACGGTGCGGCCAGTGCGCGCGCTTGAACGCCGCTCGCTACTGCCTGGCTGACGCGTCGGTTACAGGCAGCAATATCGGTGTTGCCGGCGTTCCTGCCGCGACAGCGAGACGCTCGACGCTCTTCGAGTTGTACATCCCAATTTCCAGTTGATACGCGCCAGGCGGAAGGTCGGCTGGGAGCTCAATCGTATGCGTATCTGGAATGACCTCGCCTGGTACCCACCAAGTGGTTGGAAACGCCGCTCCACCTGGCGGTGAATCGTTCTGGGCGACGAGCTTACCTTGGGCATTGAGCACATGCACAAACGCTGTCAGCTCGGCGGGTATGCTGGCGCTTGCAGTCCATTGCAACGCGACCCGAAGCTGGTTTCCATGTTGAGTCACATCGTATCCCAGGAGTCGAATCCCGCCTGCAAGCTCCAAGGAAGCGGGAATGGATGGGGGTGCCGGCACAGGCGGGGCGATTATGCCGGCTGTTACCTCTGCCTGCGTGCCAATGAGCTCGCCGGTAGACGTGCGGAGCGTGAGATGTCGAATGGCATCGGGTCCACCCGTCCACGCTTGATACACGCCAAACTGCGCCGTTACCACACCGGGTGCAGCGTTGGCGGCTACCGAAACGGGAAAGGTCTCCGCGAACTGGTCGCCACTTGTCCAGTATTGGGCCGGCCAGATGGTTCGGTCGAGTCCACCGACTTGCTTTCCCGACGAATCCACGAGGTGAACGTAGGCGCTATAGCCCTGGTTTGTGACTTGTGCCGTCAAGTCAGCGGTGAAATACAGGGTGATCGTGCTCGATTGACCAGGCTCAATTCGGTTGGGGAGCGCGATTCCATCGAGCGTGATGGCTTGCACAGGTCCTTGCGAGATCGTCCAATCGGTTGCCATCGTGTGAGCTGGGAGCATCGGAGGTATCGGTGACGGTGGTAACACGTAGTACCGAATTGCGGTGCCATCCCCGGCCAGTACCTCGACATGCACGAGCTGTGCGCCAAACTCGCGCAGCAGGCGCTGTTGGGCAAGGTCGTTGCCTGGCGCTATGTACAACGCTGGACTTGCCAAGCGCACAAACTCTGCGGTGTCGTCGAAGTCGCTGACATTCTTGAGGCGTGCCTGCAACGCCCACGCCAACAGGTCGAAATCGTTGGCGTGATCGAGCACCGTGATCCGGTTGAGCCCATACAACGCTTCGAGAGAGCGAGACTGCTGGACGGCACCGTCGATGACATTCCACGGCAAGCCATAGTTGCCGTATGCCCAGTATTCTCCCGTCACTTGGAAGAACAGTACGCCCACGAGTGTATTGAGGGCAAGCACTGCCCCGACGATGCCCGTTGCGCCTAACCTCAAAGCAAACTGCGCGACCCTCGGTGCCAGTCGCAGCGTTCCCACTGAGCGCACAAGACCGAACGCGCCATACACGTACGGCAGTGGAAACGTCGAAACCAAGTACAACGGCTGAATGGGGACAGTGTGATGGATCAAGACCACCACCGGCACAGCGAGCATGGTGAGCATCATCAGATGAATCCCTCGCTCCGGAGACCCTATCGCCCGTTTGCTTCGAATCAGGATCGCCACGCCCCAGGCAATCCCAGCGGCGTACAGCAACCGCTGCAGCATGTTGAGGAGACCGGCTACCCCAGATGTGACGTCCAGGTGGCCCCCAATCTGCATAGCGAACGTTTGGTAGCCTTCGCTCGAAGCGAGCTCGAGCGCAAACACAAGCGAGTTTGCGTCCACCGACTCGACCACATAGGCCTGGTCGCGCACGCGCAGCAGTGTCGTCATGTGCGGCACGGCGGCTGTGGCCAGATACGGAATCATCAACGCAGCAAAGATGCTCGCGCCGATAAGGAAGGACCATCGTAGTGCCGTGCGGCCGCGCAGCGCCACTGCCACCGGCACAAGAGCAAGGCTCTCCAGGCCCAGAACATAGACCTGACCTCCAATGGCGAGCGCTGCTCCCAAAACAGCGCCAGCGCGTTCGTCGTGGCGCAACGCCCATCGGGCCGCCATCCACAGCGACAGCACTGCAAAAGGCGCCACCATGTCGTTGCCCAACAATCGCCGGGAAAGCACTGTCGACCATGGGTTTACGACATCGAGTGCTAGCGCCAATGTCGCAACATTTCTGCCGAAGAAGTCGCGGGCAAAGCCGTACAGCAGCGCTGCTGCAAGCACATTGAGCATTCCCGTGCCGACTGACATGAGAGCCGGCGAAGCATCGACCAAGCCAAATGGTGCAAGCAGCAAGGCCTGGAACGGCCCATTGGGGAGACCAATACTCGAGGTAAGCCCAGTGGTCGGAATGGGTCCGCCATGAGTCAGATTCCAGACGATCGTGTACAGCGCATGGTCGTCGTAGCGATATGGATTCTGATTGAAGTACGCTAGTCGCCAGAAGGCGGCCACAAGCAGCAAGGCCGGCACGATAACAGCTTCGCCGGAGCGGCTGGCAATGAAGCGTGTCACTCGTTCGCTGACATTTCGCAGTCCAGAGCGCACAATGCTTCCTCCCGCTGGCGCGCCCAGTATACGGACCCCAACTTTCACGAACGGCTACCGGGTCGGCCCGCCGTATGCTCGGGGAATCGGGATGACGCGGCGCGATGCGGGCTGTGCAAGCACCTTGGGTTCGCTACACTTTTGCTGAGGCTGATCAGGAGGCGACTGAAATGGGCATGTTGCTGGCCGCCGACGTGGGCAACTCCAACACTGTATTTGGCCTGTTCGATGGGTCCATGTTGGTGCAGCAATGGCGAACCCACACCGATCACAACCGGCTCGGGGACGAATGGGGCATCCTCCTCCTCGCGCTCCTCGATAGTGCCGCACTGTCGCGCACGGCCGTCTCCCATGCCGTGATCGGAAGTGTGGTCCCAACCGTCACGCCCGCCCTTTCCGAGGGACTGGTTCGCCATGTGCGGTGTGAGGTGCTTATCGCGACGCGGCACAACGTCCAGGGCGTCGCCATCGAGGTGGAAGAGCCCGACTCCGTTGGCGTCGATCGCCTTCTCAATGTTCTTGGGGCGCTCCAACACCACCAGGCTCCACTTATCATCGTTGATTTCGGCACAGCAACGACGTTTGACGCCGTGTCGCCCTCCGGAGCGTTCGTGGGCGGTGCTATCGCGCCGGGTCTGGGCATTAGCGCCGACGCTTTGTTTGCCGCTACGGCCCTGTTACCGCGCATCGCGCTCGTGGCGCCGGAGAAAGCCATTGGCACTAACACGGTGACCAATATGCAAGCCGGGATTGTGCTGGGATATGCGGACTTGACGCGCGGCCTCGTCGAGCGAATGCGATGTGAGCTGAGTGGGACGGTCACAGTAATCGCCACAGGCGGGCTGGCCGAGACACTAGCCCCAGTGTGTGGTGTGTTTGATGTGGTCGATCCAGCACTTACTTTGCACGGATTGCTTGAAGTGTGGCTTGGCCACCAGGTGGCTATCTCGCGGAGGTTCAGCGGTAATGCTGACCAACAGCACTAGCTTTGCTGGTAAGCGCGTCGCGGTTGGCGTGTGCGGTGGCATTGCCGCCTACAAGGTCGTGTCAGTCGTCAGCGCGCTCGTTCAGGCTGGGGCGTTAGTGGATGTTCTTATGACCGAAGGGGCGCAACGGTTTATTACGCCTGTGACGTTCGCCGGCATCACGCACCGGCCGGTGCATACCGATCCGTACGCGATGGACAACAGTGGCGCCATCGCGCATATCGAGATCGCGCGCAACGCAGAGGTCTTCCTGATCGCTCCCGCAACCGCTCATACCATTGCCAAGCTCGCCCACGGCTTGGCCGACGATCCCGTCACGCTCACCGTGCTGGCTTCGGCTGCTCCGGTTCTGATCTGTCCCGCGATGGACGGGGGGATGTACGCCAACCCTGCCACACAGGCCAATATCGCTATTCTCCGAGCTCGCGGGATGCACGTTGCCGGACCCGCCTCGGGCAGATTGGCATCTGGGCACGTTGGCGTTGGCCGGCTCATCGAGCCCGACCAGATGGTGGATGCGTGCGCTTCCCTCCTGCGACGAACTACCGACCTCACCGGGCGGAGTGTCGTCGTAACCGCGGGAGCTACGCAAGAGCCGATCGACCCCGTCCGGTTTATCGGCAATCGCAGCAGCGGCAAGATGGGCTACGCGATTGCGCAGGAGGCGGCGGAACGCGGTGCGAATGTCACCCTCGTTGCTGGTCCAACCGCGCTGGCGATTCCGGCGGGCGTTCGTCTGGTTCCCATCCGCACGGTGGCCGACTTGCGCTCGGCGTTACATGCTGAGCTGCCACGAACCGATGTACTTATTCAAGCTGCCGCGGTCAGCGACTATCGGGTTGCTGACCCAGCAACCCACAAGATCAAGCGTACCGGCGATGAAGTTGTCCTGCGGCTGATCGAAAATCCCGACCTCATCGCCGAAATTGGCCAGTTGCCAGATCGACCGCTGTTGGTGGGCTTCGCCGCCGAAACATCCGCAGCGGTCGAAAACGCCAGAACCAAGCTACTTGCGAAGAACCTCGACCTTATTGTACTGAATGACGTCGGCAAGCCGGGGAGCGGCTTTGAGGTGGATACCAACGAGGTGACCTTCATTGGCCGCGACGGCCCACCAGAGAGTTTGCCACTGATGAGTAAACGTGAAGTGGCTGCACATCTCATTACTCGAGTGGTGGCGTTGCTGCATGCCCGCGGCGTCAGCCCGCAGTCCTAGCGCGATTCAGGTGGGTGTGGCGCTATTTGACGGTTGGGGTATTATCGTTTGGTGAGCTCTATCCCTCTGAAGGACACGCGGACCTAATGGTGCCCGCGGCACGATGCGCGGGCAGGTAGTTCCGGAACACTAGCTCCACGAAAGGAATACGACATGGCAGGTAAGAAGGACGTAGCAACGTCCAAGACCAACGTAACGGCGCGCGACAAGTCGGCAAAGTATACGGGTCACACCTGTGGCAAGTGCACCAAGGCAATTAGCGACCGCGATTTGCTGGTCGTCAAGCAATTGCAAGGGTGGCAGTCGGCGTTTTATCACCGCGATTGTTTCAAGATCGCGTAGCAACCAACCGCGGCGTGTGCCCAGGGGCTGTGACTTAGCAATCACAGCCCCTTCTGTTGGTTAATGCTCTCCATTGTTACTCGTTCGGGTGAACACGCTTATGGATTCGATGTGGAACGTTTGCGGGAAAGCGTCGACCAGCCGTGTACTCGAGAGCGACCAACCACCGGCAACGAGCTTGCCCGCGTCTCGCGCAAGACTGCTTGGGTCGCAGCTCACGTAGATCAGTGTGGAGGCCCGGCTCCCGATGAGTGCTGGGATGACACGGGTTGCCAACCCTGCCCGCGGTGGATCGGCGATCACTAGTTCAGCTGAACTCATTTCATCGATCGAGTGCCTTGTGAGATCACGTTGAAGGAACCGTACCTGGCCATGGCGCAAGGCACTCCCCCGTGGAACGTGCTCTAATGTTTGGCGAGCAAGCTCAATTGCTTGTCGATTAGCATCGATACCCAATAAGTCTGGAACCAGGTCCACGAGCGCGAGCGCGAATAGACCAGCCCCACAGTACAGGTCCACCACGAAACGCGGGCGTCGTTGACGAACCTCTGACCGTACAACTTGGACCATCATCTGGGTGGTTGCGGCGTTCGCCTGAAAGAAGGTTTGCGCACCGAGCAGATAGGGCCGGCCGTCAACGACATCCGTACTTGTTGTCGCGCCGTGAAGGAGGACTGGTGGCGTGTGCGTTGCAGATGCTCGTCCCGCCTCACGAACCAGCCAGGCACTTTCGAGTGGAAGCGCTTGGTCAATCAACGTGGCGAGCCGCTGCGCCGGTCGTGGGCGGTCGCCCGTACTAAACATGGTAATCGCCAGCGCGTCTTCAGCGTTATGATGCGCAACGCGCGCGGTTAACTCGCGGATGCCACTGCTGGGGTCGCGCAGAATGGCTTGTGCTAGCGGCGTGCGCAATGTTGCCAGCAGCCGGTTGAGTAACGGGTCGGCAATCTTACACGCGTCAATTGGAACCGCTGTCTCGCCGCGCCAGCCCATCAACGCCGGCTCGCCGTCGTCGGTGATGTGAAATTGAATAGCGGACCGATAGTTCCAGGGCGACGGTCCCAACAGCGCAGGCAGCGCGGTGGGGCTGGTTACCCTGCCGACGCGTTCGATGGTCTGCTGAAGGATATCGCTTTTCTGGTTCACTTGCTCACTGTACGCCACATGCTGCCACTGACAACCACCGCACCCTGCCGCCACGAATGGGCACGGTGGTTCGACGCGTGATCGGCCTGGGGCGGCTATTTCCCCAAGGACCCCTCGCATCGCTCCCCGTACAAAGTGAACGTTAGTGATATTGGCAAAGTCCCCTGGCGCACCGCCAGGTACGAGCACTACTTGGCCTGTACCGGTGACAAATACGGCGTCGGGCCCATAGGCCAGCGCGCGGGCGGTTGCCGGCACTTGTAGGGAATCCGGGCTGTGTATTTCTGATTCGGTTGTAATGTCTTCTACTTTCGTCGGGCTTCGAGAGCCGCGGTTAATAGTTCGCGCACCAGAGCCGGATTAGCCTGTCCGCGGGTGGACTTCATCACCGGGCCGAAGAACGAGTTAAAGGCGGCCTGTTTGCCACCCAAGTAGTCCGCCAGCGCTTTAGGATTGGCGTCTATTGCTTGTGTGATATGGGCATCCAAGGCACCCGTATCGCTTACCTGAGCGAGCCCTTCCTGGTCGATGATCTGGCGGGGCGAGGTGTCAGACTCTGCCATCGCTGCA
Organism: Chloroflexota bacterium; assembly: GCA_025449435.1. Next base: position 28,110 of record JANWJO010000016.1, on the reverse strand, counting down.
AGCACCTGCCTTGCCCCAGAATTGCTCACCACGCCAGCATCCACCAGGTCCAACAGTTCGTGGAGCCGGTCGGGCGTCACACGACTGCTGGCGATCGATTCACCCCGGGCGTTGAGCAGACCCAGCAGGTCGTTCAAAACAAAGCTAGCGGCCCGTTTGGCATTGCTACCCGTTCCTACCAGCTGGTCAAAGTATCGTGCCAGTGGGGGGGCAGCGGCGATGACACTCGCCTCGTAGGGTGTGAGAGACAAGGACTCGATGAGACGGTGTTCTCGGTGATCAGGCAGTTCTGGCAAGCTGTGCCTCAGTTCGTCAAGCAGTCCAGTGCTGATTTTGAGCGGGGGTAAGTCTGGTTCAGGAAAATATCGGTAGTCGTGCGCGTACTCCTTGGTCCGTTGCGCTACGGTGACGCCCCTGTCGTCCTGCCATCCACGCGTTTCCTGCGGTAGCCTCTCGCCTCGAGTGAGTGCCACGTTCTGCCGTGCGATCTCGTGCTCCAACGCGTGGACAACGGCGCGAAAACTGTTGAGGTTTTTGACTTCGACTTTCGAGCCCAGTTCCGTTGCGCCTTTCGGACGTACGGAAACGTTAACGTCGATTCGAAATGCGCCTTCCTCCAAGTTGCCCGTCGTTACGCCAATGGACGTCAACACCAGGCGCAACTGCTGCAAGTAGAGCCGGGCCTCTTCTGGCGAGCGGATATCCGGTTCACTCACGACCTCCATCAGTGGCACGCCAGAACGGTTGACGTCAATCAGGCTCACAGCGGCTCCATTGATCGACATTGCGTTGCTGTGTTTAGCCGTGTCCTCCTCAAGATGGATTCGGGTGAGATGAATTCGACGCTGCTGTCCATCGACCGTCACGTCCAGATAGCCACCTGTGCACAGTGGTTGCGCATACTGGCTGATCTGGTAACCCTTGACGAGATCTGGATAGGGGTAGTTTTTACGATCGAACCGGCTCGAGGTATTCACCTGGCAGTGGAGCGCCAAGCCAGACATCAATGTAAACCGGACCGCGCGTTCGTTGATGACAGGCAGCACGCCTGGGGCTCCCAGACAGACAGGGCAGACGTGCGTATTGGGCGCGGCGCCGGAATACGCCGCCGAGCAACCACAAAACATCTTGCTTGCAGTAGAGAGCTGTACGTGCGTCTCTAACCCGATGACCGGCTCGTACTGCGTCCCGTCCATGCGTTCTCCATCACCACACCAGGCGACATTATGCCGGATGGGATCGCAGTGTAACCGAGATGCAGGCTCAGATCTCTTCAGAGCGCGCAGCGTCCGACAAACCGCTCCATGCGCACAAGTGCTTCCTGTATACGAGGCAACGCCGTTGCATAGGAGCAACGGACGTGGCCCTCTCCTGCGGGTCCGAACGCGTCACCTGGAACCACGAGCACGCGCTCTTCACGCAACAGCCGATCCGCAAATTGTTGACTAGAGAGGCCCGTTGCGCGCACATTCGGGAACGCATAGAAGGCGCCACGCGGCTCGAAGCACGGGAGGCCAATGGCGTTGAGGCCATCTACGATTAGCCGTCGCCGCCGGTCATACTCCTGCACCATACGCTCAACATCCGCCTCGCCCGTCCGGAGAGCTTCTTCGGCTGCGATCTGGGCCGGCGACGAGACGCACATGATGGTGTACTGATGGACTTTCATCATCGCTTCGAGGATGTCGACCGGAGCTGCGGCAAACCCTACCCGCCAGCCCGTCATGGCATATGCCTTCGAAAACCCACCGAGGAGAATCGTACGATCACGCGCACCACGCAAGGCCGCTACACACACGTGCTCGACGCCGTACACCAAACGGTCATAGATCTCATCGGAGATGATGACTAAGTCGTGTTGGACTGCCAGGTCGACGATGTGTTGCAAGGTCTCGCGCGAAGCCACAGCCCCAGTGGGGTTATTAGGGTATCCGAGCAGGATGGCCCTGGTTCGCGGTGTGATGGCTGCCGCGATAGCCGCTGGGTCTGGCTCGAACTTTTGGCCTTCATGAGCCGTCACGGTGACGGCGATAGCACCAGCCAGCTGCGTGATGGGAATGTACGACACGTAACTGGGCTCTGGAATGATGACTTCATCGCCGGGATCAATGATGGCCCGCAAGGCCAGGTCCAGGGCTTCACTCACGCCAACGGTGACTAACAGCTCAGCCGCAGGATCGTATTCCGGACCGTACCGCCTCGCCAGATGCCGTGCAATGGCAACGCGCAAACTGAGGATGCCGAAGTTTGAGCTGTAATGGGTGCTCGCGTGATCTACTCGTCGCAACGCGGAGGTGGCAGCCTCAACGACCTGCACCGGCGTGTCGAAGTCCGGCTCGCCGACCCCCAGGCTAATGACATCCGGCACTGTTGACACGAGATCGAAGAAGCGACGTATCCCCGAGGCGGGAATCGCGTGCACGCGTGCTGACACCCGTTGCCTGGCCGTTATTGGAACTGCGCTCACCACCACTCCCCTATCGGGCACACGTTCTGCCGGCATTTTCTCGGAGTATAGCGCGGGTCGCAGCGCCGCCGGATCGGGCGCCACCGCACTCACACTTCTGTTATTACCGGCAGGATCATCGGCCGTAAGCGCGTGCGTTGGTAGATAAAACCGCCCAGCGAATCCTTGATGCGTTCGCCTACAAGCCGCCACTCAATTTCGCCCCGCTGCACGCGTGCAAAAGCCTTGTTGACGCGCTCGGCAGCTTCCTTCAGGAACGCCGTGTCCTCGCCTGGCAAAAAACCGCGCACCAGAATTTCCGGCAATGCCAGCATCTTGCCGGTCGCCTTATCCACTGTGGCAGCCACAACCACAATGCCGTCGCTGGCGAGCGTTTGGCGGTCACGCATCACCACGTTGTCAACGGCGCCGACTGTCAAACCATCGATGAGCACGGAGCCCGAGTCCACGCTGCCGCCAACGCGAACCGCATCCTTTGTGACTTCGATGGAGCGGCCAATTTCGGGCAAAATCACGCGATCGCTACCCAATCCGTGCTCGGCTGCCAGTTGCTTGAATAGGGCCATCATCCGGTATTCGCCGTGCATAGGCACCGCGAAATCGGGCTTGATGAGGTCGATCAGCTCCCCGATCTCTTCACGGGAGGCGTGTCCAGAAGAATGGAGGTCGGAAGTCACCGGCGGGTAGAAGACATTCGCGCCGAGCCGGAAGAGGTTATCGATGGTTGCTGAAACGGTGTTCTGATTGCCGGGGATGGGCGTAGCGGAGAGGATAACGGTGTCGCCTGCCCGGGCCCGCAGTAACCGGTGCTCTCCGGTTGCGATGCGTGCCAGGGCTGAAGTCGGCTCACCTTGACTCCCAGTTGTAAGCAGAACGATTCGATCTGGTGCGATGCGTTCCACCTGGTCAACCCTGATGAATCGGTCGGCGCTCGCCGTGAGATATCCTTGCTCCATGGCGATGCCCAGTGTGCGTTCCATACTGCGGCCCGCAATAGCGACTTGCCGGCCGAGCTTTTCAGCAGCATCAATCACCGACGCGAGGCGGTGGACATTCGATGCGAACGTGGTGACGATGACGCGGCCCTTGGCTCGCTTCATAATGTCGAAGATGGTGTGGGCGACCGTTGCTTCAGTGGCCGTCGGCGACTGCGATTCAATGCGAACCGTGTCCGACAGCAACAGGCGGACGCCTTTCTTGGCAACGGTGCGCAGCCGGTTGAGACCGGCCCCTGGCATCTCTCCCAGTTTAAAGTCGCTCGTGTGGACGACCGTGCCGGCACTACTTTCAATGATCAGGCCGGACGCATCGGGAATGCTGTGGCCAACCGGAAACAGTTCGATGGTGATGCCGCCGAACTTGATTGGTACTCCAAAATCTGTCTCATGCAAGACGCACAGGGATTGTGCGCGGTGTTCCTCAAGCTTGGCTTTGGCGAGGCTGGTCACCAAGCGCGAGCCGTATACCGGGATAGGTGTTGGCGATTTGAGTTGTTGAAGGGCGTACGGTAGTGCGCCAATGTGATCTTCGTGCCCGTGCGTGATGACGATGCCGCGCAACTGCTGGACTCGCTCCGCCACATACCGTAGGTCGGGAATAATCAAGTCGATGCCGAGGAGACCCTCGTCAGGAAATTGAACGCCCACATCAATGAGAACAAGGTCCTGTCCCAGTTCCAGGAGGAGGCAATTCTTTCCCACTTCGCCTACGCCCCCCAGCGGGATCAGCCGCAGCCGTTTGGCACGCCGCGATGAGGGCTGTTCGTCTGTAGGCTGACTGTTTGACCTAGGCTTGCGAGGCGTGGCTGTACGTTTTGGACTCAAGACCTAACATTTCTTTGTGATTCACCTGGCCAGTGTACGAGACTGTGTCACGGCGCGCGCGCATAACGCTGGTGGCAATCTCCCCCCCTAGAATGGGCAGTACGGGCTATAGCGATGCCGGGTTCCACAAGGTACACCAGTGGGGAGGATCGGTGGTCATGAGTGGAGGCAGTTGTGATACAGCGTATCGTGGCGGCCCACGACCTCCTGATGTGGCGAGCATGGGAACGTGGCCAGGGAATAGTCGAGTACGCGCTCATTTTGGTATTTGTATCTGTAGCCCTCTCGCTGGCTATGGTTAACTTTCGAACGTCGCTCATCATCTGGTACACCAATATTGACACGGCCCTGCAATCGATTCCCAAGCCGTAGCTGGCCGCGCGGCGAACCATGCGGCGCTAGTGTTTTTGAGCCGCTTGCTCTAGACGTTCAAAGTCGATGCGCACACCCATCCCGGGTTCCGCGCTCATGATGAGCTTGCCGTCCTCCAGTCGACTCGCCTCGATGAATTCGTCTTGCCATGGGTGCAACCCCGCGTAGCTCTCCACGATCATGCCGTTGTCAACTGCTGCGACTGCGTGCATACCGACATAGTGATTGCCGTGCGGAGCCATCGGCAGATGGTGCGCAGACGCCATGGCCGCGATGCGATGCCACTCGGTTAATCCACCACACGTGTGCGGATCGGCCTGGATGATGTCGGCGGCGCGCCCCTCGATAAGGTCGCGACATCCCCAGCGCGTGTACTCAATTTCTCCGCTGGCTACAGGCATATCCAACGCAGCGCACACGGCGGCGGCTCCAGCTAGGTCGTCGGGCCAGCAGGGTTCTTCAAACCAGGTGAGGTCATACCGTTCGACCATCCTGCCGAAACGAATCGCGTCCGACGCATTCCACGCGTTGTTGGCGTCGACCATTAACTTGATCTCGGAACCCACCCCGTCGCGCGCTGCCCGAACGCGCTCTGCATCGATGGCGTGGGTGGCACCGCCAACCTTCATCTTCACTGCCTTGTAGCCCGCTGACACAAAGCGGGCCATTTCTGCAGCGAGGTCACCGTATCCTTTGCCCTCCTCGTAATATCCCCCAGCTGCATAGGCGGGCACGCGATCCGCAAAGCCGCCGAGTAACCGATACACTGGTTGTCCAAGAATCTTCCCTCTCAGGTCCCATAGGGCGTTATCCACGCCACCGATGGCACTGAGCGCGTCTCCCTTGGCCACTGGCTTGCGCCAGCCAGTAAACATTAGGTGCCAAAGTCGCGCCGCATTGAGCGGGTCTTCGCCAACAATCCGCGACTTGATAGGGCCCTCCACCAGCCCGGGATCTCCGCCGAAGCAGACTCCACTCACGCCCGCATCGGTGTCGACCCGCACAAAAGAGAGCCCGCGCGTCGAGGTGGTGAGGATGGAGTTGCGATAGGGCTTGTCGAGCTTACCGAGGGGATAGGACAATACCGAGACGTTAGTGATGTGCACGAGTAAGGAGCCTCCTGTTGAAACGTTCAGCACAATTAGTTACCCGATGCTAGCACCTAGTATCACTACGTACACGCGCCAGAATCGGTCACCAGGGAAACCAAACGAGGATGCCATCGCCGTCCAAACAACGCCATACGGCGCCGTCGTCGCGCTTGCGGATGGCGTGACGCGGTCCGTATCTGCGCAGGGCACCTATCCATCGCCATCTGGCGCAGTCTTAGCGGCCCAGACGGCCGTCCAAACGCTTACACAAGAGTTGACTGTTGAGAACACGCGCGCCGCGCTTGCTCGGGCCCTCTCCCAAGCCAACGAGCGCATCGTCGCGTTAAACGAGTCAGCAGGCGTGCAATCGCTCCTGAACTATGCCGATCACGATTGGTGGGGGACCTGTGCGCTAGCCGTCACGATTGGTGACGGTACGTTGCGCTGGGCACATATCGGTGACAGTGCGCTGCTGCGCTGGCGAGCGCCAAAGTTCCAGGTCTTTACCAGGGATCAGGTGAGACACGTCTCACCCTATGTATGGAGCCTGCCTCAGGATGTTGTCCAAGCCGCGGGCGGCGAAACGGTCTACGCACGCAAAATGCTGCGCAACAAACCGGACCACCCAATGTCGTATGGAGTGCTCACTGGCGAGGATGCGGCGTTAGGGTACTGTGAGTTTGGCACAACCCGAATCAGACCGGGCGACCGCTATGTCCTCGTTTCTGATGGATGCGCGGCGCTCAACGGTGGCGACACTGACTGGCGCGCTATGGCGAGCGCCTTCTCGGAACCTGACCTAGTGGCACATGTGCCCAGCCTGGTGGACCTGATGGAACGCCGCGAAGACACCTTGAAGTTGCGATCTGATGACAAAACGATTGCCATCGTGCAATTCTAGTTATTATGTCGCCACAGGACGCCACGACCGCGACGACAGGGCGCGATCCTGACGCGCAGTCCAAGCCACTTGTAGCTTAGCGATTCGTCTGGTAAGGCACGTTGTGCCAGGCGAGCAAATCGGTCCTATGGCTGCGAGGCTCCCCAAGTGCGATGCTAACTCGGCACACCGAAGCGTTCACAGCAGCCGAGTGGCGAAGCAGCAGAACAGTGAGACAGGAGTCCCTGCGGCTAGGGGTTGTTGGCTATAGTGGTTGGCAAACCGATGGTCCAGCAGGGCTATCCCGTTAGAGTGCAGGATGTTCGCTGATAGAGACTGGCGATCAGTTCCCCCGTCATGGGCGTTAGATACAGAAACGTGGAAGTGCCGGGTGACCGATCGAGACCTTGATGGTGTGGTAACGCGGAGCGCGCTTAGATATGCGCACCGGCCGCCATCGCTCCAGGTGTTGCAAGCCCGCCCTCGGTCGTCACGCATCCGGCGGTTGACCGAGTTGTGTTCGCTCGTCTCAGTCGTGGCATTTCTTGGTTGGGGTTGGTCCCACTCGTCGTTGACATTAGTGGGTGCAGTTCACGAGCAAGCGGAAACGTCGGCGGCGGCCAGCGTCATAACATCGCTATCACCCTTTGTTCAACGTGCGGGCATGTCAGCCAGCTTGTTCACCAACGCGCCCCCCGCTCCAACGGCCACGCCACGTCCGGCACCGGCCTTTATCGTCGGCACATCGCCCGACAATGTGTCATCAATTCCCGACCCGGCCCAACCTGGTGCAAGTCAGTCCATTCTGCCAAATGTGCCCGGTTTGGGAACGGTGGGCGGACGGATTGAGCAGCGGACGCCGGTCGCTCCCCAGGCAGCTCAAGTGATTCCACGGGCAACGAGCACTCCTAGGCCGTATGTGCGTCCATTGGACGTCGCCGGCCTCACTGCCGATGTGAAGGCGGCCACCGCGGACGCCCAAGGTAGGTATTCGGTATATGTCATTGATTTGAGCAGCGGGCAGACAGTTAACATTGTGGGTCTCCAGTCCATGAATGCGGCGAGTGTGGATAAGCTGGAGATTTTGGGGACCGTTTTTCACCTTGCTGAATTGGGCAAGATCAACATGGACGGCACGATGCGCCTCACGGGAAACAACATCCAAGATTATGGTACTGGCGTCATACGCTACGATGCCTATGGCACGACCTATACGGTGAGTGAGTTATGTAGGCTCCTCATCGAATACAGTGACAATACGGCCTCGTACATGCTGGCGAGCCTGGCTGGAGCACAGGCCATCGACTCATTTGATGCGAATTGGGGCTTGTCGGCTACTGACGTCATGGACGATACGTCATCCGCACGGGATGCTGCGCGGTTCTTGCAGTTCCTTTATGAGGGCAAGTTAATGAACGCCCAGCACACCCAAACATTCGTCGATTATTTGACGCATACTGTTTTCAATGATCGTATACCTGCTGGGTTGCCAGATAGCGTGCTGGTGGCGCATAAAATTGGTACTCAGGTTGGCGTCATTAACGACGCCGGTATTATTTACCTGCAAGGTCGGCCATATATACTGAGCATCTTCTCTGAACAGGTCGATGAAGATGCCGCACCAGCCGTTGAACAGCGCATTTCCAAGATTGTCCTGGAGTACGAAGTCAAGGCACGCGGAGCAAGCTAAAGTGCACCTTTCACTGTTTACCAAGCTATGTATCGTCGCCGGCATCGTGGTAATTGTTCCGCTCGCCGGTGCTGTGGCCTATCAAGGCTCGCACATCGGGCGTGTGTACCCTGGAGTGGCAGTCGGCACGGTCCCCGTGGGCGGCATGACGCCAGTTGAGGCAGCATCGGCCGTGAGCACCGGGCTGACCACCTCGCTATCGTCTCAACTGACGCTGACTGATGGCAGCAAGGTGTGGACCGTCCCCTTGTCGGACTTAGGGCTGCATTACGACACGTTTGGCGCGGTGGACAAGGCCATGCTCACTGGTCGCTCGTCGAGTGCACCGTTCGAACTCGTGAGCCAGTTTGGTCCAGTAGTTGATCATCCGTCTATTCCCCTGAGCGTGAGCATCGATCAGGCGAAGATGCAGGCAGAAGTGGCCAAGGTTGCAGCCGGCGAGTACATCCCCGTCCGCGACGCTGGTATCACGCTCGACGGTGCCACGATCCAAGTCACGCCCTCGCAGAGCGGCCGCCAAGTGGATGAGCAGGCGCTCACCGCGATCCTCACCGAGCGCCTCAGCCGGATTGACCTGAGCCCGGTGAACATTCCACTCACGATTACCAGACCGGCGACTGTCGACGGTGACGTCTCCGAGGCGGTGACGCAAGCAACGCTCTGGGTAGCGCAGGATGTGGTGCTGCAAACGCCGATCGGCCCAGCAACCATGTCCAAAGAAGCAGTGGCGAGCGTCATCCGCATCGAACAGCCGGGTGGGCAGAGCCACGCGGTAGCGTCAATAGATATGACTGCCCTGCAGAATCTGCTGGCGCCTCTCGCGCACCAACTCGAGCTCGCGCCACGCGAAGCCTCGTTTGCGCTTGTCAGTGGCAAATTGGTTGTGGTAAGTCCGGGCGTGACCGGCCGTTCGCTCAACGTCGCCGCGACCGCCGAGGCCATTCAGCAAAACCTAGAGAGTGGCAAGTACATGGTACCAGTGGTCACCACCAACTCTCGCCCGGCGCTGCTTGGCTTGGCTGATGTCGCCAGTCTTCAGGCTGAGCTCTCTAGAGTAACGACTACGCCATTGACAGTGAAGACTCCTAACAAGCAGTGGACCTTGTCTCCAGCGGATTTGGCAGGGCTCATCCAGTTGAATTCTTCCCTCGACGAATCAGGGGCGCCTAAGTTGGCCCTTTCGTTGAACATGCCAATGGCACAGTCTCTCGTCGCGTCCTATGCCAAAGAGGCAAATCAAGTCCCAATTGATGCCAAGGTCACGTGGACCAATGGCAAGCTGGCGACGTCGACATCTTCTCAGGACGGCATCACGGTAGACCAAACCGCAGCTGTTCAAGGGTTGCTCGCCGCCATGGAGGGAACTGCCCGTACGTATGCATTGCCGGCGACCGTGCAACCAGCCAAGATTTCTCAGACCACGCTGGCCAGCCTGGGGATTACCGATGTGATTGCTACCGGGACGTCGAACTTTGCCTACTCACCACCAGAGCGCATCGTCAACATCAAGCGCGGCTCGCAACTCATCAATGATACGTTGATCGCTCCGGACCAAGTGTTTTCTTTCGACGACACCGTTGGAGAGATCAGCACGGACACCGGGTTCGATACAGGACTGATCATCGCGGATCATCGCACCGCAGAAGGTGTTGGTGGCGGGATTTGCCAGGTATCCACCACCGTTTTTCGAGCGGCATTGTGGGCCGGTCTGCCCATCGTTGAGCGTCATGACCACGCCTATGCTGTGCCCTATTACACGCAGGGGGGATATCCCGAGGGCTTCGATGCGACCATTTTCAGTCCACAACTCGACCTGAAGTTTAAGAACGACACCGGAGCCTACATGTTGATCGAGGTTTCTGTTGACACATCGACGGCCAATATGGCCGTGACGCTCTATGGGACGCCCACGGGCCGTAAGGTCCAACTCGTCGATGGCCCAATTTACAACGTAAAACCGCATCCCGCGGACCTTCGCCAACCCGACCCAACACTGCCCAAGGGTGTCGTCAAACAAGTGGACTGGTCACACGATGGCTTCGATACCTACATCAACCGGGTAGTGACTCTCAACGGGAATGTCACATCAAGGGACACCTTCAAAACGCATGCCGACCCGTGGCAAGCCGTGTACCTTATCGGCACCGGGACGGCATCATAGGGCCGAAGCATCAACCCGGAATACCTCCCGAACACCTCGCTTCGGCACAGAGGGTGAGTGTGGTGACTAGCGAACAGAACAGTATTGCCCAAAACGTCGCATTGGTCCGTTCGCACATAGAACAAGCTGCCCAACGCTCGCACCGGAATCCGGCGTTAGTACGGTTGGTAGCGGTCTCCAAAACAGTGCCCGTATCCAGGATCGTGAGCGCGTTGAGGGCCGGCATCGTCGACCTGGGTGAGAATCGTGTGCAGGAAGCAGAGTCCAAGATTGGGGCGATAGAGACGAGTGGCGACGTATCCTGGCACCTCATCGGCCACCTCCAAACGAACAAGGTTCGCAAGGCGCGCGAACTGTTTGACTTTGTGCACTCCGTCGACTCGGTGGACCTTGCTCGCCGCCTCTCACAACGGGTTAATGCAGCCCAACAGAGTTCACCATACTGCCTCCTCGAAGTTAACGTCTCCGGGGAAGCGACCAAGCAAGGGTTCACTATCGAGCAGGTGCAACAATCGTTTGGTGAGATAAGCGAAATGCTGGGGCAGCGGGTTGTTGGACTGATGACGATAGCGCCGCACGTGACGGACCCGAACGATGCGCGGTTCATCTTTCGCCAGTTACGCGAGTTGCGTGACCGCCTTGAGCAGGCATCTGGGCAGGAGCTTCCGGAGCTCTCCATGGGTATGAGCAACGATTACGTGGTTGCTATTGAGGAAGGGGCTACGATGGTGCGCATCGGCACAGCAATTTTCGGGCAACGTCTCCAGTAGGGGATCGGGGCGCGGGAAGGACGGAATTATGAGAACGAAGCAGCTCGCTGTCATCGGCGGCGGAGCTATGGGTGAGGCCTTCATCGCCGGCGCCGTTGCCAGTGGCAAGGTGCTCAGTCCCTCCGGGGTCGTCGTCGTCGAACCAATCGCTGGACGGCGCCAGCAACTGGAACAGCAGTATGGCATCGAGACGGTACCCGAACCGAACGATGTGGTCCGGAGTGCCTACGCTTTGCTCCTGGCCATCAAACCGCAACAGTTCGCCACAGCGGCGCCGACCTTGGCGAATTGGGTCGGCGACAACGCGCTCGTAATGACGCTTATGGCTGGTGAGCACGCTGCAACTGTTCAGCAAGCCTTATCGCGCTCGGCCGTGATCCGGCTCATGCCGAATATTCTGTGTAAAGTTGGTCAGGGCATGATCGTCTGGTGGGCAGCACCAGAAACCACTCCCCAGCACTTGCAGTTTGCCAAGGAGCTGTTCGGTTCGACGGGCGCCGAACTGCGCGTGGAGAGTGAAAAGTATCTCGACATGGCGACGGCAGTGTCCGGCAGCGGGCCGGCATACGTTTTTCTCGTCATCGAGGCGCTGATCGACGCGGGCGTTCACATTGGGTTTTCCAGGGACCAAGCCACCTTACTCGCCCAGCAAACCGTCCTGGGTGCTGCCACCCTATCGAAAACTGACTCGCGCCACATCGCAGAGTTGCGCAACGCGGTGACTTCCCCAGGAGGAACTACTGTCGAAGGGCTGCTCGCACTTGAGCGGCGGGGCGTGCGAGCAGCCATTGTCGAGGCCGTATTGGCCGCATATGCAAAGGCGCAAAGCCTAGGGTAGAGTAATTCATGGGCCTTGAGGCGCCAGTGATCCGGCAAGGAATCGAAAACTCGTCGCTATGTACTACGTAATTCAGGTCATCGAGTGGTTGCTCCGGCTGCTCACTTTCGCCGTCATCGCTCGTGCCTTGCTGTCGTGGTTCTCGCCGGGAACAAGCAATCCGATCGTGCGGGTTTTGTACGAAGTTACCGAGCCCGTATTGGAGCCGCTGAGGCGCATTATTCCGACGTTTGGCGGCATCGACTTTACGCCAATCATTGCTATATTTCTGCTGAACCTGCTGGGTGGGTGGCTTGCACAGTCGGCCTTCTGAGCTTCGCTCATTGCCGGCAAGGGCATCTAAAGACCGCTAGACTGGACTCCCTACCGGAGGGCGGTACGGTGCGGACCCCAACGAATTGAGGAAGGTACCTAAGCGTGTTTCGGCGGCCGACTGGCACAGACGACATCTTGCCCGCACAACAGGCCGCCTGGCGATACGTGCGGTACCACGCCTCGCGCGTAGCCGAGTTGTACGGGTATAGCCAGATCGACACGCCGTCCTTTGAGGAGACTGCTCTCTTTGTGCGTGGTGTTGGCGAAGGTACCGACCTCATTGAGCAAGAAACCTATACGTTTGAAGACCGCGGGCATACCAAGCTGACCTTGCGAAGCGAAGGTACGGCGCCGGTAATGCGCGCTTACCTTCAAGAGGGCATGCGCAGCCTGCCTACTCCGGTCCGTTTGTTTTACATAGTGCCCATTTTCCGCTACGATCGACCACAAAAGGGCCGGTTGCGCGAACATCACCAATTCGGCGTCGAGGCAATAGGCGACGCGCATCCAAGCATGGACGCCGAAGTGATTGCCCTGCTCAGCCGGTACTTCGCTGCCTTGGGAATAAGTGGCATCGAAATCCAGCTTAATAGCATTGGCGACTATCAGTGCAGGCCAGCCTATATCGAACGGCTTAGGGAGTATTACCGACCGCTCCTTGCCGATGTGTGTGACAACTGCCGGGTTCGCTTCGACAAGAATCCGTTGCGACTGCTGGACTGTAAGGAAGCGCGCTGCCAGCCCGTCATTGCCCGTGCTCCGAAGCCTGCCGCCTTTCTCTGCGAGCCTTGCAGGCAACATTACGACGAGCTGCGCACGCTACTGGACGCGATGCACATCCCGGTTGTCCAGAACGACCGGTTGGTACGTGGCCTCGGCTACTACACACGCACGGTGTTTGAGTTTTATGGGCAGTCACACGGAGCGCAGGCGGCCCTCGGCGGCGGCGGGCGCTACGACGGTCTGATTCAAGAGCTTGGTGGCGATGCCGTTCCCGCCGTCGGTTTTGGCTCGGGTGTGGAGCGCGCCATCCTCACGCTGCAGGAACAAGGTGTACCCATCCCGGCCATTCCGGCGCCTCTCGTATACGTGTGCCACCTTGGTGACGAGGCCAGGATGTGGGCAACACAAGTCGCACAGACCCTGCGCAATGCTGGCAACGCAGCGGTGGCGACACCAGGGAGCCGGAGACTACCAGCGCAACTCCGGCAAGCCGACCATTATGGGGCCGCGTTTGCCGTGATCATTGGTGACAACGAGGTCGAGTCGCACACGGTAACCCTACGGAACATGCAGGACAAGCGAGAGGAGCGAGGTTTAACCGTACACGATCTCATCACTCGCCTCCGCCGTGTGCAGCCGCAGCACGCGACACAAACCGCACCGCTGGAATAGGGGAATTGGCACTCAAAACCGCGTCGGACCGGCGTAACGACTCATGGCCACGCCGCCCGATCACTTACGCACTGTATTGGATCGTTTTGACTGCCGTGCTGGCAGCGTGTACACCCGCCCAGTTGGTCGATTACTGGTTGGCCCCGCCGGGATCCACGAGCACGGTCCCAGCGGCGAGTCAGTATCCGACGCCGATGCCCACTGCCACTCCGCCGCCTGTCCGGCCGCGCCCGCTGGACATCACCCTGTCGAAACTCAGTGTCAAACCTGGCGACCAACAGGTACTCATTGTTGGTGGGACGCCGCAAACTTTTGTGAATGTGCTCGTTGTGTACGCCAACGGCGACTCGTTCAATCAGGCGACCACCTTTGGCGCACAACTTGACCTCAGTGGGCAATGGATCAAACAATGGACTCTAGACTCGCAAGCCCCCGGAGGAACAGTGACCGTCATCGTGCAGGAGGTACTCAGCGGGCTCGTGGTTCGTGACGCCTTCCAGGTCGACGCCAGGCCATGGGGAGGGCCAGCGCCCGACAAGCCACCCCCGGTCATAGCGGAAGTCCCATTCGGAGAAAGCTCGCCAGGCACCGTCATTCACGTGTCTGGATCGCCAAGTCAGCCACTGGCAGTAGTGGCCACGCCGATCGCGACAGTGACTGCCACGCCGGGTACCACTCGCAGCGGCCCGCTGTCGGTTCGCGCCTTTCCTGCCGCACCCTCGTATGCCAATGGTGACACGGTACGTATCAACGGCGTGCTGACGGATCAAGATGGCAAGGGCATTTCGGGTGCACGCCTGTTTGCCATCGTGCATTTTCCCGGCGGCCACTCGGAGGTATGGGTCTCCCCTGGGGTGTCTGGCAATAACGGCGAGGTGTATGTCACATGGGTTTTGAAGGGTGCCAACAAAGGCGATTCACTGTTGGTTGATGTGTATATGACATCTAACGGGCAGAGTTTCCGGGGATCAACGTCATTCGACGCGCAGTGATGCGGCACTTCTGCTGAAGGGTTGGCCTCAGTCGTTGTCGCACGTGGCAATCGAGGAGCATGGCCAGTTGAAGGTGCTCGTGACGTCGCCATTGCTGACGCCAGCCGACCGTGAGTTATTGGATTCCGTTGTTCGCCAGGGGATCGAACTGCAATTCGCACCGAATCGGGGCGGACGCTCGCCGGCCGAACTGGCACTCCTGGCGCAAGATGTTGCCGGGATTATTGCTGGCTCCGATGTCATGGATCGCACCTTTTTCGCTGCCACACCGCGCCTGCGTGTCATCGCACGCGTAGGGGTAGGCTATGACGCTATTGACTTGGAAGCTGCGCACTCCGCCGGCGTCATTATCACAACTACTCCGGGCGCCAACGACCAGACGGTGGCGGATTATACCCTTGGCCTTATGCTTGCGTTACTGCGCAAGGTGCCAGCTAACCATGACAATGTATCGAATGGCCGATGGGAGCGAGCCATCGGGGTAGATCTCACGGGCAAGACGGTTGGAGTTGTGGGGCTCGGCCGGATCGGCAAACTAGTAGTTCGGCGCCTCAGTGGGTTTGACGTGACAATCCTCGGGCACGAACTCTTGCCTGATCTGGAGTTTAATGCTCGATATCAGGTGGAGCTGTTACCGTTCGACGAGCTGCTTCGGCGAGCAGACATCGTTTCGTTTCACGTCAACCTTTCGTCACTTACTACGCATATGCTTGACGAGAGGCGTATCGGACTGGTGAAACCATCAGCCTACGTCATAAACACCTGTCGTGGTGGGGTTATTGATGAGCGAGCGCTCAGCGCCGCGTTGAACGAAGGACGGGTCGCTGGGGCAGCCCTTGACGTATTCGAGGACGAGCCGGCGATTGGGCGCGCGATTGTGTCGGCGCGCAACGTGATCGTATCTGCCCACGTGGCAGGCATCTCGCTCGAATCGAAGCATCGGATGGCGGCTATCGCGATTGACGAAACTCTACGAGTGCTCACCGGTGCCGAGCCTCGGTTTCCTGTGCGCTCCAGTTGAAAGGCCGTGTCTTGGGGACGTATTCGCGTTTGGTGTTGGCCTAATTGGCATGGCTGGTCGATTAGTTTGAAGGGGAGGCGTTCAGCGTACGGTATACTGTCTTACCGATGAATAGTCGGTGCAGAGGGCTCCATGCCGTTTATCTGCGCGCGTTCGCGGTCCGATTGGCGCTAACGGCCACGATAGCTCAGCGTTGATCGCTGCTCCAAATACGCAACGCTGGAAGACAGCCGACGAATCATATGTGCCCGCGACGAGTTAGGCGCTCGGTCTCTAGTCATCGCGCCGAGTAGCGCAACTTGAGGGTGAAGGGTGCCAGCCTTCGATCAGGTTTGCCAGCAAAGAAAAGGCGAAATTTCGTGTCAGATCCTTTTGCTCCTGCCAGCGATGCAGAGAACGGCGTCGAGTCAGGCGCTACCGCGGGCGGTGCCGAAACGGCACCGGCGGTCGCTCGGCGTCCCAGAGCCATCACGCGCCGGCCCCCGGCACGGCAACGAGCTATTCCAGGAGCCGGCATCGCCGGTGCGGTGGCGCCACCAGAAGGCGTGTTATCAGTTCCTCCCGACGCGTCGAGTGACTCTGGACCCCATGTTGCCAGCACAGTGAGTAAGCAAACTGAGTTGCCCAACACACCGGAAACAGTTGATACCGTTCGTCGTACAGATGAGCCTCCTGGCCAAGGCGCGCTGGACGCAACGGAGTTGCCTGCAGGAGGCGACATCGTGCGCGGCCCAGTGGATAGCGCCTCCCCGAGGCCAGAAGCGGGAGCGGGGCCCCGTCTGGCAGATGGGACAGCGCAGCGAGTCGGTGAGCGTCGTGACCGTGGCAACCGGCGCCCACAGGGTGGCTATGCGGAGCAACGCCCGGCGAGTCACCAGGCTGACTACCAACCGATGGACCGTAATAATCGCGGGGATCAACGCCCCAAACGCGATTGGCGCGATGGCGGAGAGAGCCAGGGATCACGAGAGCAGCAGAGCAGACAACCTAACCAGCGATTTAGTGGTTCGGCACGGGACGCCCACTTTCTTGCACCCCGAGATCAACGAGCGGGCTACATTCAACCAAAGGGCAACGGGCGTAATAATGGGTTCCGCGAGCCGTATGCGGAGGCGCCTGCCATCCAGCGCGAAAGCACTGCCGACGGGCAGGTGCTTCCTGCTGCGCGCCCGGCTGACCCGGTAGCTCAGATTCCGCGCCCATCGGATGTCATCACTCGTGGTTACGTTATGTCGGCCGATCAAAACCTATACACGCTGCGTACCCATGGCTACCTCGCGAGTCCCAACGATGCCACGATCACGATCCAGGTGTTGCGTAGCTACGGCTTACGCGTAGGTGATGAGGTCGTGGGCCTGGTGCGTCCGCCGTACGGTGGCCGGCGGCTTGCCGAGCTCCTGGATGTGCAGAGCATTAATGGATTACCGCTCAACAGGAATGTTACGAGGCCACGGTTCGACGATCTGACGCCGATTTACCCAGATCGGCACATCCGGCTAGAGCGGCCAGAATCGGTCACGGCACGGCTCATCGACCTCGTGTCGCCCATTGGCTTTGGCCAGCGCGCCTTGATCGTGTCGCCGCCGAAAGCAGGCAAGACCTCGATCCTCAAGGAGATTGGTCGCAGCGTTAACGTCAACTACCCGGATGTCAAGCTGATTGTCTGTCTGGTTGGTGAACGTCCCGAAGAAGTGACCGACCTGGCCAAGAGTCTAGACTCCGAACTTATCAGTTCTACCTTTGATGAGGCGATCGCGCATCATACCGAGCTTGCCGAATTGACTTCGGAGCGGGCTCGCCGCCTGGTCGAGTCTGGTTTTGACGTCGTCGTCTTGCTCGATTCCATCACCAGGCTGGCGCGGGCCTACAACCTGGCGGCGCCAGGAGATAGCCGCAGCCTCTCCGGAGGTATGGCTACGTCGGCTCTCTACCCGCCCAAAAAGTTCTTTGGCGCAGCTCGAGCATTTCAGGAGGGCGGTAGCCTCACCATTATTGCCACGTGTTTGGTTGACACCAACAGCCGGCTCGACGACGTGATCTATGAGGAACTCAAAGGCACAGGCAACATGGAACTCGTACTCGACCGGCGACTCGCCGAGGAACGCGTGTTCCCGGCCATTGACATCGTCAAGTCGAGCACCCGTCGAGAGGAGCTGTTGCTCCATCCTAACGAGCTTACGGCAGTCCTCCGGCTGCGCCGCGCCCTCTCCATGGCGTCCGACCCGATTGGCAACACGCGAGGCATCATTCAGCAGATGGAACGAACGAAGACCAACGCAGAGTTCCTGGCGTTCTTACTTAACCAGACCTCGCCGCGCTCGTAGATCGACCAGTCAGCCGTTACAGCTTGACGGTTCGACCTTCGTCGCTGCTGGTATACGACGCCAGCGCAGCGCGCACCGCCGCAATGCCGTCATCTGGGGTGACGAAACTTGGCTCTTCACCACGTGCAGCTCCCAGGAAGTGCTTGATCTGCAATGCGTTATTGTCGGTCGGTGGGATGACGGTCGTCACCGGCGCAGCATCGCCCTCCAGGTACGAGATGACGTCATTGGTGCTGAGATCGATAGTTCCGCGCTCGCAAATCATGCTGAACAGCAGCGTGTAACTTGGCGGCCAGGTCCAACTGCACTGCAACGACGCGATACCACCGTTGCCAAGTTCGAACACGGCAATCGCGTTGTCTTCAACATCACCAGTGGTAAGGCGGAGGCGCTTCACCTGAGCCTGAGCACTGACGATACTGCCACCATACCAACGCAGCATATCGAGCATGTGTACACCGTTATCGATGAGTGTGCCGCCGCCTGAAAGTTCCTTGTGCGCGAACCACATCTGCCCAAGGCGCTCAAACATGCCATGTCCGATGGCGATCCGGCAGACGAGCATCTTGCCATACGTTCCCCCGTCCAGCATCTCTTTGGCTCTGGCGAACTTGCCGATAAAACGATGGTTGAAGCCGATGTACAAGGTCTTTCCTGTGCGCTCCGAAGCTGCCTTCATTCGCTGCGCGCCTTCAAGCGACGTCGACATTGGCTTCTCGCATAGCACGGCCGCACCAGCTTCGAGACATGCCACGCTCAGCGGCTCGTGCAAGTAGTTGGGCGCGCACACACTCACGGCGTCGGGCTGGATGGCCCTGAGCATTGCGCTCGCGTCTCCAAACGCGGCCGAAACGCTATGTTGTTGAGCAAAGGCCTGCGCCCGCGGCAAATCTACGTCTGCTACAGCCACCACCTCAGCCACTGCAGCGTTGGCTCGATAGGCGTTGGCGTGCGCTCGCGCGATGTTTCCGGTGCCAATGATAGCGACGCGCTGCTTATTAGCCAAAGCTCACAACCCTTCTCAAACCCACATCCAGTGAACCGATCATACTTGCCGAACACGCGCTGCGCAACGATCGCTCAACGTTCTCCAGAGGGTGCTGGCCGTTGGGTATACTGCCGGACCGATCGCGCTTCGTTGTCGCTCGAGCATTGGGAGATGGCAGCTACGGTGCGCGTGCTCATGGTGTCCAAAGCCATGGTAGTAGGCACCTACCAGCGCAAGCTCGAGTGTCTCGGCCGGCTGCCGGGCATAGAGCTCACGGTGGTTGTGCCGCCGGAGTGGCGCGAGGCATCGCGCACCTTGGTATATGAACCAACATTCCTGCAGGGGTATCAAACCAAAATTCTTCCAATGGTGTTCAACGGGCATTTTCACACCCACTTTTATCGGGGGTTGTGCGCGCTGGCTCGCGAAATTCGACCAGACATCGTCCACATCGACGAAGAGCCGACCGACGTGGTGTCATGGCAATGCCTCCGAGCGGCTGGCGCGGCGAAAGTCATCTTCTTTACCTGGCAAAATCTCTACCGCAGGGTTCCTCCACCGTTTAGCCTTATTCAGACCCAAGTGTTTCGGCGCTCAACACTTGCACTGTGCGGTAGCGCCGAGGCGCAACACGTATTGGAACGCAAAGGCTTTCGGGGCGAGACGGTGATCCTTCCACAGGTCGTGGTCGACGAGGACCTGTTCGCTCCACTTCCAGGTATGGATATGAGCGCGACACCTTTCATCATCGGGGCGGCGTCCCGTCTCGTGCGTGAAAAAGGGATCGATCTGCTTATACGTGCTGCTGCCGGTCTCTATGGTGACTGGCGTCTAGAGATCGCTGGTGCTGGCCCCGAGCTCCCGGCGCTTCGCGGCATTGCTGTCGAACTGGGTGTTAGGGACCGCGTGGTGTTTCTCGGTCAGCAACCGTCAACTGTGCTGCCTTCGCTGTACGCCAGGTGGTCGGTAGCGGCCCTGCCCTCGCGTACGCGGCCGAATTGGAAGGAGCAGTTTGGTCGGGCAGCACTCGAAGCCATGAGCTGTGGAGTCCCTGTGGTGGTCTCGCGCTGCGGAGCGTTGCCGGAAGTTGTTGGCGAGGCGGGCCTGATCGTGCCGGAGGACGACGTGGACGCCCTACGCGGGACTCTCCAGCGCTTACTCGACAGCCCGCAGTTGCGCACCAGGCTCGGGACGGCCGGGCGCAACCGCGTGCTCAGTTCGTTCACGCAGCAACGCCTGGCAGAGCAGACCCGTGACGTGTATGAGCGTGTCCAATGCCACACTCCGGCGCCGTAGCGGCGCTCAGTGCCGCGGGGCAGTGCATCCTCGATATCCTGTATCCGCCACGGTGCGTTGCGTGCCACTTTGCTGGAGCGTGGCTGTGCGATGCGTGCGCACTGGCATTCCGCGCGCCAGCTGGACTGTCGTGTGCACAGTGTGGTCAGCCATCGGCGGCATCGCCGTGCGCCACTTGCGTGCTCCATTCGCCTGCGTTCAGAGAGCTACGCGCCGCGGCTGAGTTTACAGGGCCGGTGCGCCAGGCAGTCCATGCACTCAAGTATGGCAATGCCACCGTTGTCGCGCCTGCGCTTGCGACCTTCCTCGCAAGTGCGTATGAACAAGCTGGGTGGCATTCCGATCTCCTGGTTCCGGTTCCACTTCACCCAGCCAGGTTGCGTTCGCGCGGCTATAACCAAGCAGGCGTGCTGGCTGATGCCTTGAGCAAGCAAATCGGTGTTCGCGTCTCCCACCGTGCTCTGAAGCGAGGCAGAGCCACCGCTGACCAGATCGGTTTGGACGCCGATCAGCGTCGCACTAACGTAGCGGGGGCATTCCAGATAGGTGATTCGGCAGGACTTCTTGGCTCGTCAGCAGTCCTTATCGATGATGTGGCTACGACAGGCAGTACTCTGGATGCTTGTGCAGCCGCGCTCGTGCGGGGAGGAGCCGACCGAGTTACCGCGCTTGTCCTTGGTCGTCGCTCATTAGATGCTCGCGACTAGCGAGCCCACCACCAAAGAAAAGATCCTATCAATGAACCTTCCGGTTGGCATACGTCTTAGTCGTTGGCAATTCCTCGCGCTTGCCGCCGCCGCTGTGCTATCGAGTTGTGCCACCGCGGTGACTGACACGACATCGACGACAGGGTCGAGCGCCGCCTTCAGCATCCAATCAACAGCCGCAACGACGACCACCGCCCTGACAAGTAGCTCAACGCAGGCGGCGACGCAACGCCCGGTCTCGTCGAATCCGCTGGTGAACGTGTTCCCGTTCGGCGCCAATACCTTCCTCGGTGAGGAAGTCGAAATTGCCAAGCGAGAACGCACTGTTCAGATGATGAAGGAGGCACACATTGGGTGGATGAAAGAGCAATTTCTCTGGGACCAAGTAGAACACGACCGAGGAAAGTTCTCTTGGGACAAATACGACGAGATCGTGAGCCTAGCTGAGAAATATGGCATCAAGGTCATAGCCAGGCTCGACTTCCCACCGGCGTGGACACAACAAAAGCCTAATTTCAACGCCCCACCCGACAACATCACCGATTACGGTGAGTTTGTCTACCAGTTTGTAAAGCACTACCAGGGGAGGATCACGGCGGTGCAGATTTGGAATGAACCTAACCTTGCCGTTGAATGGGGAGGTTCCCCTCCGGATCCCGTCGCCTACACGAAGATGCTCAAACTCGCCTATGCGCGAGCTAAAGAGGCCTTCGCTGGCATGATCGTCTTGAGTGCGCCGCTGGCGGAAACACTGGAATTGTCGCCGCGAGCGATGGTAGAGATCCAGTTCCTCCAGAAGATGTACGACGCTGGAGCCAAAGGCTCTTTCGATGTATTGTCGGCCAACGCGTACGGACTTGCCTTCCCACCGGATGACCCGCCGCGCCCTGACCGCCTGAATTTTCAGCGCTTCACCCTGCTCCAGGACGTAGCAACGAAAAACGGTGAGCCCAACAAGCCTATCTGGTTCAACGAGTACGGCTGGAACGCATCGCCAACCGGCTTTCCTCCTGACCAACTCATTTGGGGACAGGTGTCTCGTGAGCAGCAGGCCCAGTTCACAGTGGACGGCATTAATCTCGCCCGAAACAAGTATGGCTACGTTGGCGTAATCAATATCTGGTACTTCCGCCAGGTGGGCAACATAGCGAAGACGGACTCAGCCTACTATTTCGACCTTGTGGACCCGGAATTCAATGCCGAGCCGGTCTACAATGCGGTTCGCGATGCAGCAGCGCAGTGGAAATAGCGTTATAGCATTTAAGCAGTAATCGTGACGTGGCTTGAGCGAGTGGACCTTACTGAGGGGTTTGGCTTCGCTCGTTGTACGTTGGCAGTTCGAGAACTGATCGGATGCGCCGGATCGTGCGGTATACCTTCAGATTCGGCATACCCAAGGACTTGGCAAATTCTTTGTGGATTCCAATCGGTGGCAATGGGAGTACCTTGAGATACATGTCGCGAATCTGGCCAAACTCTTCGTCTGTAATGTTGACGTGGTGCACCTTCAACCAGGCCACGTTTCCACGTGGCACCTGAGTGGGAGCCGCTGTTGAAGTTACTGTGGCTGCAACGTCCACAGTGCTTCCCTCAGGCGGCGCAACTGGATCCACTGCGGCCGGCTGATGGGCTCCAGGCTCCGTTGCGGCGGGAGCTTGGTGGGGTTCGACAGCCGTCACCTCGACGAGCAAATCAGTGGCATGCGAAATTGTCGCCGGCGATTCAGGCAATGCAACCGGCTCGACGTCCACAGTACTGGAGACCAGCGGCGGAGACACCCGATTGGTTGGTGGGTAGCTGCGGGCCAACGTCACGCCACGCGCGCTCACCACAATAGCCTTGGCAGCCAAGGCGCGCGCTTTTTCCTGGCAAGACTTGCACGTGGTGGTTTGGTAGTCCTTAGCCTTAAACCAGTTGCCGCAGGTGGAACAGCGCAATTTCAACTCAGCCATGGCGCTGCACAGCTCCCTTCGCCGATCGACACTTAATTATCTCATGAGCGTCAAGTAGAGCGAGAGAGCGATGGTGCCGGCAAGCAGTTTGTTACACTACCGCGTTGTCGATGAAGCTGGAGTAGATGATTGCGGTCGTCACCCTATCTGCTCGTGATTGTGGCGGTGTTTGTGACGTGTCTCGTCACGTCCAACATTGTTGCCGTCAAGATCATCAGTGTCGGCGCCGCCACGGTGCCCGCTGCGATCATCATTTTCCCCTTGTCATACCTGTTTGGCGATGTGCTGACGGAGGTCTATGGCTATACCACGACACGGCGCGTTATCTGGTTAGGCTTCATTTGCAACCTGTTCGCGGTCGTTGCGATCGCACTCGCCCAAGTCGCTGAACCGGCACCGTTCTGGCGCGATCAGGGCGCGTTTGACACCATTCTTGGCGCCACGCCGCGGCTCTTAGCTGCGAGCTTTGCCGCGTACCTTGTCGGCGAATTTTGCAACAGCTTCATCCTCGCCAAGTTAAAGATCCTGACTAGCGGACGCTGGTTGTGGACCCGCACGATTGGCTCAACCGTCGCTGGCCAGGGCCTAGACTCGGCCATCTTCGTATCGCTGGCTTTTGTTGGCGTGCTTCCCAATGCAGCGATTCTCACGACGATCATTAGCCAGTGGGCACTGAAAACGCTGTACGAAGTGGCAGCGACGCCCCTTACCTACTGGATTGTGGGGTCTCTCAAGAAGGCGGAGGGACTCGATACGTTTGACCGCACGACCGACTTCAATCCCCTTGCTGTCTCCGGAACCTAAGCCAGCGTCGGGTGTCCGCAAGCAACTAGCCGGCTTGGTGTACACGTTGCCTCTGGTGACCGTTGTTGCTGCCTGTGCAGCAGGGGCATTGCCACTTGCCCGCGTGGGGTTCCCAGCAACGAGCGACGGGTACTTTCACCTTCTGCGTGCTATCGAGGTTTGGCGCCAATGGCAAGCAGGCATTGCGGTACCGCGGTGGGCGCCTGACTTTTACCTTGGCTATGGCTACCCAATTCTCTTGTTCACTCCGCTGATGCCGTACTTCCTGGTTGCTGCCGTGCACTCGGCATGGCTGGGGTTCCCCGCGGCGATGGGCGTGGTGGAATCGGCCGGTTTGATGGTGTCGGGTGTGGCCGGCTTCTTTTGGCTGCGTGAGCGAGCGCCGGCGTGGCCCGCGGCGTTGGGAGCTGTGTTCCTCGCCCTGGCGCCGTATCACCTGGTGAATCTGTATTTTCGTGGCGACCTTTCTGAATTTCTGGCCACGTGCTGGTTCCCATTGATCCTGCTGAACACCGATCGCATGTTCGCCAAACCAGGGCTTTTTCGCTGCTCACTGCTGTCGTTGTCCCTAGCCGGTCTGATACTCACGCACTTCCTGTCGGTGCTGCTGTTCGTGCCGGCAGCAATTCTCCTGTCACTGCCATCGTTGCAATGGCGATCAGCACGCATGCTGGTATTGCAAGTTGTACTCGCCCTTGTGGCGGGAGTAGCCGCACTCGCCGTAACTGCGTGGAGCTGGCTGCCTGCCACTCTCTTGCAAAGCGACCTGACGCTGTCGAAGCTCTATCGCTTTTACAACTGGCGAGATAACTTCGCAGACCTACACCAGTTGATAGCCCTCAATCCAATCCAGCAGTACGGGGCAGTATTCATCGGTAGCGCGCAGTACGGCTACCAATTCGGCCTTGCCCAAGGACTCGTCTGTTTAGTTGGTGGTGTGGTACTCGTTGGAATGCTCTTTCGGCGCGACTGGCGTTCTATTCGACTCGTCGTGACTCTCCTCGTAGCTGGCGTAGCTCTTGCACTGTGCACCTCGGTGAGCACCTCCGTCTGGAGTACGCTCACACCACTTCAACTCGTGCAATTCCCCTGGCGATACCTAGCCATAGCTGGCGTGGCCGTCGCCGCAATCGCTGCCGAGCTTGCCGGAGCCCTCCCGAAGAAGGTGTGCATACCTGCGAGTTTTGCCGCCATCTTGCTCATCACCGGCAGCAGCCTATGGGCACTGGTTCCCGTTGGCACCGATGTTCCAAAAAGTCTGGCGACCGCAGAGGGAATCGCCACCTTTGAGACGCTGTACCATCTGGTAGGAACGAGTGCGGCCGGCGAGTACCTGCCTGCAAGCGCGGCGGACCGGCTCACGGTTTCAGGGTGGTCGCTCCAACAGATAACCGGCGAGGCACCTACGCAGGACCCGGCGGCTACCGTGCCAGCCGTTGCTCCAGCATCGACGCAGCATTTCGCACTGACCCAAACGTCACCGAGCCTTGTGGTGTTGCCCATCCTAGGATTCCCTGGTTGGAACGTACAGGTGGATGGGCAAGACACGGCATGGCAACCAAGCCAGGGAGCGGGCCTGATCGCCTTTCCGCTCGGTGGTGGCCAACACAAGGTCATAGCCACATTTGGTGACGTCCGGTGGCAACGCCTAGCAACAGTCCTGTCGGTTGCGGGATTGCTCGCCATTGGCCTAGCGCTAGGCTGGGGAGCCTTGACCAGCCTGAAAAAACCAAAATCCGAGCGAACTGCTGAAGGGCCGACTGACCATGCCCAATCAGACTACTTCATTGCGACGAGCTGTGTTGCCGTCGCAGGGGTGCTAATCGCGGCTGTAATTGGCGCATCCAGTGGCCGCGGTGAGTCACTGGGATCGCCGGTTCCGGTGGATGTAACCTTGCTAGGAGCGCTCCGCCTTACAAGCTACACCTTTGGATCGCAGGGAGACGGCGGAACCGGGGCGCACGTCACCCCCGGTAATACCCTGTACGTCCAGGTCGGGGTGTCCAATGGCTCGGACAAGAAACTTGTCGCGCAACTAGTGAACCCCGCGGGCACCCCTTGGGCATCGTGGACCGGGCAAGCAGAGCCAACAACTACTATTGCATTGTCTATTCCGGCCGCCGCTCCACCGGGGATTTATCTGGTAGAGGTTGGAACCGCTCGTGCGAGCGGCGAGGACGATTGGACGCCAGTGAGTATGCGGTTTGTCCCGCTGCTGCCTGTCAACGGAGCCGTCAAGTTCGGCCCAGTGGTCATCGGCCTGCCAACCGCAACAGCTCCGAATTCCATCCCCATCGCTGTGTGGAAGACAGGGCTATCGCTTCAGAAGTCGGCCCTCCCGACCGCAGTTCGAGCAGACACGAATTTGCTGATTGCAACCACGTGGCAATTGGCTAGCAATCAGCACCCGGCTTTGCAGGTCGCCTACCACCTCGTGAATAGCGATGGCTTTGACGTCACCTCCGCCGTTTCGGAGCCAGCGGACGGTTACTATCCTACGCGACTCTGGCACGAGGGACAGCCGGTCGATGATCGGTTTGCCTTACTCGTACCCGGCGATATTGTGCCGGGAACCTACCAACTACGTGTCGAGTCACTTTCAGGCGGAGTGCCACAGCCAGCCAGCAGGCTTGATGAGACACCACTCGGGGATGCAGTGGATCTTGGTGCACTGACCGTCAGCCCTCCGGTAGAGCCGGCGACGTTTGCTGGAACATCAACATCCATCGGAGGGCTTCAGGTGCAGCTTGCCTCGGCGGCACAAGCGCTACAGGCCGGCACTTCCTCGACATTCGAACTCCGGTGGCACGCGCCGTCCGTGGCACCTCGAGTTCCGACTTTGACCTTCGTGATCACCGAAGGTGGCGTCGTGATCGGCTCGACAGTATTGCACCCGGGCGGTGCCGGCTTCGCAGTCGATCGTTGGCGTGCCGGTGAGACGGTGCGGGAATATGTCAAAGTTGCCGTCAGTCCGGCCGCGATTGCGGGATCAGCGCAAATGATCGTGCGCGACGATGATCAGCCAGCAAAACTAGCCACGGTCGGATCAATACAGGTCAACAGCCGTCAACACACGTTTACCGCGTCGCCGCAAGTACCTGCGTCGGTCGGTTACAGCAACGGTGTTCAGCTTATAGGCTATAACCTGCACGCGGATGGTCAAACTGCACAAGCGCCTGAGATTTCTGCTCGCCAGTCGATAGACCTCACACTATTTTGGCAAGCAAGCGGCGTCACGAACGCACCACTCAAAGTCAGCGTTCAAGTCATCGATGCAGGTGGTAAGCTCGCGACACAAAGCGACTTGCTGGCCGGTGGCGATGGGGCGCCGAGTACGAGCTGGGTCGCAGGAGAGATCATCACAAGCGAACACCACCTGGCGCTTGCTCAATTACCTGCCGGCGCATATACCCTTTACATCATCCTGTATGACAGTGCGTCGGGTAAGCGCGTGGCGTCTGGCTCGGGTGACGCGCTAAAGCTCCTATCGGTAGTGGTGCCGTAGATGGGTCAGTCAGAGACGCACAGTGCTGGTGCGGCCAGCGGAGTGCCCAAATCTTCGTCCACTTGGCGAGGTGGGAATGGGGCAGTTGCGGCCGTCATCGCGATGTATGTGGTACTCGCCCTGGTGTATAGCGTGGCATCACCAATACTGGAAGCGAGCGACGAGAACTCTCACGCCGGCTACCTCTGGCAGCTCGCTGCTGGCCGGGGATTGCCGGTGCTCAACGTCCACGACGCCCATCGATATCTGGACCCAAAACAAGAGGCAGGCCAGCCGCCACTGTACTACCTCATCACCGGCGTACTCACTGGTTGGGCTGTCCCAGCACACCCAGCTCAAACGCTCGTCCTCAACCCCAATCCAGATGTCGGCCACCCCGATAGATCGAATTGGAACAAGAACTTGGTGGTACCGAGCCCCGAACAGGACTTTCCCTGGCGTGGCGTTGCTCTTGAAATTCACCTGGCACGCTTGGTGGGCATTCTCAGCGGTGTGGCGACGCTCCTCGCCATCGCGCAACTAGCCCTCCTGGTACGTCCGGAGCGACGTTCGATCGCGGTCTTGGCGGTTGCGCTCACGGCCTTCAATCCTATGTTTCTGTTTGTTTCCGCTTCCGTCGACAACGATGGCATGGCCATCGCGCTCAGTAGTTGGGCATTCCTACTAGGGATACGTCAGCTACGCGTTGGCTTGAACTGGCGGCTGAGTGCCGGTGCAGG
>JANWJO010000015.1 GCA_025449435.1 Chloroflexota bacterium | reverse complement strand
GCTACGGCCCAAACGCTGGCATCGACTCCGACGCCGTCGGCTCTGGCCACCCCAACACCAAGCCTCGACGCCTACGCGCCGGTAACTGGGAACGAACTGGACGCGAATCCAGAAATCTACCAAGGGAAAAAGGTAGTGGTAACCGGCGACGTTTATTATGTTGATCCGCGCGGCGAAAATACCTGGGTGCAAATTCTCACGGCCGACACCAAGTATATTGACATCAACCTTACCGGTCATCCGACCGTGAACGCGAAAGAACACGTCAAAATCTTTGGCGTGGCTGACGGCAAAACCACGATCAAGGCCGCGGACGGCAACGCTTACGTACAACCTTACATCAATCCGGGCGATGTCCTTGTACAAGGGTAGCTTGCCGCGCGGCCGGTCGTCCTAGAAGCAATACACAGGCGGCATTACGAGTCAGCGGTACCGACACGGAGGATCAACCATGGCAGTAGCCAATAGCAGTACTGATGCGTCAACGGACGCTCAGGCTGGCGAGTCAACCTACGACCCACATGCCCTGGAAGCCAAGTGGCGAGCGATTTGGGACCGCGACCAGCTCGACCGCGTCATCGAAAAGCCAGGAGCACCGAAATACTACTGCCTGGACATGTTCCCCTATCCATCGGGCGATGGGCTCTCGGTCGGGCACTGCCACAACTACATTCCTACTGACGTCGTCAGCCGGTTCCAACGTATGCGCGGTCGCACGGTCCTCCACCCGATGGGGTGGGATGCCTTCGGCCAACCAGCTGAAAATGAGGCTATTCGCCTGGGGGTACATCCACGCGACACGACGAACAAGAACACGGCGAACTACAAGCGTCAACTGCGCTTGGTGGGCAACGCCTACGACTGGGACCGCGAAATCGACTCGAGCAAGCCAGACTATTATCGCTGGACCCAATGGTTCTTTCTTCTCCTGTATAAGCGCGGGCTCGCCTATCGCGACAAGGCGCCGGTATGGTGGTGCCCTTCGTGCAAAACCACGCTCGCCAACGAGGAGGTACACGGCGGCCACTGCTGGCGCTGTGATTCATTAGTCGAGCGTCGGGAGATGGAGCAGTGGTTCTTTCGGATAACGGCGTATGCCGATCGCTTGCTCGATGATCTGTCGCTGATCGACTGGCCGGAGAGCGTCAAGACCATGCAGAGCAACTGGATTGGACGCAGCGAAGGCGCCCGTGTGCTGTTCCACTCTACATTCGGAACGCCGCTGGAGGTGTTTACCACGCGCCCCGACACCCTGTTTGGCGCCACGTTCTTTGTTATGGCACCTGAGCATCCGCTGGTAGAAGCGCTCGTCACACCAGACCGGCGCACAGCTGTGGACGAATACGTCAGCCTGTCCCGCCGTACTACCGAGATCGAGCGCACATCGTCGACTCGCGAGCGCACCGGCGAATTCACGGGCGCGTACGCGGTCAACCCGGTCAATGGCGAGCACATCCCGATCTGGATCGCTGACTACGTCCTTGCCAGCTACGGCACCGGCATGATCATGGCGGTGCCGGCACACGACGAGCGAGACTTCTCGTTTGCCACACGCTATAACCTGCCCATTCGCAAGGTCATCTTGGAGCCCGGCACGACACCAGGTGCGCCAATAGCTCAAGCCTTCCCCGGTGACGGCGAGCTCATAAACTCTGGCGTCTACGATGGCCTGCCACCAAGCGTTGCAAAAGTGCGGATTGTGGCGGACTTGCGCGAGCGTGGTCTCGGCGAGGCACAAACCAACTTCAAGATGAGGGACTGGCTGATCAGCCGGCAGCGCTATTGGGGCGCTCCCATACCGATCATCCATTGTCCACACCATGGCAGCGTTGCGGTACCAGAGGAGCAATTGCCGGTCGTGCTCCCTGAGGTGGTCGATTGGCAGCCCACAGGGTCGGGACGATCGCCCCTTGAAACTGCCACCGATTGGGTGAACACCACCTGCCCAACCTGCGGTGGACCTGCCCGGCGGGAGACGGACACGCTGGGCGGTTTTGCCTGCTCCTCATGGTACTTCCTGAGGTTTTGCTCGCCAAAGGATACGCTCGCGGCGTTCAGCCGCGAGTCAGCCAACTATTGGATGCCAGTGGACCTGTATGTTGGTGGCCTCGAACACACCGTCATGCATTTGCTGTACGCGCGCTTCTGGACCAAGGTCATGTATGATGCTGGTCTGGTCTCGTTCCAAGAACCCTTCTCCCGATACCGGCCTCAGGGCGTGCTGCACTCGCCACTGCCCGACAGGCACGGCGCAGTTGGTAAGCGCATGTCGAAAAGTCGGGGCAACGTCATAACGCCCGACAGCGTGGTCGAGGCGCACGGCGCCGATTCCCTTCGCCTGTACGAACTGTTCATGGGGCCGTTTGATCAAAATCTGTTGTGGGACGAAAAGGGCATCAACGGCATCGACCGTTTGTTGTCACGAGTGTGGGGGGTGTGCGACAGCCCTTACGTCTCGAGCAACGAGCAGACTGATACCTCGGTACGCCAACTTCTTCACAAAACCATCCAAAAGGTCGGGGACGACTTGGATGAAATGCGTTTTAACACCGCTGTAAGCGCGCTGATGATCCTCGTCAATAACTTGGTGGAAGCGACGCGCGCCAAAACGATCAGCACGAACCTGTGGCAAGAGTGCGTGCGGGCACTCATCCTGATGTTTGCACCGATGGCTGTGTTCCAGGCCGAAGAGCTCTGGCAGCGAAGCGGCGGAACGGGCAGCGTTCACCTTCAACAGTGGCCCGCTTTTGATGCGGAACTTGTCCGTGATGTGCGCGTCACCTTGGTTGTGCAAGTCAACGGTAAGGTGCGCGACCGCCTCGAAATAGACGCGAGCGCCGGCGAAGCCGAGACACTGGCGGCTGCCTCGAAATTGCCCAAGGTGGCCGCCGAACTCGCTGGCAAGGCTATTAAGCGGTCGTTCTTTGCCCCGGGCCGGCTTATCAACCTGGTCATTGGTTAGTGCGGAGTACGTACGTTTCGGGTCAGTCACTCCGGCGCGCGAGGAATCTGGCGGTCAATGCGACTGGCCACCTCGGTATCTCGCTGCAAACGCCCGAGCACCATTCTTGACAGGTCGAGTTGGCGAAAACTAGACTGGCAGCGCGTTCGGTGCCATCGGTTTGGAGCCTGGCGTGGAGATTGCTCGTGCCCCACACACTGCAAGTATTTAGTGGTACGTCGAACCAGGCTCTTGCCTGTGAAATTTGCGATTGCCTCAACATCCCTCTGGGCAAGGTAGCCGTCGATCGATTTCCCAACGACGAAGTGCGGATCCACATCGAACAGAATGTGCGTGGCGCCGATGTGTTCGTTGTGCAGTCCATGAGCGAACCGGTGGATCACCACATCATGCAGTTGCTCATCTTGATCGATGCGCTCCGGCGTGGCTCAGCCGAGCGGATTACCGCCGTCGTCCCTTACTTCGCCTACGCGAAACAGGAGAAGAAGACGGCGGCGAGAGAACCAATTTCTGCCAAGTTGGTGGCCAATTTGCTGACTGTTGCCGGCGCCAATCGCGTGCTCACTGTCGATCTCCATGCACCCGCCATCGAGGGCTTTTTCGATATTCCCGTCGATCACTTGCGCGCCGGCCGCATCCTCGCCGACTATTTTCGCACGCTGGACCTGGATAACCTGGTAATCGTGTCACCGGATGCTGGCGGGGTGGCGCGCGCCAACGAGTTCCGCAGCCGGTTCGATGCCAGCTTGGCGATTATTGCCAAACAACGGTTTAGGCCGGACACTGTGGAAATGATCGAGATGGTCGGTGATGTGCGTGGGCGGACCGCTGTCATCGTCGATGACATGATCTCGACAGGTGGAACGTTGGTGGAAGCCGCAGCGATGCTACGGGAGCGCGGTGCGCAGCGCGTGTACGCACTTGCGACGCACCCCATCTTGGCGGGTAACGCGGCTGAGCGGCTGACGTCAGGAGTGTTGAACAAGGCAATTGTCACGAACACCATCGCGGTGCCAGTGGAAAAGCTCAACCACACGATCCACGTGTTGTCGGTTGCACCGCTCCTCGCCGAAGCCATCCACCGCATCCACAACAACCTGTCGGTGAGTGCACTGCTCGCATAGCTGGCACTGGCTAGCTGAGCACTCCGCCGGAGCTAGGTCAAGGGGACCCAACGGATGGACGCCGCGATTGGCATCCAGATTGCCGTCATCGTCGTTTGTTTGCTATTCGCTGCCTTCGCGTCAGCCTCGGAGACCGCGCTCACGGGGGTCCGCCGCAGCCGGATCCACCAACTGGCCGAACAGTCCAATGGCGGCTCTGCCGACGTGGTGGTCGGCATTCTGAAAGAGCCGCATCGCTTTCTCATTACGTTGTTGGTGCTCAATTCGCTTGCGATCGTCGTGAGCACGAGCATGGCGACTGAGCTTGCTCTGGCGATCTTGCCGCCAAATCCAGCGTGGGTACGCGCTGTCGCGACGGCATTCATCATGTCGGCGATAGTGTTGCTGTTCGCCGATGTCACGCCGAAGGTGCTGGCGATCCAGAACACCGAACGTGCTGCACTTGTCCTCGCCAGGCCAGTGCGTACGCTTATCCTGGTGTTGCGTCCGATCACCGCCGTCTTGGACGCAGTATCCAGCGCGTTAGTGCGGCTGGTTGGCGGCAGCACTGTGGCGCTCGACCCCCGCTATTCCGAGGAAGAACTCCGCCTACTCGTCGATGTTGGTAGCGAACAAGGCGTGCTCGAAAATGAAGAGCGCGAAATGATCCATGGAGTGTTCGAGTTTGGAGACACCCTGGTGCGCGAGGTGATGCGCCCGCGCCTGGATGTCATTGCGCTTCCTGCCGACTCGACAGTCGACACCGCGTTGCCGGTCATCTATGCCAGCGGACACTCTCGCATTCCCGTGTATGACCGGAGCATCGACAACGTGGTCGGCGTGCTGTACGTCAAAGATCTGCTGCGCCTGCTTCAGTCTCCTGCGCGTCCAACCAACCTGCGTGACCTCGTGCGGCCGCCCGTCTTCGTGGCTGAGTCACAGCTGGTTGCTCAGGCCCTTCAGGAAATGCGGGCCAAGAAGACGCATCTGGCGATCGTACTCGATGAGTACGGAGGCACCGCCGGCATCGTCTCCATTGAGGATATCCTGGAGGAGATAGTCGGCGACATCCAGGACGAGTACGACAAGGAGCGGCCCGCCACGCAGCGCGTAGCCGAGTATGTGTATAGCGTCGACGGGAGCGTGGGCATCAATGAGGTCAACGAGTTATTGCATCTCGAAGTCCAAAGTGATGCCTTCGACACGATAGGAGGCCTGATCTATAGTCAACTCGGCGCCACACCTGTTATTGGCGCGAGCGCTGAAACCGCCAACTTGCGAGCGACCGTCGAGGAGATGGACGGCCACCGCGTGCGGCGAGTCTTGGTGCGCAGGGTGCCGAAGCCAGAAACGACGCCGACGCCAGTAGTCGAATCCGAGCAGGCTTCCACGTGATCGCGTTGACCGCCGTCCATTCCGGGCTCATCGCGGCCGCCTGGAAGGCCCGAGAACGGGCCTACGCGCCCTACTCACAGTTCGCAGTTGGCGCCGCTGTACTCTGCGCAGATGGTCGGGTGTTTAGCGGCTGCAACATAGAAAATGCGTCCTATGGCCTGACCATGTGTGCCGAGCGGGTGGCGCTATTCGCCGCACGGTCGGCCAGCGCGACAAGGATTGTGCTCCTGGCGGTAGTGGGAGATACCCGGGCCCCCATCGCGCCGTGCGGCGCTTGCCGCCAGGTAATGGTGGAACTCGCACCGGACGCTGACGTGATCCTGTCGAACAAAGTCGGTGCTGTGCACCTGACACGCGTGGCGGATCTGCTGCCAGGAGCGTTTGGCGCCGCCGATCTCGAGTTGCGTCGTTGAGAGGCTATCGAACCGCCTCAAGATCGCGTACTTTCCCAACGCCTTCGGCAATGCCGGCAAACCTGATCGAACCATCCCCATCGGCTTGGAGCCGCTTGCTGAATAGGGCGGATCGCAATGGCCGAACCGCACGACCGGGCTGAGCCAAAGCCGCGTTCAATACGGGTGAAATGAGCGATTCATCGAGACCGTAGGTGCGCGAAACGATCAACGCCACCTCATAAGGGCTCAGGATGGTGGACCCGGAGACGTGATACACGCCGGTTCCGCGCGCCGCTGAAACCGCGGCTAAGCCAGTTGCCACATCGCCGAGCCATGTCGGTGTGATTAAAGAATCGACAGCTCCAGTAAACGGCTGTCCCGCTGATAGACGTCTTCGGACTAGCTGCACGATATCGATTTTGCGAGTATGGAGATCACCATACGGAGTGGATATCCGGACAATGGCCGCATCCGGGTTGACGCGCAGCGCTGCCCGTTCACCCTCCAACTTGGTTTGGCCATACCAGTTCACGGCGTCGTCGGGCTGATCTTCTTCATCATAGGGCCCGTTATTTCCGCTGAACACATAGTCGGTGGACAAGTGTATGAAGTGCACGCCCGCCTCGTGACACGCCCGCGCCAGGATGTTCGGCAATACGGCGTTGGCCTGGTAGGCAGCACTGGTCCAATCACCGGCGTCGCGCTCGCAGGCGTCGACGTCGGCGGCCGCGGCGAAGTTAATGAGGGTGGTAGCGCCGAATTCCTTCAGTGCCGCGGTCAGCGCAACCTTGCTTGACACGTCGACTTGGACCGAGCGCACTCTGTCGTGCGCCGGCGCGGGAACAGTTCGATACGCATCGAGTATCGGAACGAGATGGGACAGACGGCGGATCGTCGCCGAGCCGACAAAGCCACTGCCGCCGGTAACCGCGATCCGTAGGTCGCTCTCAGTCACGGAATATTGTCCTTCGGCCCGCTGCGCCCATGCGGCAATCGTTCAACCTGCATTTGGGGATGATATCGGATAATTGGCTTGCTGCACCTATCTTTGGGGCCCATCCCATTTTGCTACGTAACGTTTGCGGGTAGAAGGGAGCGCTTGTACGCTACGACTGAAGGGCAAGCAGGTCATGAACGGCGTTGCCTACTTCCCTGCTAGCAACGTCCAGTACTTCCGCACCGGTTGTACGCCCAAGACTGAAGCGCAGGGCGCCACGGGCAACGTCCTCCGGGAATCCCATGGCGAGCAATACGTGCGACGGTTCGTTCTTACCGGTGCTGCACGCTGCGCCAGCGGAGGCGCAAATACCGTGCGCGTCTAATTCCAGCAAGATGGGTTCTCCGGCAACGCCGCGTGCGACAAAACTTGCCAACCCAGGTAGCCTGTTGGTGGGATGCCCAGTGGGCACTAATTGGGGAGCCTCCTGCGCCAGTTGACCGATAAACGTATCGCGCAGCGAACGCAGACGCTGGCTTTCTGCTGGCAATTCCTGGACAGCCTCTGCCAATGCCGCCGCTAGGCCCACCGCGCCCGCCACGTTAACCGTTCCCGCACGTCGCCCTTCCTCCTGACCGCCGCCGGAATGTATAGACGCCAGCGGCGTCGTGTTCCGCACATAGAGGATGCCTGCGCCGTGAGGTCCGCCAAATTTGTGTGCAGACATGCTCAACAAGTCGATGCCAAGGTCATCAACGTTGACAGGAATGGTCCCCATCGCTTGCACTGCATCGGTG
The DNA here is from genome assembly GCA_025449435.1 of Chloroflexota bacterium. Next base: position 60,777 of record JANWJO010000015.1, on the reverse strand, counting down.
TGCAGCCGGATGCCGGTGCCGTGCAAACGTCGGGCAAGGTCTTGCACCGGCTCGAGCGTCCCAACTTCGTTGTTGGCTAACATGACGCTGACCAGCCTGGTACTTGGACACACCAGAGTCATCAGGTGGTCAATGTCGACAACACCCCACCTGTTCACGCGTGCATAGCTCACGCGCGCAGCGCCTGACTGCTCTAACTGATGACAGGCACCCAACGCCGCTGCATGTTCGATTTCCGTGGTGACGATGTGTACCGGCGAGCCAGCGTGGGCCCAGGCCGTGCCCAGCAGCGCGAGCACTATCGACTCGGTGCCACCGCTGGTGAACACCACCTCGGAGGGATCCGCGCCGATGCACGCTGCCACACTGGAACGGGCAAGTTCCAGCGCGGCCTTCGCCTGCTGGCCGGCCGAATGCTGGCTGGCGGGATTCCCGGTCAACGACTCTAGCCACGGCAACATGGCACGCAACGCAGTTGGGCGAAGCGGCGATGTGGCGGCGTAGTCCAGATAGATCAGGTCATCACTGCCAGGAACGTTCATTGCCAATGTTCCGGTCCCAACGGAGAAGCTCCTACGTTAGGCAAGCGCCAACATGCGGTTGAGAGCCACGCGAGCATCTTGAGCGATATCTGGCGGGACAACGATCTGATTCACAACCTCGCCTACGAGCAGCCTGTCTAGCGCCCAGGCGACGAATGCCGGGTGAATACGGTACATCGTCGAGCACGGGCACACGATCGGGTCGAGGCAGAACACCGTCTTGTCAGGGTGTTCCGTAGCCAGGCGCTTGACCAGGTTAATCTCGGTACCTACCGCCCAGGCACTGCCTGACGGCGCTTGCTCGACGGTCCGGATAATAAATTCGGTTGAGCCTACATAGTCTGCATGTTGGACCACATCGAGCGGCACCTCTGGGTGCACGAGAATACTGACGTCGGGCACCTGCTGCCGAGCGTGCAGAACTTGCTCCACAGTGAAACGCTGGTGTACCGAGCAGTGCCCTTTCCACAGGATGATGCTAGCGGAACGCAGCTGCTCTTCACTATTTCCGCCCAGAGGAAGTTTCGGATCCCACACCACCATACGATCGAGCGGAATGCCCATGCCAAAGGCAGTGTTTCTGCCGAGATGCTGGTCGGGGAAAAACAGGACGCGCTCGCCGCGCTCAAATGCCCACTTCAGCACACTGGCGGCGTTGGTCGACGTGCAGACGACCCCACCGTTGCGGCCACAAAAAGCCTTCAGGTTAGCAGCAGAGTTCATGTAAGTGACCGGAACATTCCCGTCCCCGCACACTCGCTGCACGGCGTTCCAGCAGGATTCAACGTCGCCGATGTTGGCCATGTCGGCCATGGAACAACCGGCCGACAGATTGGGCAAGATCACTTTTTGATGGGCAGCGCTGAGGATGTCAGCACTTTCCGCCATGAAGTGGACGCCGCAAAACACGATGAACTCGGCCCCGTGCCGGCTGGCTGCGAGCTGACTGAGCTTAAACGAGTCGCCCCGGAAGTCGGCAAACTTGATGATCTCGTCGCGCTGGTAGTGGTGGCCGAGGATGACCAGTTGATCACCCAGTAGCCGCTTGGCCTCGAAAATGCGTTGATCGAGTTCCAGTGGTGACAGGCGCGTGTAGGTCGGAGACAGGCGTTCCTGACCTGGACGCTTCGGTGCTTGCCAGATGGCTGTCTGTGCCGCATACAGCGCCTTTTCGGCGGACACCAGATCATTGCACGTATTGAGCATGACCAACTGCTCCTTGGCAGGGCACGCCTGCCGCGCTTCAACGAGGCCGCCTGCGGGGGCTTTCGGCCCCGGGGTTGTCGCATGCGCCCCTGGTCTCAGGAGATTTGACTTCTTGTGTTATAAACACAAACTCCTTGCGAGCACTATAGCCGCCGACCCTTGAATTGTCAATGGCAACTTAAATCTGGACCCTAGTTCATTTCCAGGGGGGGCCGTTTGGACAGACGGGTGAGCGACAAGCCAAGCCGCCGGCGGTACACCACGTAAAAGATCAAGCCGGCGATGATCCAAGGGAAGCCAACGATCTGTCCGAACCGGTTGTTGATGGCGATGACCACCCAGATGGCGAATGTGCCAATAGCACCAATGACCGACACGATGGGGATTTTGCGGCCCTTGATGTGAATATTGCCGCGCAACGAAAAGGGACGCTCGCCATTGGGGTCTTTGATGCGTATGCCAATGACCCCCAGATGGGCCATGGCAAACGTAATGGTCGCGGCGAACGCGTAGATGCTTGACAAATCGGTGACATCCCCATTGAGGACGAGCAGCATGGCGATAATGCCGAAGACAGCGATAGTGATGTGCGGCGTGCGGAACCTGCTGTTCACTTGGTACAGCACGCCGGGCAACTGGTAATGTGCTCCCATCGAGAACGATAGCCGTGAGACGCCTAAGACCCCGGCGTTGGCGCCGATGAGTAAGATCGTGGCGGCGAGAAATGCTACCATCGGCCGGAGAATTGCGTCATAGGGGCTCGGCAGCTTACCCGCGATACCGGCCACCGGATCGTTCAAAAAGGTCGTCGACAGTTCCGACGTCGGCGCGAATGCTGCACCCGGTGGACAAGTACCCACAGCTGCCAGATTTGCCCCGTGTGGCCCGCAGGTGACCGGTAAGCCGGATAGTGCGACCAACGAGATGCCGATGAATAGGATCAAGACGGCAAAAATGAGTGAAGCATAGGCGCGTGGAACGGTGCGGCTAGGGTCTTTGGCCTCTTCGCTTACATTGCTGATGGTTTCAATGCCCGTGTAGGCCACCATGGCTACTGAAATGGACCGTAAGAAGTCACCCCATTTCGGCACGGTTCCTAAATGAACCTGTCCGAACAATAACGGGACGTTAAGCAAGAAAATGAACCCGACGATCACCACCACTGTCTCGGTGGCTAGATCGATGATGGCAAACAGGACCGAGACGGACGTCGCTTCCTGCACACCGACCACATTGAGAGCCATGAGCAAGCCGATGATGATGACCGTGAAGATCACGATCAGTGGCTTTTCACCCAATGCGGGCACAAACACAGCCATGTACCCCACCGCTGAGTACGCAGAAATGGAGATGGTGACAGTATAGCTCAGCATGGTCATCCAGCCGGTAAAGAAGGAAACCAGCTCGTTAAACCCACGTCGCGTGAAGCTGGAAGCTCCGCCTGCCTCTGGAACGGCCACCGTCCCTTCGGTATAGCTTAGGCACGTTAGGACAAAGAAGGCACCCGCCAGCATCAACGCTAGCGGCGCGGCGCCCAGTGCGAACACCGTGGTGACGCCGAGCGCGTAGTAGATGGACGAGCCGACGTTGCCATAGCCCGAACTGAACACTGCCGGCACACCAAGCACCCGCCGCAGACGCAATAGGCGGGGGATGCGCAACCTCACATATCCACCGCCGCCCGTGTGGCCGTGCACAATTTCGCGGCGCGGTGCTGGATCCTCGGAGTGTTCGTTGGCGGGCACGTCGTCGCGTGGCGCTGGTCCTTCGCTCATGCGGGACGCACGAGAATGACGCGACACGGCGCGTGTAACAGTACGTACGGAACGGTCTTGCCGAGGCTGGGCGAACCTAGGCGCTGCAGCCGAGGTAACCCCAGCATAATCAAGCCAGCAGAAATGTTGCGCGCTTCGTCCACGATAGTCGCCCCGGCTTCCCGGGCTTGGATGACCTCCGTACCAGCCTGGACACCCATTTTCTCGGCGAGTTCCGCGGCGGAGTCGAGGATGCGTCGCGACGACTCAATGTTCATCTCAGCATCCAACGGAAAGCTGCGCGGCACCTCGATGATGTGCAGCAAGGTGAGCTTTCCTTGTTGGCGTCGAACCACCGTGCATGCCAGCCGCACTACTTGCTCGTCGACAGCATTGCCGTTCACCGGGACAAGCACGTTACCAGGCGTCGTATCGGATGAAGCCGCTGCCTGCTGCTCCTTGCGGAGCGAACGCAATAAATCCATTCAGTCCTCGGTCAGCGGCAATCTCACCGCGACGCGGCTAAAGCTCCCACAAGGGTCACACGAGCACGCGTAGTGACCAAGCGCCACCAACGGCGGCGGTATAGTATAGGCAATGCACGGCCCCCTGTTTTCGTGCCAGCGCCAGTCCAGCGGAGGTAGAGATGGCCGCCGATGGCGTGGACTCAACGGAGCGCGGCTATTGGCGCACGATGTACACCGTGACGCACGCCATTGCCTCGAGCCTTGATCTTGAGGAAGTGTTGCGCCGGTTGGTGCGCAGCATCGCAGAAGCCATGGGAGTCAAGGCCGCTGCCTTGCGTTTGCTTGCAGCGAACGGTGAAGTGTTAACGCGGCGGGCGTCGTTTGGCCTCAGCGACCACTACCTCAACAAGGGCCCTGTCGATCGCGTACACAGTCCTCTGGACCGGGAAGCGCTCCAGGGCACCGCGGTGTGGGTTGAGGATGTACGCACTGATCCACGCTTTCAGTATCAGGCGGAAGCCGCCCAGGAGGGCTTGGTATCGGTGCTATGTGTGCCCGTGAGCCTACACGGGACACAGATTGGCGTCTTGCGCGTTTACACCGACGAGCGCCGCTCGTTTGACCCCGAAGAAGTGGAGTTCGTGACAGCGCTCGCCGAGCTGGGGGCGGTCGCGATCGAAAACGCTCGCATGCATGAAGAACTTCGCCAGGACTTTGATCAAACCGTTGGCGCGCTCTGGGGTGTCGAGACCGCCACTCGCTGACCAGCAGCAACCCTTGCCCCACTTTTGGGTCACACTCGTCGCCGAGTGGCAGTGCGCTGGTATGGAGTGCTGCCAGCGCTATACTTGGCAGCATTGGTTGAACGTTTGTACGTGAATTGCGGGTAAGCCATGCTGGGTCGTGCTAGCGTGGGTGGCGTCGAGGCAGCACTTAAGGACATCTTACAGCACGCGCCGGCGGGGTCCATCACCTCCTGGAAGCACCTGCCATCCAAGCCTGCAAGCTACGCCTCCTGGCCACAGTCACTCGAGCCGCGCCTGCTCGACCTGCTTCACCGTCGCGGCATCGAGCGACCGTATACGCATCAGGTGCACGCCATTGAGTTAGTGCGCGCTGGCAAGAACGTCGTGGTAGTTACGCCCACGGCATCCGGAAAAACGTTGTGCTACAACGTTCCAGTCATCCAGCGCATGCTCGAAGACCCTACCTCGCGAGCGCTGTACCTGTTCCCCACCAAAGCGTTAGCCCAAGATCAACTTGTTGAGTTGCAAGCGATCACCAGCGCACTTGGCACTGGTATCAAGACGTCGACCTACGATGGCGATACGCCACCGAGCGCCCGCACGGCCATACGTAGCGCTGGGCACATCGTCATCAGCAACCCAGACATGTTGCACGCCGGCATCTTGCCGCAGCATACGCGCTGGCTTCGCTTGTTCGAGAACCTTCAATACGTCGTCATCGACGAGCTGCATACGTACCGAGGCGTCTTCGGCAGCCACGTCGCCAATGTGCTGCAGCGCCTGAAGCGCATTTGTGCCTTTTACGGCTCGCACCCACAGTTCATTTGTTGCTCCGCTACGATCGCCAACCCCACACAACTTGCCGAAGATCTCGTTGGCGAGCCGTTTGCCAGGGTTGACGACGACGGGGCGCCGCGTGCAGACAAGCATCTCATCTTGTATAACCCACCGGTGGTCAACGTTGACCTCGGCATTCGACGCAGCTCTCTGCTCGAGGCGACGGCGCTCGCCCGCACGTTCCTGACGCACAACGTGCAGACGATCCTGTTTGGACGGAGCCGGCTTACCGTCGAGTTGCTGGTGACCTACCTCAAACAGTCATTGCGGCTGCCACCCGACCAGACGGCCCGAGCGGTACGTGGCTATCGCGGTGGCTATTTGCCAACGGAGCGGCGCGACATCGAAGCAGGTTTGCGAGCCGGCAACGTCCGGGCAGTCGTCTCCACAAATGCCTTAGAGCTTGGCATCGACATTGGCCGCCTAGATGCAGCCGTACTCGTTGGCTATCCGGGCACCCTGGCCTCGACCTGGCAACAAATGGGCAGAGCCGGCCGCAGGTCTGGCACTTCGGTCGCCGTTTTGGTTGCTAGTTCTGCGCCCCTGGACCAACACATCATTAATCACCCGCAGTTCTTCATGGACTCGCCGGTGGAAGGCGCGTGCCTGAATCCGGAGAATCCCTACGTGCTAAACGCGCACGTGAAGTGTGGGGCGTTTGAACTGCCGTTCCAAGATGGCGAGCCGTTGGGCAGCGCCAATATTGCCGAACCCCTTCAGGAACTGGAGCAGGCGTTTGTCGTGCACCATACGGGTGCGCAGTGGCATTGGGCGACTGAACGCTTCCCTGCGGCGGAAGTGAGTCTGCGCCTCGCCAACATCGACAACGTCGCAATTATCGACACCACGCATACGCATGCTGTCATCGGCGAGCTCGACCAGGTATCTGCGCTCACTATGCTCCACGAGAGTGCAATTTACCTACATGAGGGCGTACAGTTCCACGTCGATCGCTACGACGTGGACGAGCGCAAAGCGTATGTGCGACAAGTCGATAGTGACTACTACACCGATGCCGAACTGGATGTGGATCTCCGTACTCTGTCTCAACTGGCGACCAGGCCAGTTCCTGAGGGTCGATTGGCCTTCGGGGAAGTTTCAGTCACCATCAAGCCGAGCATCTACAAGAAAATTAAGTTCCACACCCACGAGAACATCGGGTTTGGCGAAATCCACCTTCCAGCCCACACCTTTCACACCTGGGCCACCTGGCTCGAATTGGATGAGTTGCCATCAAGTCAATCCACCGAAGACCTGGCTGGCAGCTTGGCTGGCGTCCGGCACGTGCTGGCCCACATCGCTCCGTTGCACCTGATGTGTGATCCGCGGGACATGTACGCGGTGGCCGAAGTGCGTTCACCGACGACCAGTGTACCGACGCTCACGCTGTACGATGCCGTCCCCGGAGGTGTGGGCCTCGCTGAACGGCTCTTCGAGTGCTGGGAGGGAGTGACGCGCGCGGCTTTAGAGGTGACGGCGAGTTGTCCGTGTCTGGATGGATGCCCGTCGTGCATTGGCCCGTCGTTGCTCAGTGGAGCCAGTGTCAAGGCGAGATCATTGGCGCTGCTTGACTCGTTGGTGACAAGCCGTGCAATCGTACGCTGAGGCTGTCACGATCGGCGATGTGTGGCCCGGCGCCGGATACGCGACTGATGCTGGTCCCGTATGGATGCGTGAAGTCTGCTACCCAGCTACATTCCAGTACGGCCCTTTGGCCATCGAGCACTTGCCTGCGACGATACCCGAACGGGCTTTGCCGCTATTGGGGCCAGAACTCCAGGCGATGGGGCCGCGGAGAGCGCTCTTTCTCGATACCGAGACCACTGGGCTCGCTGGTGGTACAGGGACCTATGCCTTTCTCATCGGCGTGGCACGCTGGATGGATGGCTCCCTTTACTTCCGCCAATACTTCCTCAACGACTTAAGTGAAGAACGAGCGATGCTCGCAGCGCTCCATGAATTTGCCGCCGGCTGTGATGCGTTGGTGACGTTCAACGGCAAGGCGTTCGACCTTCCATTGCTCTCCACGCGGCATACCATGCACCGACGTCGCTTTGCCCTGCAGAGTGCGCTACACCTGGATTTGCTCTGGCCCGCGCGCCGGCTCTGGCAACGGCGGCTAGCGAGTTGTTCCTTGAGCACCCTGGAGGAGGAGATACTTGGACTTTCACGCACCGGAGACATACCAGGTGCTCTCATTCCGGAACGCTATTTCAACTACCTCCGCACGCGCGACACCTCCAAATTGATCGATGTTTTTGACCACAACCGGCGCGACGTGCTCGCGATGGTATCGCTGGCAACCTTGATGTGCACCATAGCCGAGGACCCTGCCCGCACAGTGCGGCACCCGCAAGACTTCCTGGCACTCGGTAAACTGTATCTGCGGCACGGGATGCCGGAGGTCGCTGAACCGTGCCTTCGGCGGGCACTGTCGGGCAGGCTACCTGCGCGTGACAAGGGCTGGGCTTGGTTCTGGCTCGCTGCAGCGGTGGCGAAGCTGGATAGGGTCGGCGAGTCGATCGATTTGTTCCGGCAAGCGGTCGCCTCGCAGGGACCAGCTGCACTGGAGGCCGCGATCGTGCTGGCAAAGCATTTCGAACATCATGCGCACGATTACGACGCCGCCGCCGATGCAACGGCTGACGCGATGTTGATGGCACACTCTATTGAAGAGCAGCATGACTTACAGCACCGCATGGAGCGCTTATACCGCAAGCGGCATGCCAGCCAGGTAGCGGTCGCAGAACTCGCGACGAGAAAAGAGTGAAGATGGCCTCGTTACGGCTCCCGTTCCGGCGCAGCGCGACCGTCGAGAGCGCGCCGCCACCGAACAAACCGATGGCCGATCGGACGGTGTTGGCCAAGACAGCAGATTCTCCCCGGGCCGCCAAAAAGGGTTGGATGGACCGCTTGTTTCCGGTGAAGCCGGGAACGCCCGTGCCGCCATGGACTCGAGTGCTCAGCCTCGTGGTGGTGATGGCGGTCGTATGGGAAGTCATCTGGTTCTTTACCTATTACTTTTCACCAGGGCCGACCGACCACAACCTGGGAGCCACCTGGACGCAAGTACAGGGGTTCTTCCCCATTGCGCTGGGTCTTGCCACGCTCGGCTCACTCCCCGGGTTTTGGTTAATGCGTAGCCGGATCACTCGGGCCAACGCAGCGGCTGCTGCTGAGGAAGAGGCACGCAAAGCGGAATCGCGCAAGCGGGCGGTCCAAACCGGAACCCCTGGGCGTGCGCGCCGCCGTCGCTCTAATCAGCGTCACGACGTGCGCCGGTAACCACCCGCTCCACTCCTTAGCGAACCCCCACCTGGGACTCGTCGTGCGGTTGCTGTAGGATATGTGGCCGGATAAGGCACAGCAGAAATGAGTGAGCACCAGATGGCCAGCCCTTGGAACGTTACGTTGTCCGTGTTTGCCGACGAGATCGCGCACAACTTTGCCGACCAACTCACGCATGTTACCGCCGAAGGATTGCACGCCATCGACCTGCGTGCAGCTTGGGGCACCAATGTTGCCGAGCTGGATGCGGGGCAGCTCGATGATATACGGCGTCTGCTCGGCGAGAGGAGCGTTTCGGTTGCGTGCATCGGCTCACCCGTTGGCAAAAGTCAGCTTTCTGCCCCCTTCGACGTCGAACTAGCGCGCTTCCGGCGCGTGCTCGCCGTGGCGCGCACGCTTCAGGTGGAGCGAATCCGTATCTTTTCGTTCTACTTGCCCGAGGGAAGCCAGCCACGCGAGCATCGTGATGAGGTGCTCAGGCGCGTCGGCATGCTCGCCACACTTGCTCGAGTGGAATACCCGGATGCGATGCTCCTGCACGAAAACGAGAAGGATATCTACGGCGAAACGCCCGAACGCTGCAAGGACATCATCGACAGCATCGGCGCGTCAAACTTGAAGGCGGTGTACGACCCAGCCAACTTCATTCAAGTCGGCGTGAGGCCATTTACCGATGGGTTTCCCCGCCTCAAAAGTGACATCGCCTATGTCCACATCAAAGATGCCATCTGGGGTACTGGACAGGTGACCCCGGCCGGCCAGGGCGACGGCGAGCTGTTACCAGCTCTCCAAGCCCTCAAGGACCGCGGCTATGACGGCGTGCTGGCGCTGGAGCCGCACCTGTCGCACGCTGGCCGTAGCAGTGGCTGGACAGGTCCCGAACAGTTCCACGTGGCGGTCACGGCCCTACGCGACCTTCTCACTCGTGTGGTGTGAGTTCCAGTTGCCGTTAGGAAACGCCGTTGGCGACGCTGCCCATCGCGAGGTTTGCAGTCGCGTGCGGACCGTTTTTGGGCAGTTGCACCTGGACGGTGGTCCCGGTGCCCACTGTGCTCGAAATGTTGATGGCGCCATCGTGCGCCTGTACGAAAGCACGGGATATCGCGAGACCTAGTCCGGCGCCACCCGTTCCCCGATTACGGCTCGGATCGGCGCGGTAAAAGCGATCAAAGACATACGGCAATACCTCAGCGGGGATGCCTTCCCCGTCGTCTTGCACGTCAAGCCGGACGGTGCCGTCCACCTCGCAAGCCTCAACTTTGATGTTTCCCCCAGGCTTGCCATGACTAATGGCATTGTCGAGCAAGTTTGCGATGACGCGCTCAATCCTCACTGCATCTATCACCGCAACCGTGTCACCGCTCACCGCCCCGCCAAGGGCGATGCCGTGCTGTTCGGCGCGGGGGCGCATGCTTTCGATGGCGTCCGACACCAGGTCGCCCAGCGCGATGCGCTCCAGATGGAGTTCCAGGAAGCCGCTGTCGACCTGGGCGAGCTCAAATAAGTCGTCGATCAAGCGCGACAGGTTGGACACCTCCTTGAGCGCTGCGTTGAGATACCGTTTGGACTCTTCCGGTGATGCCACCAACCCATCGTGAACGGCTTACACGGCAACGCGAATAGATGATAGGGGCGAGCGCAGGTCGTGCGACACGTTAGCGAGCAGGGCACGCCGGGATCCGTCTACAGCTTGAAGTTGCTTAAAGGAGTCTTCCAGACGAGCGGCCATGCGATTAAAGTCCTCAGCAACCTCGGCGAGGTCGCCGTGACCCACTGCCGGCACGCGGACGGTAAGGTCGCCGTGTGCCAGGCGGCGTGCGGCCATGGTCACCAGTTTCAAGCGATCAGTAATGGCTTGGGCGAGCGCCACAGACACCGACAGCGACGTAATAAACGAGAACACCAGCAGGAGCGACAAGAGGGCTAGGTCGTGCGGTGAGATAAACATGAGCCAGGCAGTGACCACGACGTTGAGCAACGCTGAAACCACGCCCGCAGTCAACGACAAGACTAAGCGGGCCCGCAGGCTGAGCCCGAGGGGGCTGGCAATCAGCCAGAGCATCGGGGCCCCGATCAACATGGTGAGTCCACTGGAAATGGCCAGAATGAACGCCAGCTCCACGTTGACCGAACGGCCACCACCCCAGGCAATGGTTGCGATAATGACAGCAATGGCCACGGCCAGAATCACGCACGACAGCAAGAAAAGAACCTGGCGGAGCCAGTTGCGAAACGTCATTGGTCGTCCGGATCAAACTTATAGCCAGTGCCCCACACCGTTTTGATATAGCGCGGACGGGCAGGGTCTGGCTCAACTTTTTCGCGCAAGCGCCGCACATGCACCGTTACGGTGCTCGGCTCGCCATTGAAGGTGTATCCCCAGACCGCATCAAGCAGTTGGTCTCGGGTGAACACACGGCGGGCATTGCGCGCTAGATACAAGATGAGATCGAACTCGCGACTGGCCAGTTCAATGGCCGCGCCATCGCGTTCGACGCGGCGTTCATCGGGGCGGATCATGATGCCGGGGAACTGCAGTTGCTCACCAGGAAAGCCATTGCTTGCGATCGTCGCGCGCCGCAGCAGCGCCTTGACGCGCGCCACGACTTCGTTGGGGCTAAACGGCTTTACCACATAGTCGTCGGCACCGATGCCCAGGCCACGTATCTTGTCGGATTCTTCGCCGCGCGCCGTCAGCATAAGTATGGGCACTGCAGAAACTCGGCGGAGGGACCGGCACACTTCCATGCCGCTGATACCCGGCAACATTACATCGAGGACGACAATGTCGGGCGGTTGAGCCTGGGCGAGCCGGAGCGCTGCAAGTCCGTTGTCGGCGACGTCGACGGCGAGACCCTCGCGTTGCAAGTAGCGCCGCAGGACATCCGCCACCAGCGGCTCGTCATCGACAACGAGCACGCGTCCACGGACAGTTGAGACTCTAGGTGCAGCCATGCGGGCTCACTACCTTCTGCCGCGTTGGCAACTTTGTACGCGGATCCATCATCCCCACCGGGGATGCTCGGTCATCCTCAAGTGAACTTGCAGCGTGGGCTACTGGCACGGTCCGGGTCGTTCAGCAGCGCCTGTACGGCGTCCATTGCAACCCGTAATGGCAAGGGGGAACGCGCCACTTGCATATCTGGCTCAGTGGAAAGCGGATGCCAGAACGCACCGTCAACATTCACCGTGAGTTCGGGCACCAGGTTGTTTAGGTTGAGTTCGAGGCCCTCCTTAGAAAAGCCTCGCTTAGCCAGCGGGCGGACAAAGTGATCTTCGGGACGGATGCCAAGGTCACCCAAATACGTGCGTAACTCATCGAGGTGCCCGGTATTCGCCGGCGTCTCGGTCGTGCCGATTCGCACACGGTAGCCACGTTCCAGTAACTGCGTGATGCCTTCCACCGTGCGCGCCCAGGTGCCACGGCCGCGATAGCGGTCGTGTGTCTCCGGGGTGGCGCCGTCGAGGCTGACTTGCAAGATGAGCTGGTCGTTCATCACCGCCTCGAGCTGCTCTAGGCGTTTGTGATGGAGCAGTGTGGCGTTGGTCAGCACGGTGGTTGGCAGCTTGGCTGAGCAACTTGCCATGATCTCATAGATGTCGTTGAGCAGAAACGGCTCACCACCTGTAAGAAACAGGTGATCGAAGCCAAGGTCCACCGCTTCATCGGCCAGTTGCTCGATAACCTGCCGGGGCAACGCACGGCGGGGAACATTGGGGCCCGATTTGGCGACGCAGTATTTGCAGAGCAAATTGCAGTCGTAGTTGGTGTACACCCACAACTTCCACGCGAGCTGCTGGTGGATCGGTAAGCTTTGGGTAGCCGGGATCGCGACCGTTGCGCTCGACATGCGTACCCTTCCCATAGTCCCGACGCCGGAAGTGCTAGCATTGTACGTCTGAACACTTACTGGCTTGTAACGCTAACGATACGGTATGGCGCCCCAGGAGCGCAGACCAGACCGGCACTCCTGCATCCGAAGCATCCGTTGCAGGGTATACACTCATGTGGTGACGGATGAGCACTGGTTGGCACGCCAGGCGCCCTCAACGGGATCGGTACGCGCAAGTAAGGAAGCTATCGTTGTCCAAAACTACGGCAGTGCGTGCCAAGAGTAACCGAGCCAAGGTGGCTTCCAGCAGCGGGTCGGGCATGTTTCCACTTCTGCTGGTCAGCGTAGGCGTGGCCATTATTGTTGGGGCAGTGGTGATTTTGGCGCTCACCAGGATCCGGCAGAACGAAACGCTCGCAGGTCCATTAATTGCCGACGCACCATTGGCGCCGAATTTTACGCTCAACGATGAACATGGCCAGCCCGTGTCACTGGCCAGTCTGCGTGGCCAGGTCGTCGCACTCACCTTCCTCTACACGAATTGCCCAGATGTGTGCCCGCTTATCGCCCAAAAGATCGGCTCCGTGCAAGCCAGCGCGCCAAACCTGCAGAGTAAGTGGACAGCGTTAGCGGTGACGGTTGATCCGGTACACGATACAGCGGCAGCGGCTCAGCAGTTCGACAAGGCACACGGCGTGCAGGAAACCAACTGGCACTACCTCATCGGTACGCAAGCGAGCCTGATCCCGGTGTGGAAAGAATATTATGTGGGCACCGACGCTGCTCAGGTGGCTAACGGCGTCGCTTTGCAAGCGACTCCAAGCACGATCGATGTCAATCATACGGCGATCGTGTACATCATCGATCCCAACGGTCACTTGCGCGTCGCCCTCGACGCTACCTTTGCGACTGCGGACCTCCAACACGACATTGAGGCGTTAGCACGGTAGGTCCAGCAGGACCCTAATTCTCCGTGGAAGGCTTGCCAAGCCAGCGGCTAATGGCATCTACCGCAACTTCGACGTCACCAGCACCACTCACTTCCAACGACGGATTGCGCACGGCAACGAACGTGCTGAGCATCATCTCGTAAACGGCTTCGCCAGCGTCGGAACCGTCATCAACCCCGGCAATAGTGCGGCGCCGGAGCCGGGCCCGCGCCACATTGTCTGGGCAATTGATCACTGCAACGCCAAACCTGGCGCTGTTGCGTGACGCGATATCTTGGTAGGCAGCGCGATACTCATCGATCAGGTTCGTCGAATCGATAACAACAGACTTTCCCGCATGGAGCGCGCGATCCGCAATTTCCCGGCACACGCTGTGCACAATGTGGTTCTCGTCTTGTGTGTATCGCCGGATAGGGTAAAGGCGACGGCGGACGACGTCGGAACTGATATGAATCAATGTCGATGCTCCGGAGAGCTTGCGAGCCAAAAATGTCTTACCGGACCCGGGCAACCCGGACAACAATAGCAGCGTGGGCGAGGATGGACGCACATCTTCCCACGCGACATGTGAGCGCATACTTTGCTCTTGCGGCCTTCCTATTTCGCCCAGCACTTCTGGCGCTACGGCATCGGCCGCCGCCGTGATATCGGACCAACTCATGGTGAAGATGATGGTCGATCCGCTGTGCCGGCGTACAATTGGCGCAGGAGGTCTGCGGCAACGCCACGTTCGCTCCATGGAACCTTGACGTCCCCTACGATGATGCACTGTTCATGCCCCTTCCCAGCGAGCAAAACCGTGTCGCCCGGCCGGGCACGGGTGAATGCCTGCCGGATAGCCTCGCTTCTCTCAACGCACGTGACATATTGCTCCTCCGCGCGCGCGCCGGCACCCTTGGCACCTGCTGCAATGGCATCGAGGATCGACTGTGGGTCTTCGTGGCGCGGATCCTCGTTGGTGATGACGAAAAAGTCGGCTTGCTTCGCGGCGATGGCGCCCATCTCCGGCCGCTTCTCGACATCGCGCTCTCCCGCAGAGCCAAACACGCACAGTAGCCGCCCGGCCGTCGAGGAGCGCAACACTGTGAGCACCTTCGCGAGGCTGTCGGGAGTGTGGGCATAGTCCACGATCACGCGAAAGGGCTGGCCCACATCGACAGGCTCCATGCGTCCTTGCACCGGACGGGCTTTGCTCAGCCCAGTGACGACGGTGGCAAGTGGCACGCCCTCTACCAGCGCGGCCGTGGCTGCGGCCATGCAGTTGTACACGTTGAAAGGCGCGATGAGCAGCGTGAAGACTGGCGCGTCTCCCCATGGCGTTGAAAGGTTGAAGCGTTGCCCATCCGGCAATGCTTCAAGGTTCGATGCGCGAACATCACAACGATCGTGGAAGCCGTAGGACAGCTCCGGAATGTTCACGCGTCCGTGCAGCAAGTCGAACGAGCGGTCATCGCGATTCAAGATGATGGCCTTACGCCCGCCCTTTTCTACGGATGCGGCCACGAGTTCCAACAAGTGCGCCTTGGCGTTGAGGTAGTTGTCCCAGGAACCATGAAAGTCCAGGTGTTCGTGGGTCACGTTGGTTACGACCGCAGCGTCAAACGAACACGCCGTCAGACGGTTGAGCGCCAGCGCATGCGATGTTGACTCCACGACGGCCGAGATGCAACCCTGGCGCACCATGGTGGCCAAATGCGCCTGAATATCCGGTGCTTCGAGAGTACTTTGCCGTGTCGTGTTGTCCAGCTCGCCATCACCGTCATCGATGCTCACAGTAGTCATGAAGCCAGCGCGGATACCACCTTCATTCAAGAGTTGAGCGATGAGCTGTGTCGTGGTTGTTTTTCCATCGGTGCCAGTTACTCCGATCAAGCGAAGCCGCTTGGAGGGCTGCCCATGAAAGGCAGCAGCGAGGTACGCCATCGCCTCCTTGGAATTTGAGACCAAAATGATTGGCACAGAACTCGTAGCAGTGAGAGAACTTTCGGCGAGGACGGACGACGCTCCCAACTGGACAGCTCGCTCGATAAATGCGTGGCCATCCCCATTATGTTCGCGTACAGCACAAAACATGTCGCCGCGCCGGAGTCGCCGGGTGTCAAACGCGATGCCAGTCACGTCGACGCCGGTGTCGCCGGACAGGTGGGGGGCAAGCTTTGCAGGTAGTGCAGCGACAAGTTCCCTTAGGCGCACTCGCGCGTCGCTCCTTGCATAACGTGGGACGGTTATCGGGAACAGGTCGCCAGGATACCAGTAATTCCTATGTCCAATTGACCTGTAGCCCAACCGGGTCGCACATTTTTTTGATTACCTGAGGCGCAGATGGGTTGATACCAGACCGTCTCGGGCACGATCGCGACTCGGGAACCGTGGGAGGTATCTGGCGCCTTGCGACGCACAATCGCATACATCAAGGGGTATGGTGCCCTTTAGCGCTCAAGCCCTTTGCACGTACCCTACCCCTAGTGTATCCTTAACGGCTTGAACGACACCGAGCACGCACCAACACCGTGTCGAGTTTGCGATGAGAGGAATGTTCTATGCCCATAAGTCGGAGGAAACTCCTGCTGTCGACGGCCATGACAGTGGGGAGTGCCGCACTGCTCGCCGCATGTGGCGGCGGCACGGCAGCAGCAACCACAGCTGCCACATCAGCCGCAGCGGTCACCACATCAGCGGCGACGAGTGCAGCGGCTACATCAGCGAGTGCCGCCACGACCACGGCCAGCGCGGCCGCGTCTCAGCCGGCAGCAGCGGCTGGACAGATAACGTTCTTGACACAAACCAGTGCCGATGGACAAAAAGTGTACGCCGCCATCGTCAGCGACTACCAAGCCGCCAACAGCGGGGCCACCGTCAATCTGGTGCTCGGGGGCGCTTCGGCGTTGGAAGTGCAACAGAAGGTACTCCTCACGGTCGCGTCGGGCACAGCGCTCGATGTGTACTGGACTCACACGTTCATCACGCCCGGCTTGGCATCGCTGGGCATCACGCAGGACGTCACATCCTACATGTCGCAAGGCAAAGGCTTCGACGCGTCGGACTTGTTCCCGTCGTCGGTCTCCGATTTCAACGTGTTGGGCAAGCAGTACGGACTGCCGCGCGAGACCACCGCGATGATCTTGGTGTACAACAAAGACCTGTTCACCAAGGCCAATGTTGCTTTCCCCACTGCGACCTGGAAATGGTCGGACTATCTGGACGCAGCCCAAAAACTCACTACGGGCACTGGCGCGGATCAAGTGTGGGGTACCGGTGGCTGGCCAAATCCTCCGTACATCTATCCTGCCGAAATTCGTGTATGGCAGGAAGGCGGCGACATCGTCGACAAGCAGCGCACGACCTATACCCTCGATCAGGACCCTGGAGTCACCGCATTCAACTGGATCAAGGACTTAATCCACAAGTACAAGGTCCACGCCAGTGCGAGCACGGCACAGGGCCAGAGCTACAACGACCTGTTCAACACCGGCAAAATCGCCATGCTGCCGCAGATCAACGTGTATTCCTACTTTACCAAGGCAACATTTGACTGGGACATCCAGCATCTGCCGCACGACGGCGACCAAGTAACGCGCGTTGCTTCAGCCGGCCACTCGATGGCCGCGTCGTCGAAGGTCAAGGACTCGGCGTGGTCGTTCCTCGCTTTCTTGGAGACCAAGGCCTCAATGCAAAAGTATTTCGATATGGCGGGACTACCCGTGGCGTCACGGTCCGTGCGGGAAGCCGCTCTGGCCAAGGCGACTGGTAAGCCAGCCAGCATCAAGATCGGCATCGACGCGCTGTCCTATGCACGGCCGGAGCCGGTTGTGGGTAACTGGATTGGCATCCATCAAGAATTGTCCAACGCGCTGGCCGGGGTATATGGTCCAGAAGCCAAGGACGTCAAGACCGTGCTCACCGACGTCGCACCTAAGATTAACCAGTACATCAAGGCGCAACCGACCGCCAGCCAGTAACCTAGCGACGCTGGCAAGCAACGAGGCAAGAAGATGACCACGGCAGCACGAGTCATTGCGCCCAGGCGAGCGGCGCGCCGGTCGAAAGTGCGCTCGCGCGACGCGCTCGACGGGTATCTGTTCATTCTGCCGTGGCTCCTTGGCTTCGTCATCTTTACGGCGGGACCGATGGTGGCTTCAGTCGCCATTTCGCTCACC
Organism: Chloroflexota bacterium; assembly: GCA_025449435.1. Next base: position 42,997 of record JANWJO010000015.1, on the reverse strand, counting down.
GACTGGCGTATCGTCACGGTCCCGCATTTTGTCGGACTCAAGAACTTCCAGTCGCTCATTCACGACCCGCGCATCGCTACCGCGCTGTTCAATACGTCGTTCTATGTGGTTCTAGGGGTTCCTACGCACCTGTTTTTCGCTATGCTCGCCGCCTTGCTGCTCAACCTCCGCCTCAAAGGCATTGCCGTGTATCGCACGGTGTTCTATCTTCCATATATCACGCCGATAGTTGCCAACTCGGTGCTGTGGCTATGGATCTTCAACACCGACTTCGGGCTGGCCAACTACGTGCTTTCACTCATAAACGTCTCGAAGGTGTACTGGTTGGAAGACCCACGGATCGTGAAGTTTGCCTTTGTGGTGATGAGTTGGTGGACCATCGGTGGGCAAATGATCATCTTGCTCGCCGGCTTGCAGGGTATTCCGGGGCATTTGTATGATGCCGCCAATATCGACGGTGCCGGCTGGTGGAGCAGGTTCCGTAATGTCACACTGCCATTACTCACACCATCGCTGTTCTTCAATCTCATACTTGCGCTCATTGGCGCGTTTCAAGTATTCGTGCAGGCGTATATCATTACCTCCGGCGGACCAGAGGACGCATCGCTCTTCTACGTGTTGTACCTGTATCGGGTAGCGTTCCAGAACTTTGATATGGGGTATGCGTCGGCGATGGCCTGGCTGCTATTCGTGATTGTCTTAGTGTTCACTTTGTTCCAGTTCCGTTTCGCTAACCGCTGGGTGTACTACGAAGCAGAGATCAAACGATGATGGGTAGTGGGTCGGGCCCGCTGAAGCGAGAGTCGCCTCGTGGCTAACGTGTCACTTCCCACAGGATCGCTCGCCACTAGGGTGCAGACACCACGCCGGCGCCGCCCTGCTCGCCGAGTGGGCGGCAGTGCCGTCGCCTATGTGGTTCTGACGGTTATCGGCGTGACGTTTGCTCTGCCATTCCTCTGGCTGTTGAGCACGTCGTTGAAGGTGCAGGGGACAGAGTTTGCGTTTCCGCCAATTTGGATTCCGCCGGTCATCCAGTGGTCTAACTACCCAGATGCGTTGCAAACCGTCCCGTACCTGCTGTACTTCAAGAACACGTTGGTCATTACCGCGGCTGCGACCATCGGCACGCTGATTACCGCATCCATGGCGGCGTTTGGCTTCGCTCGGATACGATTTCCAGGCCGCGCCTTCTGGTTCATGGTGCTGCTGTCCACACTTATGTTGCCAGAAGTGGTGACGCTGGTCCCGAAATACATCTTGTTCTCGCGCTTACACTGGATTAATACGTACTTGCCCTTGACCGTGCCCTTGTGGTTTGGCGGCGGCGCATTCAATATCTTTTTGTTGCGCCAGTTCTTCATGACCATTCCGTATGACCTCGATGAGGCGGCGCGTATGGACGGCGGAACAAACTTTCAGTTGTACTGGCAGATCATGCTCCCACTATCTAAACCAGCCTTAACCACCGTCACGATCTTTTCGGTCATTTACAACTGGAACGACTTCCTCAACCCATTGATCTACCTCAATCAACCGCAATATTTTACGTTGGCGCTGGGGTTAGAGTTCTTTCAGACGGAATATGGCACGAACTGGGCGTTGATGATGGCGGCGGCGACCATGATGATCATCCCGATCATCGCATTATTCTTCGCCGCACAGCGCTACTTTATCGAAGGTATCCAACTCACCGGTCTGGCTGGTCGCTGACCGTCAGTGCTGTTGCTTTTTCGACCCGCGCCATTGCGTCGCTGAGTGTGATGCGTGCGTGCCGGAGGGCATCCTCTGGCGCCTCGTTCAAAGCAATGCCTTGCCAGGTGGGGAACAGTTCCACGGAGACAAAACCACCAAAGTTAATGCTAGCCAGCGACGAAATGATCAAGTCGAAATTGAGGTTCCCGGCGCCTGGTGCTTGCCGGTTGCTGTCGGCGACGTGTACGTGACGGATGGCCGGGCCGCCGCGGGCAATGGCAGCAGCAAATGGTCCCTCTTCGATGTTCATGTGGAAGGTGTCGATCGTCAAGCCCAGATTGGGATGGCTGACCGGGCCAAGGAACGCCAATCCTTCGTCGATCGTGCGGCCCCAGTTAACCTCGAAACGGTTGACGATTTCCAGATTCACCAGAACACCTTGATCTGCTGCGTGGGGACACCACTCCTTGAAGGCTTCCACCGCGCGGGGAAACCACACCGTCTCGGGCATGCCCTCTGGCCAATTGCGCGCACCGGGTGATCCAACGGTCACGATGTGGCCACCGATGTCCGAACATAGATCGATGACGCGCTTGAGCTGATCGATTCCCCTTCGCCGTTGCACCTGGTCATCGACGAGGACATTGAAGCCGGTTGCCGGCAAGACGCCATTCAGCCCGGCAATTGTGATACCGACATCCTGACTTAGGCGCCGGAGCTCTTGTCGCCGTTGAGTAGGCGCGTCCTCAGGCATCAAGGTGCCAGTGGCCAGAAACTCGACAGCTGAGTAGCCGAGCGCTGCCAGCGCGCGGACAGCTCCCTCCGCGCCGAGGTGCGTGAGGCAGGATGTAACAGCGCACAATTTGAAAGCTGGCATGTGCTCCGTGAACTCCCTATGGTGGAATGTTCCAGTTGGCTCGCCGCCGGGATTGTACGCTGTACGGGTTCACGAACTCATTGGACCTGTGGAACAATGTCTGAGAAGGCAGAGCCGGAGGGAGATATCAGTGCTACCAGTGGTGCTTACTATTGCGGGGTCGGACTCTGGCGGCGGTGCCGGGATCCAGGCCGATCTCAAGACGTTTGCAGCGCTGCACGTGTACGGCGCGAGTGTAATCACCGCCGTTACGGCGCAGAACACGTTGGGCGTGTCGGCCATCCACACCATTCCTGCTGATGTCGTGGCGGCGCAGATTGCCAGCGTGGTCACTGACCTCCGACCTTCTGCCGTCAAGATTGGGATGCTCTCGACAGCCGAGATCGTCGCGGTGGTCGCGGCCCAGTTGCGCACGTTTCTTCTCTCGCCGGTGGTTGTCGATCCGGTGATGGTGGCGAAGGGCGGCGACCGCCTGCTCGCGCCCGAAGCCATACAGGCGCTGATCGAGGAACTCTTGCCTCTCGCGACGGTGTTAACGCCCAATGTTCCAGAAGCAGAGACCTTACTCAACCGGCGCATCGGCTCACTGGAGGACATGGAGCACGCCGCCCGCGATCTGGCGGCGCTGGGCCCGCGCGATGTAGTGGTGAAAGGCGGCCATCTCAGCGGAGCGATGGCGACCGATATTCTGTACGATGGCACAACCAAGGAACTGCGTCGGTACACTGTCTCGCGTATCGCCACCGTACACACGCATGGCACTGGCTGCACATTCAGTTCGGCCATCGCCGCCTACCTCGCCCTGGGCGAGCCGGTGCGCACGGCGGTGGAAAATGCCAAGACATATCTAACTGGGGCAATCGCCAATGCACCCGGGTTGGGCGCAGGGAATGGGCCGGTGCGCCACGACTGGCAACACGCTGGTCTACCGCCGCGGGGCCAAGTCGCGTGAAGCCGGCCCTGCTGTCGGTGTACGTCATCATCGATCCAGCGTTCTGCCCGCCCGACGGCTGTGTGAATATGGCGCAACAGGCGCTGGCAGGGGGCGCCACCTTGCTGCAATTGCGCGCGGAAGGGCTTTCGACGTTCGACCAGGTGCGATTAGGCACCGCTATCCAGGCGGTTGCGGACTCAAGACACGTCCCGTTGGTGGTCAACGACCGTGTGGACGTGGCGCTCGCCATCGGCGCAGCAGGCGTGCATGTGGGTCATCCGGATGTCGAGGACATGCCGCCGGAGATTGCCCGACACTTGCTCGGGCCAGAGGCCATCGTCGGCGTATCGGTCGCGACACCGGAGGAAGCGCAGAGAGCCGAGCAGCGTGGAGCCAGTTATGTGTCTGTTGGACCGGTATATGGCACTGGATCAAAAGGTGACGCCGGCAAGGCTGTTGGCCTAGCACGACTGGCAGCAGTTCGAGCAGCCGTGTCGGTACCTGTCTGCGCTATCGGCGGTATCACCGTCGAGCGTGCGGCCGCCGTCATCCGGGCTGGGGCCTCCGGGGTGGCGGTAATTTCAGCCGTCAGCCAGGCGCACTCACCGCAACAGGCAGCGGCGGCCCTCCTGCGGGAAGTTCTCGCGGCCAGTGGTCCTGCAGTCCCTCACATACGCCGCTAGCAGCATTGAGACGTTGTTGCAACGGGCAGGGTGGTGTAATTTGGGTGGACGCGCTTGCGCCGGACATGCGCGCCAGTAACAGTTCCGCGCGGCGGCGAGCTCAGCGCGACCGGCTTTGAAGGGCTACCACGGTGGCAACAACCAACCACTATCAAATCATAATCATCGGATCAGGACCAGCCGGCTACACGGCGGCCCTGTATGCAGCGCGGGCCAACTTGAACCCGTTGGTGCTCGCCGGTTACGAGTCCGGTGGCCAGCTCATGATCACCTCCGATGTCGAAAACTACCCTGGCTACCCCGATGGTATTGGCGGTCCAGAGATGATGGCCGATTTTCGTAAGCAAGCGGAGCGGTTTGGTGCCACCGTACTCGATGTCGACGCCACCGAGGTACAGCTTGCACACCAACCCTTTACCGTATCGACGAGTGATGAGACATATACAGCCGGTGCGGTGATTATTGCTACCGGCGCCTCCGCCAAATGGTTAGGGGTACCGGGCGAGGAGCAATTGCGCGGACGGGGCGTTTCGGCGTGCGCCACCTGTGATGGGTTCTTCTTCCGTAACAAGCGCCTTGTGGTCGTCGGCGGCGGCGACACTGCTGTGGAAGAGGCATTGTTCCTGACGCGCTACGCCTCTTCAGTAACGATTGTGCACCGGCGCGACTCGCTGCGAGCGAGCAAGGTCATGCAATTGCGCGCGCAGACCAATCCTAAGGTCAGTTTCCATTGGAACGCTGTCGTAGACGCTGTCATTGGCAACCAAACAGTGACGGGCGTGCGGCTACGCGACGTGCAGACCGGCGCCGTGTCCGAACTGGAGACCGACGGTGTGTTTGTTGCCATCGGTCACCAGCCGAACACGTCGCTATTTGCTAGCCAGATTAATCTGGAGCCCACAGGTTACATAGCCATTCCTGACGGCAAGACGACAGTGACCAACATTCCTGGCGTGTTCGCCGCTGGAGATGTGCGTGACAGCCGCTATCGCCAGGCGGTGACGGCCGCAGGCGATGGGTGCAGAGCGGCGATCGATGCCGAGCGCTGGCTGGAAGACCAGGCGCATAGCGAGTTGCACCACGCACCCGAACCCCAACTCGCCGCCAGGTAGGCTTGCCTGCACCCTCCGTGTAGTACGCTACGCTCGCTGCGTGGCGTCTACCGGCTTCGACGCCAGCGCCCCCTGGAGTCGCGGAAGGTACAGCAATGGCGGTGATTGCCTCGGCGGATTCCACACGACACCAACGTGCCGAGTGGTTCGTTCACGATCGTTTTGGCTTGTTCATTCACTGGGGCCTGTACTCCTTGCCCGCCAGACACGAATGGATCAAGAACCGAGAGCGGCTCACCGACGAACACTATCAACGCTACTTCGACCACTTTGACCCCGATTTGTATGACCCAATTGCCTGGGCGAAGGCCGCCAAACAAGCAGGCATGCGCTACGCCGTGTTGACGACCAAACACCATGAAGGCTTCTGCCTGTTTGATTCCAAGGTCACCGACTATAAAGCCACCAACACGCCGGCGAAGCGAGACCTGGTGCGTGAGTTTGTGGACGCCTTTCGTGCCGAAGGGCTGCGCGTTGGCTTTTATCATTCGCTCATCGACTGGCACCACCCGCAATTCACCGTCGATGGCCTGCATCCTCAACGCGACGATCTTGCCTATCGTGAGGCGGCCAAGGGACGCGATATGCGTGTCTACGCCGCGTACCTCCACACGCAAGTACGTGAACTCCTGACCAACTACGGCAAGATCGACATCCTCTGGCTGGACTTCTCTTATTCGCAGCGGGACTATGGCTGGTCCAAAGGCAAAGGCAAGGACGATTGGCAGTCCGAACAGCTCATCGCCATGGTGCGAGAACTGCAACCCGACATCCTAGTGAACAACCGGTCAGAAGTCGGCGCCGACTTCCACACGCCCGAGCAAGTGCAACCACGTGGCTGGGTCGAGGTGGCTGGAGAGCGCGTCGTGTGGGAAGCCTGTCAGACGCTCAACGGTAGCTGGGGGTACGACCGCGATAATCTGGACTGGAAGTCGCCAGCACTCCTGGTACGCATGCTGGCGGACTCGGTGTCTAAGGGTGGCAATGTGCTACTCAATGTGGGGCCTACGGCGCGCGGCTATTTTGACTCGCGGGCCCTCGCCACGCTATCGGCCATTGGCGACTGGACCAAGCTGCACGGCGACGCGGTCTACGGCGCGTCAACGAGCGCTCACGTCGCGCCGCCGGATTGCCGCTATACCCAGCGCGGCAATAGGCTGTATGTCCATATTTTCGCCTGGCCGATGAAGCACTTATTCCTGGAGGGATTGGCCGGAAGGGTGGCATACGCTCAGTTGTTGAACGATGACTCCGAGATCCAGTTTGAAGACCGGCAAGACGGGTCGGTGCGATTGCAACTGCCGATCCAACCTCCAGATGTGCTTCTCCCGGTGGTTGAGGTGTTCCTCCGGTCCCCGTAGCAGCGCAAATAGCTAAATCTGGAAATCCATATCTTCCACAGTGACGCCCTGTCCCTTGGTACGGTGCAGTAGGCGCGCTGGGCTGGCCACCACAGTAGAGTGTGGCGGCACTGATTCGACGACCAGCGCCATCGCGCCGATCTTGCTGTCGTGGCCGATGGTCACCGGGCCCAAGATACTCGCCCCGACTCCGATGGTAACACGGTCTTCAATGGTCGGGTGCCGCTTGGTTCGGCCGTTGCGCACGTCTTTCCACCAGCCAGTGGCACCGAGCGTAACTTGGTGATACAGCATCACGTCATCACCAATTTCCGTCGTCTCGCCAATGACGATACCAGTACCGTGATCGATGAAGAATCGCTTGCCGATGCGGGCGCCAGGATGGATTTCGATGCCGCTGGTAATAAACCGCCCGAACTGCGAGATCAACCGTGGCAGAAACGGAACGCCGCGCGAGTAAAGCGGGTGCGCCATGCGGTGCAGTAACAGCGCGTGCAGTCCCTGATACAACAACACCTCAGCGAGGTTCGTCGCCGCCGGGTCTTTGTCGAAGACGACACAGATGTCATCCGGGAGTGGCCACAACAGAAACCGCCGCTTTTTACAGCCGGAGGGCCGGCGCTCCAGTTCGGGGATGCCAATGATGGCAAGCGTGGACAGGCGCTCGTCCGCGCCGCCGCCAGTGGGTTCGCTGGAGACGGCTTGCTGGGTAGTCAACGCGGACCCCTTTCGCTGTTCCCACTCTACCTGTGCCGGATAGGCGCGTCAAATACGACGATCGCGAACTCGTTGCATCAACCTCGTTGACGCAATCAAAAGCCTGTCCTTATGCTTGGGAGATGGAAACACCTGTTCGCCGTCAATATCTAGACGTGAAACGCCGGTACCCGGCGTCGATTGTGTTCTTCCGGCTGGGCGACTTCTACGAGACATTCGACGACGACGCCCTGTTGGTAGCCCGCGAGCTTGATATCACGTTGACCAGCCGGGAGATGGGGCGGGGTGCGCGCGTGCCCTTGGCCGGCGTGCCAGTCCATTCGATCGATGGACATCTGGCGCGCCTGGTCAAGCGCGGATTGAGCGTAGCGATCTGCGACCAGCTTGCAGACCCAGCGACGGTCAAGGGGCTCGTGCCGCGCGACGTCGTCCGGGTGGTCACTCCCGGCACAGTGACCGAGCCGGCGATGCTCGCCTCGCGCGAGAACAACTACCTCGCCGCACTCTTTGTGGAACCCTCTGGGTTTGGCCTGGCCTATGCCGACATTTCCACTGGAGAGTTCGCTTGCATGCAGGTGCGGAACAATTGGCAAAGTGTGCTGAACGGGGAGTTGGGCCGGATCCGTCCAGCCGAGATCGTGTTGCCAGAGCCTGGTGAGGATGAAGATCAGGCAAGCGACGTCGTAGCACTGTTGGGCGAAGGATCATCAGCCAGGGTTGTTCGCGTTCCCCATTGGATGTTTAGTGAAGCTGATGGCCGGCAGGCGTTGCTACGACAGCTCAGCGTGCCATCACTCGAAGGGTTTGGCTGTGACCGCTTGCCGCTGGCGATCCGCGCAGCGGCGGCGGTCGTGGAATACCTGCAGCAGCACCAACGGCAGGCGCTCGCAGGTTTGACGTCGTTGCATACCATTCATCCCGACGGCTTCATGGTGGTTGACGACACGGCGCAACGCAGCCTGGAGATCTGGCGCAGTGGCCGCCAAGGGTCGGAGGCGAGATCACTGCTGGAAGTGCTGGACGTTACCGCCAGTTCCATGGGAGCCCGCTTGTTGCGACAGCGCTTGGGCCAGCCCTTGCGAGACATTGACGAACTGAATCAGCGCCTTAGCTTGGTTGCAGCGCTCGCAAGCGATGGCGCGCGGCGGGCAGAATTGCGTACAGTGATGGGGAAGTTTCCCGATTTTGAGCGTTTGAGCCGGCGTATCGTCATGCGCAACGCCGGTCCGCGCGAGTTGGCGTCGTTGCGCAATGGGCTAATGGCGCTGGAGTCGCTGCGCACAGCGCTGTCCCTAGCAACCAATCAGGAGCTCACAGCGTTGGGCCAGCGCCTGCCAGACTTTAATGCCGAACGGGCCTTTCTCTCCCGCGCGCTGGTCGATGATCCACCCGCTGCTTTAGGCGAGCAACCGACCATACGTCCAGGCTTTGCGGCAGATCTCGACGATATCGACGCATCGGCGGCGGCTGCACGGGCATGGGTAGCCGCGCTCGAAGCCGGTGAACGGGCGCGCACCGGCATAAAAAGCCTCAAAGTCGGCTTCAATCGAGTATTTGGCTTTTACCTGGAGATCAGCGCGGCCAACAAGCAGGAAGTTCCGTCAGACTATCAGCGCCGCCAAACGCTCGCCGGCACCGAGCGTTATACGACACCCGACCTGAAGGAGCGCGAGTCAATTATCCTGGACGCTACCGACCGCTTTCAGAAGGCCGAGCGCGAGCAATATGACGGTGTCGTCGATGCCCTAGGTAAAAGCGTCAACCGGCTCCTGGAACTGTCGAGCGTGATCGCCGAGACCGATGTGGCTGCCGCACTGGCCGAGAGTGCCGCGCGCTACCGGTGGGTGCGCCCCACCCTCTCCCAGGGAGGGCGGTTGCACATCGTCGCTGGACGGCACCCGGTGGTCGAGGCAAGCCTGCCGGCCGGTGCGTTCGTGCCCAACGACGTGGAACTCGATGCCACGACATCCCAGTTGTTGCTCGTGACGGGCCCGAACATGGCTGGCAAGTCCACGTACTTACGGCAGGCAGCCCTCATTGTGCTCCTTGCTCAGATTGGCAGCTTCGTTCCTGCCGCTCAAGCCGATATCGGCGTGACTGACCGCATTTTCACGCGCATCGGCGCCCAAGACGATCTCGCGGCGGGACAATCGACGTTTATGGTGGAAATGTTGGAGGTAGCCAACATCTTGAACCATGCAACGCCGCACAGCCTGGTCATCTTAGATGAAGTCGGCCGCGGGACGGGCACATTCGATGGCCTGGCGATCGCCCGCGCCGTTATCGAATACCTGCACAACTCGCCAGGACTGCGCTGCCGGACGCTGTTCGCGACGCACTACCTCGAACTCACCGAGCTCACCGAGAGCTTGCCCCGTGTGCGCTGTTGCACGGTAGCCGTGTCAGAAGAAGGCGAGCGAGTGATCTTCCATCACCATATCGTGCCTGGGCGGGCCGACCGCAGCTACGGGGTACACGTGGCGCGGCTGGCGGGTGTCCCACGTGCCGTGGTGCGGCGAGCGGAAGAGGTACTGGCAGAACTGGAGAGCGAACCGCCAGCATCGCCTACCTTTGGCCGGCGGCGGAGGACCGGCCGCGTCGAGCCGTCACAGCAGATGTCACTGTTCGATCCTGGAACTGCCTTACGTGAGGAGATCCGCCAACTAGATGTGCTGTCCATGACGCCCATGGAGGCGCTCAACGTGCTGCACGCGCTGAAGCAACAAGCCGAGCAGCCATAGCTGCACGGCCATCGCGGTCAAAGCACTTGAAGATCAAGCCGCGCCAGTAACGCATCGACACTCGGCAACCCGCCTCTTACACGCAGCGCGTCGCGAACGACCAGTTGCTTGTCCTCCGTTGGCTGTGCTTTCAGCACTTCGCCAATCACCTGCTCCACGAGGGCAGACCAATGCGATACGGCCGATGCCACCACATAGCGAAACAATTCCTTGTCCAGCGTCTCCACAAGAAAGCTAGAAAGCAGCGGTGCAGTCACGGCATGGGCCGGATGCACAAGTAACAGGTCATAGAGCCCCGCCTGCAGCGCAGGCTCGGCTTCGCCGCACCATTTCGCCAGTTGCGGTAACAAGCCGTCGGGGAGGTGATGGAGATTGCGAAGACACTCAGCCGCTACCTCCACGTGGCGATTCGGGCTGAGCGCATAGCCATACAGGGGCAGCTCCTCGCTGGCTGTTGCCAGCACCTGGACTGCCGTGAGCGCGGGCTCGCCCGACATCTGGTCGGTGTGGTCGTCAAACAGTAGGCGCACGGCGTGATAGCTAGCGAGCTTCGGATCGATATCTTCCAGGGCCACCAGCGCGCTGGCGCGCAGAACACAGCAAATCTCCTGACGGTCGTACAGTGAGCGTTCGTACGTGGTGACTCCACGCTCAAGCAGCGTCACATCATCACGTTTAAGGATGAGGCGCAACGCCTTGAGTACCGCGACACGCTGGGAACCCAATGGGTCGCGTCGCGCGCCGTCCTTGTCCAGCCGATCATAAAAGCCGAGGAGAGCCTGGCGAGCCGCGGGTGCTGCATCTTGGGCAAGGACTGCAAGTGCTTCGTCGATCGCGAGCCCGCCTTTCCCGTCGGCAACGATCTGGATGGCTAGGGCTTGTTGAGCTGAGGTGTCGCCAGCCAATGCTCGCAGTTGTTGGATGAGATCGTGTGCAGTACGGCGGGTCATAGTTGCCGCTTCCTCAGTTCAGTACCGAACCAGCAAATGTGGCGAAGCAACGCCGTTCATTCTATCGCCCCCGCCAGACTGCAACCCTAGGGAACCAAGCGAGTACGACAGGTATACATCGAGACATGCGGTGGCGGTTACAAAGCACGATTCGCTGGTGCTCCACATGCGAACGGAGCAAGTGAGCGCGGTGATTGTTGAGACGCCCATGGCTGTAGCCCTGAGGATATCTCCCGTCATGACACGCACGGAGCGAGACGGCGCACAGGCCTTTGAACGGCTATTTCTGGCAGAATATGCCCGTGTGGTTGGTATTGCACATCGCGTGCTCGCCGATGCACACGAAGCCGAGGATGTTGCGCAAGAGGTATTCAACGCGTATTACGGGAAGCACGCCCCAGACGCACCTTACGCGGCGGCATGGCTATACGCCGCCGCGGCACATCGGGCGCTCAACGCCATTCGAGGCAAGAAACGCCGGCTGCTACGGGAAACCAAGGAAGCCGTCAGCGCAACTCGCTTAAATGAGGTGAGCGAGGTTGGTTTCGACCCGCAAGAACACGCGGTACGTGAGGAACAACGCCACGAAGCCCGCAAGCTACTCGCCACATTGCCAGAGCGGCAATCAACGGCGCTCATCTTGCGGTACAGCGGCTTGTCGTACGCTGAAGTAGCAGCAGCGCTCCATATGCCCGCAGATCAGGTTGGTACCTTACTTCGACGCGCCGAGGCGGCACTACGCAAGGAGATTCAAGATGGCGCACGTTAATGATGGAATCCTACGGCGCTCGCTTGACGACCCACAAGCGCTGACGCTGCGTGACGCGAGTCACGTGAAGCAGTGCTCTGTTTGCCTCACGCGCCGCGATGAATTCGACGCAGCTCGGCAGTTCGCCCAATCTGTGCTGGCACCATCGACTACCACGATCGACCCAAGAACTGCGCTTGCGACGTTCAACTTCAGGTTAGCCGGACAGCCACAGCGGTGGCACGAAAGGACACGCACATCCGTGACCCGATTCAAGACTCGCACCCTTCAGTCGCTAGCAACAGCAGGTGCGGCAGCCGCCGTGACCGGAACACTGCTGTTTACGCCAGCTGGCGCGTTCGCATCCAACTTTCTCGACTTGTTCCAACCGTCTCACGTAGCAGTGCTGCCCATCTCGCGAGGCGAACTGAATGGGTTGCCGTCGATGTCGGACTTTGGGCACGGCACGCAGCAAAAGCTGTCGGCCAACCACCAGGTTGCCTCACTTCAGCAAGCGGCCAGTGAAACTGGGTTGACGGTCCTGCAACCGGCGCAACTGCCGGCCAATGTCACCGGATCTCCGCACTATGTGGTGGCCATGAGCGCGTCGAGTACGTTCACGTTTGACGCCGCCACCGCACAGGCGGCTGCCGCCAAAGCCGGTAAGACGGCCGCACCGATGCCGGCCAACATTAATGGCGCCACGCTGACCATGCTGGTGCATCCCGCGGTCACGACGATTTACGGACCGGTCCCTTCAGAGCTCACGGTGCCCACCGGTGCCACGAAGGGAGCCGAAACAGCCTCACTGTCTCGCGCGTCGTTGCCGACGTTGGTCATCGTCGAAATGGCATCGCCAGCAATCTCGACCTCCAGTGGGGTCACGCTCAACCAGATTGAACAGTATGTGCTCGGGCAACCGGGCGTGTCGCCGGACCTGGCCGCACAGTTGCGCGCGCTGGGCGATCCGTCCACGGTGATCCCCATTCCGATTCCGATCAACCAGGCTGCGGGCCACGCGGTCACCGTGCAAGGAGTGGACGGCGTTGCAGTGGCTGATTCAACCAATGTGGGTGGTGGTGTGGTATGGGTAAAGGGCGGCGTCATATACGCGGTCCTGGGCCAGATGAACGAAACCGCACTGCTGTCTGTGGCAAACTCTCTCCATTAGGGTGTTAGACCAACCTGTATCAGCGCTAGCCGCCCCCATGCCGTTGGGGGCGGCTAGCGCCGCGATTCACACCGCTGATCTCAGCAAGCGCTACGGCGACATCACGGCGTTGGCAGGATTGTCCATGACCGTTCCACGCGGTGAAGTGTTTGGGTTTCTTGGACCCAATGGTGCAGGCAAGACCACTGCCGTCAAGTTGCTGACGGGCCTGGCGCACGCGACCGCTGGCGAGGCCTGGGTTCTCGGCTTTCCTGCCGGCCACCTCGAAACACGCCGTCGGGTTGGCTACCTACCCGAACTGTTTCGATATCAGGATTGGCTGAGCGCAGAGGAAGTGCTCGCCTTCCATTGCCAGTTGATTGGCATCACTGCCCGCAAACGCGCGAACGAAATTGGGGCAGTGCTGGACATGGTTGGCCTGAGCACGCGAGCCCGCGACCGTGTAGTGGGATTTTCTAAGGGTATGCAGCAACGGCTCGGACTGGCATGTGCCCTGCTCGGCTCGCCAGACCTGGTTATTCTCGACGAGCCGACGTCAGCTCTTGATCCTTTAGGCAGACATCACATTCGGGAAGTCATTGGAGCGCTCAAGCAGCGCGGCTGTACGGTATTTCTCAACTCCCATTTGTTGGGTGAAATTGAGCATGTATGCGACCGCGTGGCCATCATCAATAAGGGCGCCGTCGTTGCCGAGGGTACCCTACCGGCACTGCTCAACGTGACGCATCAGGTGACGGTGCGATTAGGAGGCGCGGCCCCGAACATCAGCGCGCAAGCCAGCCGGTTTGGCGCGGTGCAGTACGACGCTGGCGTGCTCACGGTCGACGGTATTGATGAAGAGCAGATCCCAGACCTTGTTGCTCTCCTGGTGTCCCAAGGGTCACGCATTTATGGCGTAGCGTCAACGCGCGTTTCCCTGGAAGATCGATTCCTTGAGCTTATTGAGAGGACGGACCATGCCGCTCCTAGTAATAGCGCGCCTCACCCTGCTTGAGGCGACGCGGCGGCGGCTCGTCCTGGTTGGCGTGTTGCTTATTGCCGTAACCGTGTTGGTAAGTTGGTGGGGCTTCGCCAAGCTCATACAATCGTGCCAGCCCCCAGATTGCGCGACCGCCGAAATGGCTTCTGTCGCAGCCGGTATCGTCACCCTGCTCGCGTTCGGATTCAACTTCATCGTGGCCCTGGGAGCTGCGTTTCTCGCCGCGCCCGCCATCGCAGCGGATGTGGAGTCGGGGATCGCGCTCGCCATTCTGCCGAGGCCGCTGCGACGCAGCGACCTGCTGTTGGGGAAATGGCTAGCGATGTCGGCTATCCTGGTGGCCTATGTGGCACTGGCGGCCGGCTCCGAACTGTTGGTCGTCTGGCTGACGTTTGGTTATGCGCCGCCACAACCCGTGGCAGCGGCGTTGTACCTGTGCCTATCGGGCTTGGTGTTACTCAATTTCACCCTATTGTTGAGTACACGCTTGCCAACACTTACCTCGGGCATCACCGCGCTCCTGGTGTATGGCCTGTGCTGGCTCGCCGGCATGGCAGGTCAGGTAGGCGCGGTGGTACACGCCACAGCGCTCGTCCACATCGGCACCGTGGCAAGCCTCATCCTGCCGTCGATTCAGATGTGGCAGGGTGTAGCGTACAACGTCCAACCGGCAGCCTTCAGGGCGCTATCCAGAAGTATCAACGATTCGCCGTTTGTCGCCAGTGCACCGCCGACGCTCCCCTTCCAAATATGGACCGCGCTGTGGCTGGTGGCTGTGCTCGGTGCGGCCGTCGTCAGCTTCAACCGCCGGGAGTGCTGAGCGCCTCTTCGTCGACAGGTTCGACGATCCGGCCGGAATGACGGACGTTGCGCGGCTCCTGCACCCGGCGAATGAGGACGGCAAGCCCGAAGACGCACGCTACCCAAAACATGGCAAACGGAATCGGAAAGCCAAAGTGGTCGGCCAGCCAGCCGCCGAACAACGGGCCAATGAAGGCGGTTGGCGCGGCCGCCACGCTGGCTAAGCCCACATAGGTAGGGCGGGAATCGGCCGGAGCGAACTCCAGCATGATGGCCAAGCGGGACAAGTTGTTTGCACTCAAGGCTGCTGCGAGCAGTATAAAGACAAGGCCGTACCAGAAGAGACTGGGGGCAATCAACGCCACTGGAATAGCGATTAATAGCGTGCATTGACCGCACACAAGGACCAGCTTATGCCCACGCCTATCAGCAAGCCACCCCCAGAACAGATTGAACACCAGTTGAGTGGTGAGGAGTACTGCGTTGTACCAGGCGACGACCTGGTCCGATGCGCCCAGACGGGAGATCGCGACCACCGTGAAGAAGCCGCCAGCCGCGCCGCCGAGCGCTGCCAGGGCAGCCGCCAGCATATAGGCCGCGAAGTTCTGGTCCTTCCGGAGGATGTGCGGTAGCGTGCGCAACCAAGTCACGAGAGAGGCGCTGCGGGCCGGCGCATACGGACCTTGCTCACGATTGAGCATCAAGCAGACGTACGAGATCAGGACGAAAACGAAGGCGATGAGAAACAGCAGCACGTAACCATTGGGAAACGGGTTGGCCGAGAGGATGCGCTCGCCGAGGAGGGCGCCACCCACACCGAGCAGCGACGCCAAAGCGCTCGAACGGCCGAAGAACCTGCCACGCCGCCGCGTCGGGATGGCGCGCGCGATCAGGTCGAGCCACGCTGGGGTGAGAGCGCCACCCGTTGAGGTAAACACTACAAGAGATGCCAGAGCAAGTACGACAGCGATGGCCGGGTGTGAAACGGCTAGAAACGCTGCGATAGCAGCAAGGAACAGATATGGTATGCGCTCACCCGGCGTGAACCAGACGATGAGCGCCTTCTTGCGTGGGAAGCGCTCGGTAGCCGGCGCAAAAAGGAGACTCGGCAGACTGTAGCCAGCAGCGAATATAGCGGCCATCAAGCCGATAACGAGATTTGATGAGGTGAGGTGGCGGAGGAAGGCCGGAAGAATGGTACTCGCCGATACGATAGTGGATGACAAAAAGAAGAACGCTATATCTAACCCGAGGACCGTGGCGTTCCAGCGGTAGTGCGCCGGTATGACCTCGTCGGTTGGGCTAACCGTTGCCTTCGCCAAGGATTTCTTCTAATCGTGGCACCAGGCTATTCAGCGCGGCGCGGCTCGCATCAGTGATCTTTACCTTGTCCAATACGTAGCGGATAGTCTTGATCAGCACGTCAGCTTCGTGCTGTGATACATACAGAGCTGTTTGCTCGTCGTCCTCCGCCTGCATAAGGAACACAGCGGAGGATGGCAAATTATCGATAGTGATGGATGGTCCACCAGACTCAATGACGACGCTGCCAACGCTTGGGTCAAACCGCACCGTAAAGCGTGCTACGTCGCTCATCATTGGGTCCCGCATCTACAGTGCATCGTAGCGCCGCTCCCATCCTTCAACGACTGGCGCCACAGCTTGGGACGGCGAGCCAAACCTGGCCGTCCAGGGCGAGGCAACCGGCATGGCAACGTCGATGCAGCGTAGCAGATTCGCTACTCCCTTGGTGGCGAGCCAGTGCCGGCGCTCCTTGCGACTGGCTATTCGGGCGGCATCTTGCCAGATGGCCCTTCCTGCAAGGAAGCCCGATGCGCCATGTTGGCACGCAATTCGAATGTGTGTGACGAACTCGTCGATATCAACACCATCGCTCAGTACCACCCAGGGCACCGGGCACGCTGCGTTCAACTGCTCGCACCACTGTGACAGCTTGCCCTCGTCGCGTTCAAACGCGAGCTCACCGGGAAACTGCGTCTTGTACACGTCCATGCCGAGGCCGGCTAGGTCACGCGCGGCCTCAATGACCAGTTGTGGTTTCGCTCTTGCATACTCGACCGTGCCACGAATCGCCGTCCCCGTGCCGTACACCACACCTTCGATGATGGCGGGCAGATCGTAGTGCAGCGCCTCGCTCGTCACTTGCCGGACGATTGCCAGCTGGTGGTCAGCAGACTGAGCACTGTCGGCGCGGTAATACACCATCGCCTTGACCGCACTCGCGCCCATGCGCTTCACCTTGCCAACCGACCAGTCGGGGATGCCTGAGTTGAAGCGCTCGTCGCCTTGCGTCGTAAATCCCGCTCGCTCCCATGTAACGATGAGGCCGGTGGAACCCGGTAGCACCTGCTGGGCGATGGCCTGAGCGGCGCCGAACTGCGGGTCGAGGAGGACAGCACTTGAGAAGGGCGCCAGAAACTCAACAAGGTCGAGCTTGAACTCGCTCAACTCGCTGTAGGTGACGGCGAGTGGGGCGTCGGGGCGCAACAGCCGGCACAGCGATTCGCGTTGGTCCATCGCGGTGATGGCAAAGGTTCCAGCTCGATTGGCAATCTGCTGCAGGCCGCGCATCTTGCCGGTGGATAGGTGCTGCCCAGTTGACAGCACTCCAACGCCCCCTTTGTTCCGGCCAGATGATACCGCATCATTCAGGGGAGACTGCTCACTAATTGCACCAGCCGGGCTGGGTGCTATGCTGCCGCTGAGAGAACGGTAATCCATGGATAACTCAGGCGGGCCGGAGGCAAGCCAGGTAGCGTCTCGCACAGTTGCCGAGCCCTTACCCGCCAAGCCCGCTTCACGCCAGCGCGTGGATACCTTTGCGGCGTTGCGCAAACACCCCAACTTTCGCCTGTACTGGTCCGGCGCGTTCGTTTCCAACATTGGCACCTGGATGCAAATGGTGGCGCAGAGCTGGCTCGTGTACCAACTCACCGGCTCGGCGTTGCTGTTAGGGGTGGTGAGTTTTATCCAGGCCATCCCTGCTGTGTTCCTATCGCTGGTAGGCGGCGTGCTAGCTGACCAGGTGGAGCGGCGCCGGCTGATGATCGTAACGCAAACTGGGTCGATGGTGCTGGCCTTCTTGTTAGCGGCCTTGACGCTCCTCCACGTTGTCCAGGTGTGGCACATCATGGTGATCGCCTTTTTGGCTGGACTGGTGACCGCCTTGAACACGCCGGTGCGTCAGGGGATCGTGTCGGACTTGGTGCCGCGCGAGGACTTGCAGAATGCGATTGGCATCAACTCGGCCCAGTTTCAATCGAGCCGGTTGTTCGGGCCGGCGCTGGCCGGGCTCGTCGTGGCGCAGGTGGGCGCTGGCTGGGCGTTCTTCGCCAACGGGCTCAGCTTTCTGGCCGTGATCGCCTCACTACTCATGCTCAAGCTGCCTCCATGGCGGCCGCAGACGCACCGCGAACCCTTCCTCAAGAGCGCCACGACCGGCGTACAGTATGTTTTCCGGCACGACATCTTGGGCATCCTGGTGCTGGCCGCTGCCGTCCCAGCGTTTTTCGCAATGTCCTACCAAACTTTGCTGCCAGTGTTTGCACAGGACTTACTGCACACCGACGCTCAAGGGCTAGGTTTCTTATTTAGTGGCTCAGGCGCGGGCGCGCTCCTCGGGGCCCTAGGGGTTGCCTCGTTGACCGGATTCCGGCGGCGGGGCTTGCTGCAATTGGTCGCGCTGGTGCTATTCGGTAGCGGCCTCGTGCTGTTCGCATTGAGCCATAACCTCGTGCTGAGCGTGGTATTGCTTATGGTCACCGGCCTTGGCAGCCAGATATTCAATTCGATCAACCAGACCTTCTTGCAAACGCTGGCACCGGATGCGCTGCGCGGTCGCATTTTGAGCGTGCTCACGTTGACGACGTTTGGCGTGATGCCCTTCGGAAACCTAGTAGCGGGCGCGTTGGCGCAGCAGTTTGGACCGACGCTGGTGCTAGCATTGGGCGGCAGCATCACCGCCCTGTTCGCCCTGGGCGTTGTCGCGCTGCGACCAACCGTACGACGCTTAGAGTAGCGTCCGGTATTTACACAAAGGCCATTGAGCCATCTTCCCGCAGGGGGAAGGCTCGATGCCAGCGGCGGAACGGGAAGCGCTCCAGTGCGTCGAAGTTGAGCTCAATGCCCAAGCCTGGCTTGGTGGGCAACTCCAAATACCCCGCCGTGAGTTTGATCGGCTCCTTGACAATATCCTTGCGCGGCGACTCGTCATCGGGATGATATTCCAGGATGAGAAAATTGGGGATCGCCGCCGCCAGATGTACATTTACCGCCGTGGCCACCGGTCCCATCGGGTTGTGCGGCGCCACGCTCACGTAACATGACTCGGCGAGGGCGGCGATCTTTTTGCACTCCATCAGGCCGCCGGCGCAACAGATGTCCGGCTGAATAATGTCCGCACCGTTGCGAAACAACAGATCGCGGAACTGCCACTTGGTGTACAGCATCTCGCCAGTGGCGAGCGGAATAGGCAAGCGTTCCTTGAGTTTTGTTAGGGCGTCGATGTTTTCAGGGCGTAACGGCTCCTCAAAGAACATGGGTCGCAAGGGCGCGAGCGCGTTCGCCATCTCCAAGGCGCGCACCGGTTCGAAGATCGTAGCGTGTGGATCGACCGCGACGTCAATAACAGGACCGACGGCGCGCCGAACGGCTTCCACCCGCTGTACTGCCGCCGTGACCACCTGTGACCAAGGCAACGCTTGGTAGTTGGGCGGATTTGGCCCAACCTTCAGCGCCGTGTAGCCGTACTTCTCGATCAGGGCCAGCGAGCGCTCGGCCATTTCCTCTGGCGTGCGGCCTCCTGGGTTCTGGTACACACGCACACGATCGCGGCACGGCCCACCGAGCAACTCGTAGACCGGCACACCTAACGCTTTGCCTTTGATGTCCCACAGTGCATGCTCGATGCCACTGATGGCAGCGTTGACTACCACGCCACCAGGGAAGCGAGTGCCGTTGTACATCAGTGCCCACAAGTGCTCGATGCGCCGTGGATCCGGCCCAACCAGCCAGGTGGCGAAGTCGGCGATCACGCGCTCGGTGGCATCGTCGGGTCCAGCGCTATACGCCTCGCCAATGCCATCGATGCCGTCATCCGTTTCAACGTGGACGAACACGAGGTTGCGCCCGCCGGTGTTGACTAAATGCGTCGAGATGCGTTCGATCCTCATGGTCCATCAACCTCGCGCAGCCCGGCGACCTGCTGTGCGCCTAGCCGGACCAGTTGTAGCCTCCGTGAGGTGTCGCCGGATAGCTGAAGCCACCTCGGCGGTGGTCGCAGTGCCGCCGAGATCAGGTGTGAGGACAGAGCCCGCGCTCGTCGTGGCTTCGATCGAATGCATGAGCAACGCCGCCTCATCAGTCAAACCCAGATGTTCAAGCATCATCTGCGCGGCCCATATCGAGGCGATGGGGTTGGCAATGCCCTTGCCAGCGATGTCAGGGGCAGAGCCATGGACCGGTTCGAACATCGACGGATGTTTGCGGGAGGGGTCGATGTTGGCACTGGGTGGCATGCCGAGTGATCCTTGTATCGCCCCACCGAGGTCGGTAAGGATGTCAGCGAACAAGTTGGAGGCGACGACGACATCGAGCGACTCCGGGTTGGTGATGAACCGTGCAGCGATCGCATCGACGTGATAGTGCGTCGTGCGAATATTGGGGTAGTCGTGCGCGACATGCTCGAACACTTCGTCCCAAAACACCATGTTGTATTGCATAGCGTTAGACTTGGTGACGCTCGTTACCTGCTTGCGCCCCGTCCGCACGGCATAGTCGAACGAAAAGCGCATGATGCGTTCGACGGCGTGCCGGGTGAACACAATAGTCTGGATGGCCACCTCTTCGGGGTGGCCAACGTGAACCCTGCCGCCGACACCAGCGTACTCACCTTCGGTGTTTTCACGTACGCACACGAAGTTGATGTCATCGGGTCCTTTATCGAGCAGCCGGCCCCGCAAGCCCGGTAACAACCGGATCGGCCGCAGGTTGACGTACTGCTCGAAGTACTTGCGAATGGGCAGAATGAGCCCCCACAAGGCGATATGATCGGACACCAGGGCCGGAAAGCCACATGCGCCAAAGTAAATGGCGGGAAAGCGCTCCAGTTGCTTGAGGCCATCGCCGGCCATCATGCTCCCGTGTTGTAGATAGTATTCGCAGCCCCAGGGGAAGTGTTCGTATTCGAAACGAAAGCTCGACGTCACCTCACTGAGGGCATCGAGTGTCCGGATACCCTCGGCGATCACGTCCTTACCGATGCCGTCACCGGCGATCACCGCGATAGGAAAATGCTTCACGCCTGCCTCCTTCTGCTCTGGCAGGCGATTGTAGCGCTGTAGCAACCGCGGCGCATCCGGCCAGCGCCTATTGAGCCGGCGGATTCCACCGTGGGTGGTGATGGTGCGCCCAATCGCGCCGGACCAGTCCGGTTAGCATGCCGCGCATGGATTCTCGGGTGGTTGGGTGGATAGCCGCCAGATACACGTGGCCCAGCCAGGCAAACAGCACCAGCCAGGTGAGCATGTCGTGCATCAGGCTGGCGTTCTCTACCAACCAGGAGGGGAGGATCCTGGTGAAGATATTCATGGTCATGATGATGCCGCTAGCCAGAAATAGGATGAGACTGCCCACGGTGAACAGCGCATTGAGCTTCTGTCCGGCGTTAAATTTGCCTGGCGCGGTGGGGTAGCGGTAGATGGTGTCGGAAAACCAGGCTTTGTCATCAAGGTCCCACTCGTCGATCAGCTTGGCATCCGCCTTCAGCGCCTTGTGCTCCCCGCGCAGTGCGATCAGTGAAGGGACGACTACGATACAAAACGCGGCGGCCAGGTGAATTTGGCGCACGATGAAGCGAGATGGAATCAGCACACTCAGCGCGGGTACATACATGGTGAGACCACTGGCCAGCAAGATGAGAAAGCACGCT
The DNA here is from genome assembly GCA_025449435.1 of Chloroflexota bacterium. Next base: position 21,282 of record JANWJO010000015.1, on the reverse strand, counting down.
GCAAAACTCCAGTGGACCGCTCGTTCCGTACCGCTAAAGCGTTCGACGAGGTCCGGCTTGCTCATTGCTTGATGTAGGCGTCGATTGGATAGCCGCGTACTTCCCAATAGCCCGCCACACTCTGGGTGGTGAATTCGATGCGATTGACCCACTTGATGTTCTTGTAGCCGTACATCTCGGGAATGATGAGCCTGATGGGCTTGCCTTGTTCGGCAGGCAAGGGAGCGCCGTTCATGTTCCAGGCCAGCATGACGTCAGGCTTGGACGCTTGGGCGACAGAAATGGAGTCGGTGTACTGCCCATCGCTGGAATACAGCGTGATGTGAGTGGCCGTGGGCATGGGTTGCACCTGCTTCATCAGATCGGTCAGCAACACGCCGGTCCAGGTGAGATTGGGAACCACCCAGCCCGTGACACAGTGGAACAGCCCCTGCTGTGATGTGACGGGGAGTTTCTGCAGGTCATCGAAGGTGAGTTGCATTGGGGCGGCCACGAGCCCATCCACAGCCAGACGCCAGTTCACCGGGTCGAAGGCTGGGATGCCGTTCACCGTGTAAATGCGGAAACCAAGCTCGGTAGAGGCACCGACCGATGCGCCCAATCCCGCCAACCAGTTGAGAGGATTGAGGTTGCGACCGAGTAACAGGCCGGCGGCCCCCAAGGCCGCCATGCCGATAATCACACGGCGTCCCACCCGCGTGAGCGGTGGTGCTGGTCGCACGCGAGATGGGTATCCGGAGGGATTGGGAGCTGGACTCAGTGCCATTGGGTTCACTCCTGTCGAGTGGATTTTTGGTCAACTGTAGTGTTGTCATCAGCGTACCGCGCAGTTGTTACCCAGCAGTGTTAACGAGCCGGGGACGCGTGAGGGTATCCAGCAGTGCCCCCGTTGCAAGCTGGCGACGCGCTAGTGGTCGGTGCCTCCAGGGGCCGCAAACGGGGAGAAATCCGCGCTCTTGACGCGCTGAAGGGTCGCCGACTCGCGGTCGCGGATCAGCTTGACGGCAGCGGGTAACTCGGCGGCCGCCTCCACCGGGATGCGCAGGAGGCCATTGGCATCGCCGTGAAGTAAGTCACCTTGCTTGATCTTAACACCGCTGATCTCTACGTCCACGCCAATGTCATAGATGAGTGGATTACCGTGCGCGACCACCAGGCCGGGAGCGAAGAACTGAAAGCCGCCCAAGGCACGTACTTCATGAATGTCGCGCACGCCGCCATCGGTGAGCAGCGCTACAGCACCCAACCGCTTCATGGTAGTGCCCATCACCTCACCACAGTGGCAGGAGTGGAGCCGGTCACGCCCATCGTCTTGAATGACGACGATGGCGGGTTTGGGTGCGCGAGCCAGCACTTCCCACAACGTTTGGAGGCCGCGCTCCTTCGTCCTCCCCTCGGTGGTGCTATCACCGCGGCAGGTCACGGCGAAGCCAATGGAACTAGGAAGGTCGGGATACCAGGTTTTGATGTCGTATCCCACGTAATGTCCAATACGCGGATAGCGTTTGGACAGTTCCAGCGCGTTCGCCAGGGTGGGGCTGTCAATGGCCGCCAACGCGGCGATTAATTTATCGGTAAGTACGGCTTGGGAACTACTCATACCGTTCTCTCCTTGTTATAGCGGGCAATCCTTTGCTCACGTCGCTGGCGATCTATTCTTGGCGGGCTGCCCACCGCGTGGCGTTGACCAAGATGCGCTGTATTTCCGGTCGCTCAAAGATAGGTAGAGATTCGTGGCCGGGCTGAAAGTAAAAGATCCGGCCTTTGCCGCGCGTCCAGCAGCAGCCCGAGCGAAACACCTCACCCTGGCTATAGGTGGACAGGAACACCAACTCATCTGGAGCTGGCACATCGAACCGCTCGCTGTACATCTCGTCTTGCGGAATCACGATCCAGGGCGGCAGACCGCGAGTGATTGGGTGCTCGGGCTCGACGACGTGCAGATTCGCTGGTTGGTCGTCTTCCCGCCACCCACTGATGATGCAAGAGGTACCAAGTAGAGCCACAAGTGGCGGAGCACTGTGGGCAGAATGTAGCGGCACAAAACCCATGCCCCGCTCGCGCACGTGCCTGGCGACACGCTGCGTGACATCATCGCTAATTGCCCTGTGTTTGATATGGCTGAACCACACCAGCACATCGACGCTGGAAAGCGCTGCTTCAGGCAGGCCTTGACCAGGCTCATTGAGGTTGGCGACCCTGACGTTCATACCCGCGCTCGCAAGTGTACTGGCAACCGAACCGTCAATTCCCCGGGGATACACGACGGTACTTTCCGTTCGCTCCGACCAGCACAGCACGCGAACCGGCGCTCCCGACACAACACTCGTCCTCTCGCCTGTTCGCCACCTGCGAAGCACGTTGACGGAGAAGTGTACACGCCGGAATGCCCGGCGCAAACAGCACGGCTGCCGGTCGTTGTGCAAGCGAGGGCTGACGAAATAATCGAGCCACTCCTTCGGGAGTAGCCCGACGGTCGCCGCCACGTAGGGACGTGACCTAGGTCATACCCTCCGTAAGCTTAGTGGGTTACGACGGCATTCAGGTGCCGTGTGGCATCCGGACTACCAATGGGGCGTTGAATCGTTCGGGCGTCCGGAGCACTCGCAAGCCTTGGAACGGCTCTGCAGTTAGAATGCTGGGCTCGGGGGCGCCGTTCCCGCCTTGGCAATGGTAACTTGGCATGCGGAGGTTCACGTGGGCGATCACACTATGTCGAGGGTACTGGTTACCGGGGCTGGCGGCTTCATCGGTGGGCATCTCATCCGCTACCTCAAGAACCAGGGTCACTGGGTGCGCGGCGTCGACTGGAAAATGCCGGAGTTTGCGACATCAGCCGCCGACGAGTTTCGGGTGCTCGATCTGCGACGGTGGGAAAACTGCCTGGCGGCGACCGAGGGTGTGGACGACGTGTACGCGCTGGCCGCGGACATGGGCGGCATGGGGTTCATTTCCGCCAACCACAGCAAGATCTTGCACAACAACACCCTGATCAACATACATACGATCGAGGCGGCGCACCAAAACGGGGTGAAGCGCTACCTCTACACGTCGTCAGCTTGCGTGTACCCGGAGTACCGGCAGACTGATGAACACGTGGTGCCATTGCGCGAGGAAGATGCCTACCCAGCCCAACCACAAGATGCGTATGGCTGGGAGAAACTGCTGACTGAGCGGCTATGCCAGCACTACCACGAGGATTTTGGCCTGGATATCCGCGTCGTGCGCTTCCACAATATCTTTGGTCCGCTGGGCACATGGGACGGTGGTCGCGAAAAGGCCCCGGCTGCCATGTGCCGGAAGGTAGCGACGGCTAAGCTCACCGGCCAGAACGTTGTAGAGGTCTGGGGCGATGGAGAGCAAACGCGCTCGTTCTGCTACATCGACGATTGTGTCGAGGGTATTTACCGCCTCATGAACTCCGGATACCACGAGCCACTCAACCTTGGCCAGGACCGCCTCATCAGTATCAACGAACTTGCCACCATGACGGCCAGTATCGCCGGCGTGCCTATTGAGCTTAAGCACATCGACGGTCCCCAAGGTGTGCGCGGACGTAACTCGGATAACTCGCGTCTGCGACAGGTGCTAGGCTGGGAACCCCAGATTTCGCTGGAGGAAGGTATGCGCAGGACCTACGCATGGATCGAGAATCAAGTCTCGGTCAAGTTAGGGATGGCAAGCGGAGCGGTCAGCGCTCGCGTAGAGCAACCGTCGCTCGTACCGTAGCCGCATGACCAGCGTTGGTCTGTTCATCCCGTTGCACGACCCTTCCGGTGAACTCGCACCGATCGTTGCTCGCGTCCTGACAAGCGACCGAGCGGTAAATGCGTGGCGGGGCTTCCGCGTTCATCTCCACTGTTTAAAGGCCATCGCGTCTGCGCGCACTCCGGCGGCCACGCGCCAGGCGTTCACCGAGCTTGGCTTTACCCTCGAAGAAGAGCCCCCAGGTGTTTCAGGAGCGCCTATGGTACAGCTCGCCTGGGGCGCTGCGCGAGCAGGCTGTGACTGGCTTTGGATCGATGCCGACCGCCTTTTGCATTGGTTGCTAGCCTACCCAGGTGAACTGGGTCACCTACCAGCAGTGTTCGGGTCCGCGGACGTGGTTTCCGTGTCGCGCTCAGAGCGCGCCTTTGCTACCCATCCCGACTGCCAAACGCTCACCGAAGGACCTACCAATCGTTTGCTGAGCCAGTTGCTGGGCATCGAGCGTCTCGACCCATTTTCGGGTGCCGCTATCCTGTCCCAGTCAGCCGTTGCAGCGTTCCTGGCGAGTGGCGCGCCAGGCGATGGTACCGCCTATGTGGAATTGTTCCTGGCGCCGGCGCGCCAAGGGTGCTCATTTCACGTGTACTCCTGCGAAGGGTTGGAATGGGAAACACCTGACCGTTACGAAGAGGACATTGCGCGTGAAGGGTACGCTTCATGGCTGGATCACTTTCAAGACGCTCGCGAGTGGCGGCGGCGCGTTGAGTTGCAAGCCTTGTGGCTGGCGCAGCTCGCCCGGCATCATGACCAGATGAAGCGCGGGAGCCTGTCCGCCATATCTGCTGCCCAGTGAGTTCGCCCAGGCACTTGCGCATCGGACTCGATCTGACCGGTTTATGGCGCCAGAAGACCGGCATCTTTCGGTATGCGGATTGCTTAGCGCGTGCGCTGATCGAGCAACCAAAAGACGGTGAGTTCACTCTGTTCATCCGGCGAGGCAGCGTGCCCGCGCCCTGGATGCACACGGCATCTGCGCGCCTTGTCTTCACGCCTTTTCGTCAGGAACGCCTGATGACGCAGTTCTGGTTTCCACTCGCTCGTCACCAACTGGGACTTGACGCTATGCACTACCCTGCCTTTCCTGGTCCCTTCCTCCAGCGGTCCGGTTATGTGGCGACGATCCAAGACGTCACCGTACTTCGCTATCCCCAAACGATGACGCTGGTGGCAAGGCGTTATTGGGGTCCATCGCTGCAGCACAGCGCTCGCGTATCGAAGCCACTGATCGTGCCCTCACAGTCCACACGCCGCGACGTGATTGACCTGTTGGGTGCCGATCCCGCGCACATCTCGGTGACACCGTATGCGGCTGATGCAGTGTTTCGGCAGGCATTGAGTCCGCGGCAATTGTCCGAGGTCCGTCAACGCTTGAAGCTTCCGGAGCGCTTTGCACTGACGGTGAGTACGCTGGAGCCCCGCAAGAATTTGACGACATTGCTTGGTGCGCTGCAGCGCCTCGGGCGGGTGGCTGATCCTCCAGTGCTCGTGATAGTGGGTAGGCCAGGCTGGGGCTCGCTAGGTGTTCAGGAGCAACTTGCTGCCTTGGGTGATCGAGTCCGGCTACTTGGCCACACGCCAGACACTGACCTTGCCGCGCTATACCAGATGGCCACCGTCTTTGCCTTTCCAACGCTGTATGAGGGCTTCGGCCTGCCAGTGCTCGAAGCATTCGCCTCTGGCTGTCCGGTGATCGCTGCCAACACATCGTCGGTGCCGGAAGCAGCTGGTGATGCAGCCATACTCTTGGACCCACTCAACGTCGATGCGTGGGCTGGTTCCCTCCAACGCGCGTGGGTTGATGCCGCCCTGCGGCAGCGCCTCAGTGACGCCGGGCGGCGACAGGAGCGGACGTTCAGTTGGGCCCGGTGCGCCGAACTCACGGCGCAAGCCTATCGCGACCACATTGGATGAGCGCGTTCGGCGCTTCACATCAACCGGCGCAGGTCCTCAGTGCGGCTCACGGCCACCGGACTGGCATATGCTCAACACGCATTGGTGAGAATGAACAGATCGCGTACAGAACGCAAGAACGTGTTTCGCCGCTGCAATGCAGAACTGCCGCAACCAGAGCAATGCGGTTGTCGTGCCTCACCAAACCAGCGAGTGGGTGCGAGCGTAATGGCGTGACAATCCAGGCACTGATAACGGTCAGAAGTGAGCCAGGACATAGTCACCGGCCTTTCGCGCTACGACCGCCCGTTGTGGTGCCCTTGGGCCCGGACTCCGGCTAGGCGCCCATCCGCTGTAAACTGTAGCGGGAACGCATCTGACACCTGTTCAATTCTATCATCAGCAGCCAGCAGTTCCGGCAGCAGCGCGGCCGAAACTTCCAGTTCGTCCAGGATGAGCGTACTGTCGATATGCGCCAGACGAACCTCTCGACCGTCTCCAATTGGAATCGGTGCGGCACGCACGGCTGCTTTGATCGCCAGTTCGTCGGTGGGTAGGGTCACTGGAACGCGTACCGCCTCCGGTGTTTGAGCAGTCAGCGCGTTGGCGATCATGGCATCGTAGTCGATTGCGTCAACGAGGCGTTGCGTAGTGAAATCTGCCGCGCCAACGCCGAGCGCATTGCCATGTGCGCCGGTGGACAAGCCCAACACCACAATCCTTCGGTAGTTGGGGACGCGCTCGCCACCCAACCGGCGCCACATTCCAGTGACGTTGTAATCCATGCCCGACCCAGAAATATCCTTGCCCATCCGGTCCACGATGAGCACATCGAGTTCGGCTAGCGGCACGCGGAGCAGTTGCTCTGCTGCCACTTTGAGCAGGCGCCGGTCGGCATCGAGGAGGTCGGATGCGGTGACGGCTTCCACGTGCAAGGTCCGCTCGTGCGCATCCTCGACGATCGCAACGCCGCCAAGCACCGGTCTGGCAGCCATTGCGGCGCCCGCAACCAAGGGTATCGAATCAGCCAGGCCGGCGGCATGCAAGACAGTGGGGCCGTCGAGCTTGCCAAGGCCAATTGCCAACATCTTTGCCATACCGCTCTCGATGGGCGCTCGAAACGCTGTATGCGGCTTCACCCGAGAGACGACAATAATGCCTTGCGCGCTGGCGGCAAACGCGTCCATATACACCGGCAAACCGTTGGCTGTGTGCGCAACGACCACGGTCTCCATCGTCGCACGGACCGGACACCCCATGCTGGCCGGCGTGATGCCATAGCCGGCGAGGACTTCGACTTGGCCTTGCGCCGTCGAAGCGCCATGACTGCCCATCGCCGGGACGATAAAGGGCTCGCCTCCGGCGGCGCCTACGGCGGCAACGGTTGCCCCGACGATCGCCGCGATGTTGGCGATCCCCCGGCTCCCGACGCCGATGGCGACCGGCCCGCGGGGGATGCGCGTGCTCAACCCGCTAGCAATGAATGAAGACGCGACACAAGCAGCTGGATCGGCTAGCGACCGGTCGGGCCGGCGCTGCCTGATGCGCACAACCAGCGGCAGAAGGGTATCGGCGATGTGCAGGGTGCGACTGAGCGCGGTGGTTGCTCCAATGACCACGTGCCCCTCCGCCCACTTCCGCCGGAACAATGCCGACGCTAGGAAATTACCAGTTGATCAATGGCCACCGCAGCTTAGCTGCGAACCGGCGGCCTCGAGCGCACCGGACGCGTGGCAGGGGCGCCGTTCGTTGGCGACTGGCTAGCATCGCCGCGGCGAACTGGGGGTACGACCGCAGGTGGCGCAAGCGGAGTACCCGACGGCACAGAGGCGGCATGTTCAACAGGCGAAGGCGTCGAAGGGGTGACGACCGCGAGACCCTCGGTGCCCGGTTCGGCCTGCTCAGCGTCAGCAAGCGATGGAACCTGCCCAGCCCGTCCCTCAGGACCTGGACGGGTGGCAATCGGTGCACCCGGCGCCGCGGCTGCGCGCGCACCAAGTGGCGCACCGACAAACATGCTCATATTGCGACCTTCCATGATGATCGGTCGCTCGAGCACGGCGGTGCCGCGCAAGATGGTAAGGATGCGTTCCAGTACATCGCGACCAATTTCTTGGTGGCGCATCTGCGCACCGCGGAACTGGATGGTGACCTTTACCTTGTCGCCATCCTCCACGAAGCGTCGGATCATCTTAGTCTTTGTTTCGATGTCGTGTTCATCGATGACTGGCGCCATGCGCACTTCTTTGAGATCGTTGGTGCGCTGAGCGCGGTGCGCCTCTTGTTCCTTCTTCTGCTGCTCATACTTGTAGCGACCGAAGTCCATGAGCCTGCACACAGGCGGAATCGAGTTGGGGGCTACTTCGACGAGGTCGAGGCCGCGTTCCCTCGCCATGTTGAGTGCTGCAAACTGGCTGTGCACACCAAGCTGCTGGCCGTCTTCACCGATGACCCGTACTTCCCGCGCACGAATCTTCTCGTTGACACGAATATCCCGTGAGATGTTTGCTGTCCCTCCTGAAACGTTTCTAGCCGGCGAAGTGCAACCCAATACTACAGTTCGTCAGAGCGGTTTCGCGGCGATAGACTGTACTTCAGCGTACCATCCAGACAACGCAAGCGACGTCACTGTCCCCCAACAAGCTTGCTTGCAGCAGCCTGATCGAGAATGAACGTGACGTTCTGATGCTTTTGGAGTGCCGAAGCGGGCACATCAGTCGTCACGGGCCCCTGCAAAGCGTGGGCGACGATATGCGCCTTGTCAGCGCCCTTGGCCAGCAGCACGATTCGCCGGGCGCCAAGTAGCGTTGCGATGCCCATGGTCACACCTTCCAATGGAACACGCTGAAGACCGCCAAAGGCCGAGGCATGCGCCTCTCGCGAACCTTCTGACAGCGTCACCACGTGCGTGCGGGAGTCAAACGACGTCCCCGGCTCATTGAAGGCAATGTGACCGTTGGCGCCGATGCCCATCACGGCGAGGTCAAAACCGCCCGCAGCCGCGATGGTGCGTTCAAACTCCGCACACGCCTGCTCCAAATTGGCCGCGTGACCGTTCGGGATGTGCACGTTCGCCATGTCGATGTCGATATGGGTAAAGAAGTTCTGCATCATGTAGGTTTCGAAACTGGCACGATGGTCGCCGGGCAGGCCAACGAACTCGTCGAGGTTGAAGGTGCGGACTTCGGCAAAGCTCAACTCACCATCTCGACATCGCTGAGACAACTCGGCGTACATGGTCGTGGGCGTGTTGCCGGTTGGAACGGCGAGTACACAGTCGGCTCGACCACGGATTTCACGTTGGACCTTATCGGCGGCCAGGACGGCAAACTCTCGTTCACCGGCTGCCACAATCACTTGAGGTCCGCCACGGCGCATTGCGACGATGTGTTCTGTCATGGTTACTCTTGAGTGCCTCGGAATGGGATGACGACGGGGGTACTGCCCGTACGTTCGTGCGCATGTTGCCTGATGCGCGGCTCGAGGCGATCGATTGACGAGCGCAGCGGAGCGAGCCGAGCACTAATACTGGCTGGCGTGCTTTCAAGGCCACATGTAATCGCTACGCCAGTGCAGCCAGCGACCGTCAAGGCTCCGAGCGCTTCCGGCTCAATGGCTTCCGCCAGCACGATCGAGGGTCCGCGCACTGCGCCATGAACTGCGGTGATCCAGGCAAGATGAGCGGCGGTGAGTGGAGCCCCATCCGTCCGAAGGCGCAATACCCAAGCAGATGCCGGCAATGCTGCCAGCATGCGTACCTCTGCGGCGTCAGTGCCGTGGTCGATCACCACGACGGGGGAAGGGAGCTGTGGCGCAAAACAGTCCATGGCAGCATCGGCAGGGCGTAGGGCCACGGCGTCCGCTCCCGCTTGCCGCCACACGGTAGCCACTTCGCCGGTTATTCGCTGACCATCTGCCGGCAGCACCACTAACGGAACTGATGTTTGGCTGGCCAGCTTCGCATCGACCGACGGCACGAAAAGCGCACGCGCTCCGGCATCCACTGCTGCTTTACACAGCGTAGCCTCAGCACGGTCGAGGAGAGCGATCAACACCAGGGGGTGATCCGGCGAGGACGGTTCTCGCGCTGGGCCAAACCCGACGGAGGGGGACTCCTCTGTGCCTGCCTTCCGCAACAGGTAAAGGAACCGGCTGTCGCGTTGATCGGTATTAACGTGCTCAGGCACTATGCTGCCGCCTCGTCCTCGTGACCGCTGTGCCGGCTGCACACGCTGCCGAACCACGCACCAATGATACTTTAAACGGTGATTGGCTTCCTACTTGCGCCTGTGTTCGAGCTGCGCAAACACCTCGTCGGGCGTTACACCAGTGGCAGCGAGCATCACTAAGGTGTGAAACCACAGGTCCGCCACCTCACTCGACGTGCGCTCGGCCACACCGTTCTTGGCGGCGATGATCACCTCGGCTGCCTCCTCCCCGACCTTTTTGCCGATCTTATCGATGCCTTCGGTGAGGAGGTAGCGTACATAGGAGCCTTCGGGCATCGACCGTTGCCGCTCCAGGATGACTCGCCATACTTCGAGAATAACGCCAGCGTTCGCCGCATCGCTCGATGGCAGGTCGGCGGGGTCAAATGAACTTCCGTGCTGTTCAAAGTGAAAACAGCTTCGGGCTCCGGTATGGCATGCAGGCCCCACCGGGTCCACGACGTACAGCAAAGCATCGCCATCACAGTCCATGCGGATGGCGCGCACATGCAGCACGTTGCCTGACGTTGCACCCTTGTCCCACAGTTCCTGCCGGCTACGGCTATAAAAATGGGCTCGGCCAGTCTCTCCGGTCTTTGCTAACGCGACCTCGTTCGCATACGCCAGTTGCAGCACCTCACCGGTAACGGCGTGTTGGACAACAACTGGCAACAGCCCGCTTTCCGGCCAGCGAGGAGAGATCGGATCAATCATCACGACTTCCATCTAGCCGTACAGCGACGCCACGCTGATGCAGGTGCTGCTTCACGGCGGCGACGTTGGTCTCGCCGTAATGAAAAACGCCGGCCGCCAGGGCAGCATCTGCTTTGGCGGTGACGAGCACGTCATAAAAGTCGTCAAGCTTGCCGGCGCCACCGCTGGCTACGACGGGAATCGGCACCGCCGTTGCAATCAGTTTGGTCAATGTGAGCTCATACCCGGCCTTCGTGCCGTCGGCATCAATACTGTTCACGACAATTTCGCCTGCTCCCAACTCGACACCGTGCTGCGCCCAAGCTAAGGCATCCTTGCCAGTCGGGTTACGGCCGCCGTGGGTCACCACTTCGTAGTTCGTCCCGGTCCAGCGCACGTCCATGGAGAGCACGATGCACTGGCTGCCAAACCGGCGCGCGCTTTCGCGGACTAATTCTGGGTCGGCCACGGCGTAGGTGTTGAGCGACACCTTGTCCGCACCAGCGCGCAGGAGGCGCTTCACATCATCCGGCGACTTCACACCGCCGCCCACGGTGAGCGGGATAAACAACTGTTCGGCACACTTTTCCAGCAGGTCCACAAAGAGCCCTCGATGCTCAGCCGATGCTGTGATGTCGTAGAACACCAGTTCATCAGCGCCTTGCCGGTTGTACTCGGCGGCCAGTGTGACGGGATCGCCCACTTCGCGATCGGCTGAGAAATGCACGCCGCGAATCACCTTACCTCTGGCGACGTCTAAGCATGCGATCACCCGAGAAGTCAGCATGCGACTGTCTCCTGTGCTACTTGCAAGGTCTCTCCGAGCGACAGTGTGCCGTCGTACAGCGCCCTGCCGATGACGGCGCCTTCGGCGCCAGCACGCGCAAGCGTACGGATGTGCTCGCTACTGGAGACGCCGCCAGATGCTATGACGGGAACGCGTACCACTTCCATGAGCGCAATAAGACCCGCCACGTTGGGAGCGCTAAGCGTGCCGTCGCGCTCAATATCGGTGGAGATGATACGCCTAATACCGCGCTGGACCATGTCGCGGCCGAGCGTTAGTGCGTCGGTGGTGGAGGTGTGCTTCCAGCCACGTGTGGCCACGCGGCCGCCGCGCACGTCGAGGCCGAGCACGATGCGCTCACCCCAGCGAGCACACGCTTCACTCACCAAGTCCGGCTGTTCCACGGCTACTGTGCCCAAGATCACGCGATGCGCGCCAAGGTCCAGGAGGCTCTCGATGGCAGTGAGCGTTCGGATGCCACCGGTCACTTCAACTTTTATGCGGAGCGAACGGACGATAGACGCTACTACTGCAGCGTTGGCCGGCTGGCCACTGGCGGCGCCATCAAGGTCAACGACGTGCAGGAACTCGGCCCCCTCGTCTTGCCAGCGGGTCGCGGCATGCACCGGGTCGTCATCGAACACGGTCGAGCGATCATAGTCACCCTGGACCAGGCGCACGCAACGACCACCCTGGATATCGACGGCTGGTATCACCAGGAACGTCACGCTAGGCCGCTTCCTGCGCGACGTGCACGAAATTGCGCAACAAGGTCAGGCCCCACCGGCCGCTCTTCTCCGGATGAAACTGCGTGGCCATAAGGTTGTCACGGGCAAACACCGACGAGAACGTAATGCCATAGTCGGTCGTGCCAATCACGCAATCACGCGCGATCGGATCGGCATAGTAGGAGTGTACGAAGTAAAAGTTGGCGCCATCCGGAATCCCTTGGAGGAGCGGGTGGTCATCGACCTTGTGCACCTGATTCCATCCCATATGGGGGACCTTGGCGCTCGCAGGGAGGCGAGTGACGACGCCAGGAAAGACGTCCAGACACTCATGGTGCCCGCCCTCTTCACTGTAGGTGAGGAGCGCTTGGAGTCCCATACACACACCAAGAAAGGGCTTCCCACCTTGAATGGTGTCGACGATGACACCAGTGAGGCCATACTTACGCAGGTTGGCCATCGTGTCGCTGGCTGCGCCTACTCCCGGCACGACGACAGCGCTGGCTTTGCGCACGGTGTCAGGATCAGACGTAATGCACACCTCGGCACCGGCCAGGCGTAACCCGTGCGTGATGCTGCGCAGATTGCCGGCGTCATAGTCAACCACAGCGATCACTGCGCCGTCCCCCGTCCTCCTGCCGGCCTGCAGTATACCGGTGGCCTACAGCACAGCGCCAAGAATCCAGGGGTTGAACTCTTCGTCGCCCATGCCGTTGCGCTCGCTCTTGCTCAGCTTGCCGGACGCAACGGCGAGGAGTTCCTCAAAGATTTGCCGGCCCACGTCCTCGACTGACTCGCCTGCGAGAATACGGCCGGCGTTGATATCCATGTCTTCGCTCATGTGGTTGTAAAGTGTGGCGTTGGTGGCCACTTTTATGGAAGGCGCGGGCTTGAAACCAAATACCGAGCCGCGACCAGTGGTGAACGCCACGATATTACACCCGCTCGCCACCTGGCCGGTTACTGACACCGGGTCGTATCCCGGCGTATCGATATGCACGAAGCCGCGAGCGGTGATCGGCTCGGCGTACTCGTACACACCATTGAGTGGCGTTGTTCCGCTCTTAGCAATAGCTCCCAAGCTCTTTTCGAAAATGGTCGTCAACCCACCTGCTTTGTTACCAGGGGACGGGTTGTTATCGATTTCGAAGTTGTTGCGAGCGGTGTAGTCTTCCCACCAGCGGATGCGTTCGAGCAGCTTGTCGCTAACGGCTTGCGAGCTGGCACGCCGGATGAGCATGTGCTCAGCCCCGTACACCTCGGTGGTCTCACCAAGGGCGACTGTGCCGCCTTGCTCCACGATGAGATCGGCAGCGTAGCCGAGCGCCGGATTGGCGGTGACGCCCGACCACCCGTCGCTGCCGCCACACTGCAGTGCAAGCACCAACTCGCTAGCGGCAACAGGCGTGCGTGTGAACTGGTTGGCAGCGGGCAACAGCGCGGTCACCGCCTGAATTCCAGCCTCGATAGTCTGGCGGGAGCCGCCGGTGTCCTGAATCACCAGGAGCGGCAATGGCTCATGAACGAAGCCATTAGATGACAACCCGGTATTGTGCACCAGGTCTGTCACCTGGTTGATTTCACAACCCAACCCGATGATGACGGCGGCCGCGACACAAGAATGGCGAGCAAACCCCGCCAGCGTGCGCTGTAGCAGCAGCACTTCCTTGCTCCCATAGCGGGAGCCACAGCCACTTTTGTGCGTGAGTCCGATGACCCCATCCACGTTGGGGAACGATTTCATCAGTTCGCGAGCTTGCGGTGAGGAGAAGTGCTCCATGACATGACGAACGACACCGGAGCTGCAGTTCACCGAGGGTATGACGGCAATAAAGTTCCGGGTGCCAACACGTCCGTCCGGTCGGACGAAACCGTTGAACGTCCGGCGCTGCGATTCCGGTACGAAGGCCACCGGTTTCACGTCAATGCCGGACTCATAGGTACGTGCGAAGTCATGGACGGCGCAGTTCTGGGTGTGCACATGGTCGCCCGGCGCAATAGCCCGTGTAGCGAAGCCAATGATCTGCCCATATCGCCGGATTGGCTGCCCGGTAGCAATATGCCGGATAGCAATCTTATGTCCAGCTGGTACGGGCCTGGCGACACGCACCGTCTCGCTTCCCATCACGAGTCTTGTCCCGGGAGCGAGCGTTTCCTTGGCGATCACCACGTCATCAATTGGATTCAGGCGGATCGTTACGGCGTCGCTCTGGATTGGCTCGCTGGCGGCGGTGGCAAGCACCGCGTTCACGGAATTCTCAGCACTACCTGACATGGTTGTTCCTCTCACAGCCGGCCCATCCGGCGCGCTACGCGGACAGTCCATTCGCACATCAGCGTAGCACCGTCAACACGCCTTCGTATGCCCGCAACGTCGCTTTTCAATCAAGTTCCTGTGATTGGAACAATTACCCGTAGGCGGACGTTCACATCTTGGGGTTGGCGCGCGCTTGTGCGATAATCCTTCCGTCGCATCAAGCAAGCATCGTCCATTTTAGGGAAGGCAGCCGCATTGCGTTAGGGGACCGCATGAGCGCACATCCAGTGGATCGATCGAGGCCCGTCCTTGTCCAGATCTTGGTGGTCGCGTTGCTCGCACTATCAGGATGTAACGCCGCCGGAACGGCCAGTGCGACGGCTACCCCGTCGCAAACGCAAGCTTCCTCAGGCACGAATGTCACGGGAACGTCTTCCGGATCCCCTGGCGCGCAGGCTGCCACCGCCGCTGCAAGCGCAGCACTCACGCCACCGGCGGCGACCGCGACCACAACCGTGGCAACAACCGTCCAAACTGCGTCGGCGGCTCAGACCACAACGAGCCAAACAATACCGGCTCAATCCGCCACGACAGCCACAACAGCTGCCACAACGTCGGTTGCCACGACGACTCCAGCAACGCTGTCGTGGGCGCAGATATCGGCCAAGCTCACGCCATCGACTGTGCTGGTCAAATCGGTATTGCCGGCTTCAGCAGTGTCACCGAGCGGGCTTGCAGAGGGTACGGGCATCGTCATTGACACGCAAGGCGATATCCTGACCAACGCTCATGTGGTGCAGGGCGCGTCGTCCATCTCGATTGCCTTAGCTGGCGCAACCAGCGACCGTCCGGCGCGCGTGTTGGGCTCTAGCACGTGCGACGATCTCGCCGTGATCCGCGCCGAGACTCCCACGGGCCTCGTGCCGGTTACCTTCGGCACGTCTTCGTCCCTCGAGGCGGGCCAGGATGTTGGCGTGGTCGGCTACGCGCTGGGCGTAACGTTTGGTACGTCCCCCGCCATCACGCGCGGCATCGTGTCGCGCACCAATGTCCAATACGACAACTATGAGTCGCTGTTTCAAACGGACGCGGCGATCAACCACGGCAACTCCGGCGGTCCGGTGGTCACCACCGACGGCAACGTCGTAGGCATCGCCACGCTCACGTTCCAACAAGTAGCCAGTAACACGAACTTTGCTATCAACATCGACGCGGCCAAACCGGTCATCCAGCAACTGCTGGCCGGCAAGAACGTCATGTGGCTTGGCATGAACTTGGTCTACAATGCCTACGGCAAATACTTCGGTACGCAGGATGGCCAGGGGCTGGTCGTCGCGGGCGTCGATGCTGGCGGCCCTGCGGACAAGGTTGGCGTTCAACCGGCTTTCCTGCTGTATGGACTCGCTGGAACACCAGTCAACACACTTGGCGATGTTTGCAAGATCTTACGGTCGCACACCGATGGCGACAGCCTCCGCGTTAATTTTCTGGCAATCAGTGCAGCCGATCCTCAACAACTGGCCGGCGATATAGTAATCGGCCCGCCACATGCGCAGGTCGGTGCGAGTGGCATGTCGCCACGGGCGACGCAACGTGCTGCGGCCCTTCCGACCAAGGCACGCGCCGGCGCCAGGGCCAGCGGCGACCGGATTGGTACTGCATCGGCCGCTAGCGCGACTGGCCCCATGGTGTATGCCTTCGCTCAGGATGACGGCGATTGGCCAACGGGAACCAACGCTAATGTAACGGCAGCCATCGCGAACAACACCTATGCGGTCTCCATCAAGTCGGCGAGTATCTCCAGCATCCTGTACCCGAATTCAGCGCCAAGTGGGGCTGATCAGAGCATTGACACAATGTTCACCCTGCAAGGGTCTGAGGGCGATGCTGGCGTCGCCGTTCGTTTCTCTAATGGCAGCGACAACCAATGGACCTACTATGCGTGCGACATCACGCCAGCCGGACAGTATTTCTGCTGGGCTGAAGTAGACGGCAAGGACATTTCACTGCAGAACGCTACGACGTCGCCTGCGATAAAGAAGAACGCTGCCAACGAGCTTAAGCTCAGCGCCATAGGTACCAAGATTGACCTACAAATCAACGGCACGGATGTTGCGTCGTTCACCGATTCGAGTATCGCTTCCGGCACGCCTGCATTGGTTATCGAGTCGGGCACAACTCCGCCCGCCGGCGCCACCTTTAGCCAGGTGACGATGGTTGCTGGCACTTCCAGCGCACCGACACCGACGCCGAGTCCGACACCCAACCCGAGCCCCACCTCCGCCATGAAGTCGGTCACCTATGACTTCAGCAAGGATGATGGCGACTGGAAGACTGGCCAGGGCTCCGGTTACAGCGCCACGATCGCCAATAATATCTACGCCTATACACTCACCCAAGCCAATAACGTGGCCATTCCGCAGCCGCAATCCATGCCTTCCGGTGGCGATCAATCCATCGATACCACCGTCACGTTGAGCAATACCAACGGCATCGCCGGCGTCGACTTGCGCGACACCGTCGGTGTTGACGGAAACAACAGCATGTATATGTGCGCCATTGTTGGCACGGGGTCCTATTCGTGCTGGCTGGACAGCGACGGCCAATTCACGGCCCTACAAAAATGGACGGCCTCGCCTGCTATCAAGCCGTCTGGCGCGAACGAGCTGACGATGTCAATCCAGGGCTCGTCACTGGACCTCAAGATCAACGGTACCGACGTGGCACAACTGTCCGACGCCAAGCTCACCACGGGCAGCCCGAGTTTGTTTGTGGAGAGCTTCGACACGGTGCCATTTACCGCTGCGTTTGGCAAGGTAACGGTGCAGGTGGGTAACGCGTCGAGTGGTGGCCAGACGGCAGCACAGACTACGGTGACGTACGACTTCAGCAAGGACGACGGCGATTGGGCAACCGGCACCACCAGCGATTACTCGACGAAGATCAACGCCAACACGCTTATTGCCACGGAAACAGCCGTGAATTCCAGCGCGGTGATGCTCCCTAAGTCGATGCCTTCTGGCACCGATCAATCCATCGACACGACCTTAGTTGTCAATAACACCAACGGATTCGGTGGCGTGGTCGTGCGCTATGGCGCGGCCAACGACGGCTCGCGCAACTTCTATATGTGCGGCGTCACAGCAAACAGCCAGTACTCGTGTTGGGTATCGGTCAACGGAAAGTTCACCAACCTGCAACAATGGACCCAGTCATCTGCAATCAAGGCCAACGGGCCGAACGAACTCACCCTGTCCGTTCAGGGGTCACAACTCGACTTCAAGGTCAATGGTACCGACCTTGTACAGTTGTCCGACACGAAGATCGCCTCGGGCCAGCCAGGGTTGTACATCGAGCTTGACACGGCGCCGAGTGTAACCCTCACCTTTGGCAAGGTGGTGGCACAAGTGGCTACCACGAGCGCCAGCGCGAGCCCGTTTACAACGACGTCGGCTTATGCGTTTGCCAAGGATGACGGCGACTGGCCCACCGGACAACTTGCTAGCGCGACTGCCCAACTTGCTGCCAATGCCTATGCGGTGACCGAGCAAAAGGCAAACTTTTACACGCCACTCGTTCCCAAGTCTATGCCCTCAGGCCCGCAGGAAAGCATTGACACCAACCTGACGCTGTCTGGACCGACTGGAGCGGCTGGGGTCATGACTCGCTTCTCGACGGGCAGCGACAACCAGAACTCGTTCTATCTGTGCATAGTAGAGAGCGATGGGTATTACAGTTGCTGGATCGTACTCGATGGGCAGTTCACGCCCTTGCAGAAGTGGGTAACGTCCTCGGCTTTCAAGCCGAACGCGGTCAATGAGGTCGCGCTGACCGCGATCGGATCGACCATCGACTTCAAGATGAATGGCACGGATGTTGGGCAGTTTACGGATTCGCAAATAACCTCCGGCCAGCCAGGCCTGTACGTAGAAGCGTTTGACAAACCGCCCATAACGGCCACCTTTGGGGCCACCACCGCTAAGACCGGTAGCGTCAATAGCAGCCAGACGCCGGCCGGTACTGTGACCTACGATTTTAGTAAAGATGACGGCGATTGGACCACCGGAAAGTTCACCGATAGCACGTTTGCGATTGCCAACGGCATCTACGCCGCGTCGCTGACCTCTCCCAACATTCATGACGTGCTATTCCCCAAGTCCATGCCTTCGGGGACAAAAGAGACCATCTCCACGACCGTTACGGTGAGTAATACAAACGGTGTGGCTGGTGTGGCCGCACGGTACACGCAAACGGGTCAAGGTCAGGCCAGCTTTTATATGTGTGCCATCACCGCCGATGGCTATTTTGGCTGCTGGGTTGTGGTGAACAATGCGTACACTAGCCTGCAAAACTGGACGCAGTCCCCGGCGATAACGGTCAGCGCCGCGAATGTCCTAACATTGACCGTCACGGAGAGCAACATCGGCTTCAACATCAACGGCACCGATGTTGCCCACCTGTCGGACAAGCAACTCACCAGTGGCGAGCCAGGGCTGTACGTCGAGGTGTATAAGAGCCCGCCGTTTAGCGTGGTGTTTGGCAAGACACAGGTGCACGTATCCAACTAAATGGTGCACAATAGGAACCGTCGAGTGAGCAGGTGGTGAGGGATCGCATGCCAGGACTCCGGCCAGGCTCACGATGCCTCACCGCTGCGAGCTGGCTGCTCGTCCTCCTGCTCAGCGGATGTGGCAGCTTCGCGAACACCATAACCGTGACCGGAACGATGAGCGTCAACAGCTCGAGCGATCAGACGCTTACATCTACGTCTGAAGCAATCCACACGGCTACGACGAGCTCAGCCGTGACTACTCAGGCAACGACCACTGGGATCGCCAAGAGTACAGCAAGCACAGGTTCGGTCGTCAACTCAGCCACAAGCGCTGCAACGTCCTTGTCGTGGCAACAAGTGGCTGCGCGGCTAAGTTCTTCGGTTGTGCTCGTGCATTCGGTGTTTCCGGCCGGCAACGTAGGGGTCTCCAACACGCTGACCGGCACGGGCATCGTTCTCGACGGTAGCGGAGACATCCTCACCACTGCTGACGTCGTTCAAGGGGCGTCGGCAGTGACGGTAGCGCCGTCAGGCTCATCCAACGGCCGCTCGGCCCGAATACTCGGTTCGAGTTTGTGCGACAACCTCGCGGTCATCAAGGCTGACTCGATGGACGGGCTGCAGCCGGCAACTCTGGGGTCCTCGGCTGGTCTGAGTACAGGCGAACCAATTGGCGTGTTCGGCTTTAGTGCCAGCGATACGTTCGGCAAACAAGCGGCGGTGACGACCGGCATTGTGTCCAACGCCAGGACCCAAACTGCCAACTACGAAAACCTCGTGCAAATCGACATCCCGATGGACACTGGTACCTCAGGCGGTCCAGTGGTGACCACGGATGGCAGCGTGGTGGGCGTGGCAATCACCTCATTCACACCTGGTGAAAAAGGCGACTTTGCCATCGGCATCGACCAAGCCAAGCAACTCATGAGTGGGCTAGAAGGCGGTCACAACAACCTGTGGGTTGGCATGAACCTGATCTACGACCAATGGGGACCGTACTTTGGCCAGACGAACGGCGTGGGACTGGTTGTCCAGGGCGTCGAGGTCGACGGCCCGGCCAGCAAGATCGGCGTGGTACCCGCCATGCTGGTGACTCAACTCGGCGGCACCACCGTCAACACCCTTGGCGACGTGTGTGCCATATTGCGGTCCCACAACGACGGCTACCAACTCAAGATTGACGTGATACATGTCACGTCAGCAAGTAAAGACGCACTCGAAGGCACACTGACCGTTGGCGGTGTGGCAGGCGATGCGCGCTCGGCTGACGTGCTCCATCAACTGAACCCGCCGGCAACGCCTTCGCCAACACCGGCTCCAGCGACGGCAACACCATCGCCAGTGACGACACCACTTCCTTCTGCCCAATACGCGGTAAACAAGACCTATCCGTTCAAGGTGGACGACGGTGATTGGCCTGCAGGGACGTATACCGATGCAAAAGAGCAAGTTTCCAATGGTACGTACATGGTAACGGTGACACGTACCAACTGGCTATCAGAGTTGATGCCAAAATCCTCGCCCGCTGGCGCCCAACAGTACATAGATACGACGGCATCCATAGCGGGCCAGTCTGGCAATGTAGGTGTCCTCATACGCTATTCAATGGGTGCGGATGGACAACAAACGTTCTATGCATGTGACATCGATGACAACGGCAATTATCAATGCTTACGCCGCGACTCTGGCAAATGGGTATTCCTTCAACCGCTAACGAAGTCACCGGCCATTAAGCCGCACGGTGTGAATGAATTGCAGCTCACAGCGGTTGGTTCAACGATAGACTTCAAGGTAAACGGGATTGGCGTCTGGCGAGGCATAGACACCCAGTTGACTGGCGGTCAGGCTGGCTTGGTTGTAGGTACGTTTGATAAACCGGTGAAGGCCGTGTTTGGTATTACAACCATCGCCAGTGATGGAGTCAACGTGAATTGGGCGAAACCAACGATCGCAGCGTATGACTTTAAGCAGGCGGGTGACTGGCCATCTGGCAGTGAAAGTGGAGTTGCCTATGCCATTTCTAACGGAACATATACAGTTACGGAGTCCGTGTCGAGCCATCACTTGGTAACGGTTCCCACCTCAATGCCGTTGGGGCCGGTCGAAACCATCTCAACTACGGTGTCACGCCTCGGTCCCCAAGGATCAACTGGTGTGGTGGGTCGTTATGTCAGGAATGGCGATAGTACCGATAGCTTTTACGGCTGTTTTATCATGCCAGGGGGAACCATAGACTGTGCCGTCGTGATCCACAACGCGTTCACAACCCTAGCGTCGACGACAAAGCCAGCCGATGTGCACGACAGCGGCGTTAATGCCCTCACGATGACCGTGGTTGGATCGACCATTGATTTTACGGTCAACGGCATTGATGAAATTACCGTGACGGACTCCCGGCT
>JANWJO010000014.1 GCA_025449435.1 Chloroflexota bacterium | reverse complement strand
TCCAGGCTGTATTGAGCACTTCGCTGGTCGGATGCCAGCGCTCGCGCGCTAATCCCACCAGGTACAGGGAACCCGTAACGCACACAAACCCGTTTGCACCTGCCGCAAGGATTGCCCCGGCTGTCGCTGCTTCGATTGACGCAGCGACTGTCACATCGGGACAGATCTCCCGGCACACCACAGCCAACTCCTCCGGCGGCACCGCCGTTTTGCCAAACACCACTGGAGCGGTGCACACCACGCGTGTGGCGAGCGGTACCAGCGCCCGCACGATGCCTGACCAATCGTGCGACGCTAGGGCGCCCAACACCAGTGTGAGCGGGCGCCCTTGCCTGAGTTGCGCCAGCGCCGCGGCCAGCGCTTGCGCCTTGGGCTCGTTGTGCGCCCCGTCCAGCCACACCTCCGGGCCAGACTGCATCTGCTCCAACCGCCCAGCAAACGTGGCTGCTGCAATACCGGCTTGATACGGGCTGGCATCGCTGCGATCGGTGAGCTGGCCGTAGCGCGTGGCTGCGAGGGCCAGCGCGGCGTTCGACGCTTGATACTGCCCGACCAGTGGCAGGTGCAGGTGCGGGATCCGGCCGAGCCGATCTTCGTAGCTAAACAGCGTCCCGGTGGCGCCAGTACGCACGTCAAACGCTGTAAAGTCATGGCCTTCACGATAGATCGGCGCCTGCTTAGCTTGAGCTTCGCCAGCGAGCATCGCAAACACCGCATCGGTTTGCTGGGCGGTGACGACCGGAACACCAGGCTTGATGATGCCGGCCTTGTGTTGGGCGATATCCAGCAAGGTTGGCCCAAGCGACCGCACGTGATCGAGCCCGATGGGGCAGATCACCGACACGCGCGGCGTGATCACGTTGGACGCATCCCAGCGTCCGCCCACGCCGGCTTCGATAACACCGACATCGACGGCCTCGGCGGCGAAGGCGGCTAACGTCAACGACACCCACAACTCGCCGTAGCGGATCGGACCGTCGGCGCTGCGAGCGTTGAAGGAGAGGAACTTCGGCTGGAGTTCGAATACGGTGCGGGCAAACCGGCCTAACACCATGGGGCGCCCGTTAATGAGCAACTTCTCTATCGGTGCTTGCAAGTACGGATTGATGTGCAAGCCCGTGCGTAAGCCGAGCGCCGTGGAAACATTGGCGATGGTCGAAGCAGTGGACCCTTTGCCCGACGTGCCTGCCACATGTACGGCGTCAAAAGTTCGGTGCGGGTCACCGAGCAGCCGCAGGAATCCTTTGATGCGCGCGAACTTGCGGCGCCGGCGTTCCTCCTCCGGGAATTCCTGGTCTGGTCCGGGTCCATCGGCTGGGCCCTTGATGGTGCTGTGCAGCCAGCTCACGGCTTCGGCGTAGCGGTCAAGGTCCAGAGCACGAGGCGCCGCCACGAGGTCCATCCAGCACCGCCTCCATTCCGCCTGCCATTGGCAGCGTGCGCCAAAATGGGCCGAGCGCAGTCTAGCACCTGGGAAAGGGTGTATCGCAGTCTCCACCCTGCGCGGCCGGGCAGGGCGTGCTACGATAGAACGCTGTTCGCGTAAAGACTCGGTGTGTACGCTGCCGTGTGCGCGACACTACCGGGCGACCTTCCGGGCGCCGGTAGTACCTTTAGAGATCGGGCTGAGAAATCAGTCCACACTTGATCGTGGTGTTGAAGGGCGAGTTTATAGAATGAGTTCGGTAGTCAAAAAGCGGCGGAAGGCCATCACGAAGCACAAGCTCAAGAAGCGGATGCGGCGCGAGCGGT
Organism: Chloroflexota bacterium; assembly: GCA_025449435.1. Next base: position 7,169 of record JANWJO010000014.1, on the reverse strand, counting down.
TCCAGCGGAAGCGCTAGCCCCGTCAGCGCACCCCGAGCGTTCGTGCGGAACGTGAGCCAGCACGCTGTGGATAGGCGTATGGTGGAGGGGTTCGATGACGCAATCTGGTCCAGACGGCAATCCAGCAGAGCAGTCGCATCACCTGGTGACCCGCGCGGCTGATGAGGCGGCGCGCATACGGTCGGATGCTCACGCGAGTTCGGTGCAGCAGGCTCAGCAAATCGTCGATGTCGCCCAGCAGTCGGCTGCCCAAATCCGGGAGCAGGCGAATCGTCAAGCCGAGAGCATCGTTCAGGCTGCGCGTGCCCACGCGGACCAGATAACGGCCGAAGCAAATGCCGCCGCAGCTCAGCGCGCTGCCGAGCAAACCTCCTGGGACGCTCCGCAGCGCGTGCTGGACCAGGCCAACCTGCACGCCACACAATTGCATATCGATTCTTCCCAACGATCAGCCGACTATTACGTGCAAGTCAAGCAACAATCCGACGCCGAGGCGCAGAAGGCGATCGAGGAGGCCAGGGCACACGCCGCCACGATTGTGGCTCAGGCGCACGCCGATGGCGCGGGCATCCGCGAAGAGAACAGCCGGCTGAGCCAAGCCAACGAAACGTTGCGCGCCGGACTCGAGCAAATGCGGCTACGGCTGTTTGAGGCAATTGGCACGCTGCCCAACCTCAATCAGCCACAGTCACATCACGCCAGCCCAGTAGCGGCCGCGGAAGGCGCTGCCGCTGGCCCATCCGAGCCGTCTCACCCTCCGGGTGGACCCGATGTTAACGATCCCAACACCAACCCTACCGACATTCCCGCGCCGGACGAGCCCGCGCACGCTGCCACCACCGACCAGACTTCGCCCTCAATGCACGATGCTGCAACGAGCGAGGCCGCGACTGAGGCCCACGCAGCGGAAGCAAATGCGGCCGAGCCGCAAACTGAGGACATTGAGGCTGCCACAGCAGGGCACCCAGACGGACACCAGGCACTGACGGCTCCGACAGATGGCATAACTGATGCGGCTTCGGTTGAGACGCAAGTACATGCGGAGCCTTCCGCCGAGGTCGTAACCGAGCCCGATAGCGACATGAGCACCACAGAACAGCAGGCGGCAGCCGGCGAACAAGGCGCTCCAACCGCCGAGGCTGTAGCGGTTGAAGAACCCGCAATGAACGTGGACGGTGAGCAGGCTGCGGTCACGGAGGCGGAGCCAGCCAGTAGCGCCCGCGCGGACGCGCCGGTAACGCTCGAAGCCGTGCAGGAAGGCCAGCCTGCAGCAACTGTAATGCTCGATGGCGCCGACCAGGAGGGCATCAAGGGGGATACGCCAGCTGAGGAAACCACCACCACGACCGTGCCGGTGATGGCCGTTCCGACCGATGCCGCCGCGGCGCAAGAAGTTGCGCCGCAGGTGGGAGCGCCGACCCAAGCACCAGCATTCACGCGGTTATTCGCCATATCGCCGCTGCTAACCGGTATCCGTTCGGGGCAAGCAGGCAAGCACCCCCAGCCACGCGCTGCAGCGGACCCGGCAGGTCCGCTGCCAGAGGGACCGATTGACCTGGTGCTGCCAGAAACCACCGACCGCATGACGACCGAGGTGTTGAGCGCCGTTCTGCGGCAGCAGCCCGGCATCAGCGTCGGCCAGCTCACGCGCCGCGGTGGATCGCTGTACTTACCAGTCAACCTCAGCCGGCCGGTGCCGTTGGGCGCCATCCTGCGGGAGTTTCCACGTATTTCCACGGTGACCTATGTTGAGGGGACCGAACAGCAAATACGGCAGCTTGCCGTTCAATTACGCTGAGTCTGGGACCCCTCGCTGGGAACCGAGCGGCCGGACGATTGGTGGGCACTGGGGGCGTTACAGGGGGCGAACGAACGGAGCCTGCTGCTTCAGCGGCAGGCGCTGGCGACCAGAGGAGACCGCCGGATGTACGCCCAAGGGCACCCGGGCGCGGGGTTCTTCTAGCGGTTACGACGGCAGGATGCTCCCTACGAATTCCGGCTGTCCCCGCACGAAATCGCTGGCGGGCAGCCGGCGCTTTCCTTCCAGTTGGAGCTCCAGAAGCTGCAAACTGCCATCGCCAGTTGCCACGGTCACATGACCGGCGGCGTTCAGGCTGATCCGGCCGGGTATGTCGCCGTGCAACGCTGGCACGGGAACCGCCCGCCAGACCAACATTCGCTTACCCGCCCAGAAGCTGTAGGCACCTGGCCAGGGTGAGAATGCACGTACGCTCAGCGCCAGCTCGCTGGCGCTGAGTGACCAGTCGATCAAGCCTTCGGCGCGCGTGAGCATGTGCGAAGTGGTGGCCTGGGTCTCGTCCTGCGGCTGGGCGGCAAGGCTGCCAGCGCACCACGGCAACAACACGGTACTCAGCCGTTGGGCGCCGAGGACTCCCAGGCGTTCCGTAAGCCCCCCAGCCGTCTCCGATGGCTCAATAGGCACCGCTACCTGATCAATGATCGGGCCGGCGTCCATCTTGGCCACGAGCCGGATGATGCTGACGCCGCTCAGCGTGTCGCCGGCCAAGATCGTTGACACCACCGGTGACGGCCCGCGATGTTTGGGCAACAGCGATGGGTGTACGTTCAACCAGCCGTGTCGCGGCAGCGCCAATACACGCTTACCCAGAAGGAGCCCGTAGCTCGCCACGACACCCACATCGGGCGCGGCCCGCTCCAGGAACGCGAACGCTGCCGGGTCGCGCAGCGTTTCCGGCTGCAGCAGCGGTACCGCGTGTGCGACGGCGACCGCCTTCACTGGCGGCGCTTGCTCACGTCCAGACCTACCGGCTCGCCGGTCGGGCTGTGTAACGATGCCGGTGACCTGCCAGCCGCGCGCTTGCTCCGCGAGCAACTGGCTGAGGACGGGCACGGCGATGTCGCGCGTTCCCATGAATACGATGCGTATGGTCATGGCACTCCGCGCGAATACCTGGCTGTGTGCGACTAGTGGTTGAACGTGATGGCAGCGACAGGGTCGGTGCGTGCGGCGCGCATGGCCGGTAACAACCCGGCGATGCCACTCACCACCGTCACAGCGAGCGTAGCTACCAGCACCGTAGCGTACGGCAAGCTGAGGGTAATGGGCGGCGAATCGGGTAATTGGATGGGCACCAGGTTGGACAGCGTCAGTGTCATCAGCCAAGCTAAGGTGCCACCCACCAAGCCGCCGGTGAGGCCAAGCAAGAGCGACTCGAGCAGGAATAAGGCCCCAATATGCCAGTTGCGCGCGCCAATCGCCTTCATAATGCCGATCTCACGGATGCGTTCGGCCACAGCCGAAAGCAGCGTATTGGTGATGTTGATCACGGCCAGTGCCAACGCGATGCCGGCCACGAGCGCTGCGATAAAGCGTGCGGTATTCAGGGCACCAGCCAGGCTGCTGGACACCGACTCGGGCGTATCGACGTGCAGTTGCAGCGCCTCTACAGCCTTGCGCACCCCGGCAACCTTGTCGACACTGATGGCTTCCACCACTGCCGCGTCGTAGTTACCTTGTGGCGCATTGGGATCGGGCGGAGCCATCGCAACACCAACAGTGTAGGGAACATAGGCAAAGGGCGACCGCCCATCGATTACACCCACGATCGTGAAGTTGACGGGCGTGCCGTTCGAGCCGTCCAGGTTCTGCGGCGTAAACACGACCGTCTTGCCCACCAGTGAAGCCGGTGGTACCGGGGGTACGGCCGTTGGTGCTGGCCCGACGGTTGGCGTGGCGGCCTCGGTTGGCGTTGGTTGATCCTGGGTAGTTTGGTCGGGGCCACCCTGGCCGGGCGCTCCTTGCCCGGGTGCTGCTTGTCCGGGACCGGGTTGTCCGGGCTGATTCTTGGCGAGCACAGGCGGGTGCGACAGCGATTGGGCAAAGCCCACCGTGACGACCAACTCGTGAGCGGTGTCGTCAGTATAGAGCCGGCCAGCGATTACGTTGACACTTGCACCGCCTTCGAGGTAAGCCGGTGGTGCGGGCCGCAACTCTAGTGGCGATGCTAGAGCGCCAATCTGTCCGTTACCGCCCACTTGCACCTCTACAAAGGCGTCGCGCACATCGGGTAGTGCTTTCAGTTTGGCAAGCACAGCGTTGTCGATACCTGCTGGGGGCGGGCTATTGGCGTTGGTGCTGTCGGCTTGAAATGGGGGCGAGACGTGCAGGATGGTGGCTGGCTCGTAGTTGCCGAGTTGCTGCTGGAGCTGATCCTGCAGGTCGTTGGCAATGCCGAGAAACAGCAGGATGCCGGCGGTTCCAATGGCTACCGAAATCAGCGTGATGATGGAGCGAATGCGGCGCCGGAGTACGCCTTGCGCTGCGAGAGCGAGGAGCCGGATGATCAGCACTACCGCTACCCCTCAGAAACCAGGTGGCCGTTAGCCAGCGTGATAGACGAATCGGCCAGCCTGGCCAGCGTTCGGTCGTGCGTGACCAGGATGAGCGACTTAGCGTACTCCCGCGCCAGGCGGAACATCAAATTTGCTATCGACATCCCTGTATCCTCATCGAGGTTACCAGTCGGCTCATCAGCGAGGATAATCGACGGGTTGGTGACCAGTGCCCGTGCAATCGCCACGCGTTGCTGCTCGCCACCCGAGAGCTGGCTGGGCCGGCGCTTGGCGGCGGACAGCAGGCCAACCGATTCGAGCAGGTGCTCGACACGCTGGAGTCCTTCGTGACGGTGCACGGCGCCGAAGTACAGCGGAAAGAACACGTTCTCCTCAACGGTCAACCCGGGCAATAGGTTATACGCCTGGAACACCACACCAATATCGCGGTTGCGATAGCGAGCGAGCGCCCTGGACCCCAGTTGCAAAATGTTCTTACCGGCCACCCGGCAATCGCCGGCTTCCGGCTTCGATAGGCCAGCCAGGATGTGGAGGAGCGTGCTCTTGCCCGAACCCGACGGCCCCACAACGGCAGTAACGCTGCCCTGCCGCAGTTGAAACGAGACGTCTTCAAGCGCCACCACCCGCTGCTGCCCGCGCAGGTAGGTTTGGGTCAGCCCTCTGGCATCCACCACGACGGCACTGTTAAGCGCCGTGCGCTCGGCGGTATCGAACGTTTCGCTAGACACGTGACGCATCGTCCACGCACGGCCGCAATCTGTGGCTGGCTATCGATCAGCACCCTTCCACGAGCCGCCTTGCTCTGTCGAACATCCGGCGGCGTTTGCGGGCCCTCGCAGAAACCGCCCCTTGTACCATAACCTCGGGCCCTTTTCACCCGCCCAAATGGGTGGTGCGGCCGGGCTGCTGCCATCGACTCAGCACCGCCCGTTGTGCCATTGCTATCTTAAGGGTTGGTGGGAGAATCAGTCGCAACCCCATCCCCATCCCTTCCCCGGTCCCCGGGGAAGGGTGCAGGTACGACGGAACGCTCCCCCGGCCCTGCCCCGTTTTCCCGGGGAAGGGAGCAGCCACGACCAACACGGTTCCTAGGCCAGACCGGGCTCGAGGTAAGTCACGTCGCCGTGACGAACGGTGAGCTGGCACACGACTAACTTTTCCGCTTGCCTGCTGCATCCCATGCTATCGGTGAGCGTAAACGACCCATCGCGCACGGCGAGTCCGGCGATATCGGCCACCGATCCGATCGCTAGCGTGCCCAGGTCGGGCCGGTCGATAGCCGTGGCGACGTGCGCCGTGCAGCGAGCGATGGTTTCGGTGAACGGCATACCCAACAGCATGAACTTGGACAGCGTTGTCGGCAAGTCGTAGACGGGCCCGTTGAGGTTGCCGCTGTGGATGTCGGTGGAAATGGTGTCGGGTAGCTCGCCGGCCTGTAGCAACATTTCAGCCGACTCATAGGAGAAGCTGCCCTGGCCGTGGCCCACATCGAGGACAATGCCGCGGGCGTGGGCTTCCTTGACGTCCAGCCGCATCTGGCGCGTGCTGACATCGACCAGCCGGTTGGACCGTGCGTTGTGGCAGTGGGTGAGGATGTCACCGGGGCGCATCAACGCCAACACGTCCGCCAGCTCGGGTGGCCCCATCGCGATGTGCACCATGACCGGCAGGTTGAGCTGGTCGGCGGCAAGCCGTGCTCGCCGTAGCGGCTCGATGCCATTGGCTCCCACCGTGTTGACGTCGATGCGTGCTTTGATGCCCAGCACGACTGCGCGCTGCGCGTCAGCCACACGCACAGCCAGGTCAACGTCGGCATACTTGAGGTTGGCCAGCTCATAGGTGGAGTGTGTCAACCCGATGGATGAGATGTTGAGAAAGCATAGGGTGTTGGTGCGGTTGCCTCCCACCACCCAGCGCCGGAAGGCTGGATAGTTGTAGGCGCCGGCGCTGCCTGCATCGACCGCGCTGGTCACACCGGTGCGCAGGCACACGGCATCGAGTTCGATTCCCCAATAGGTTGCGCCCCAATACCCGTGGCAGTGCAGGTCGATAAGTCCTGGTGTGAGTGTCATGCCTTGAGCATCTATCACGCGCCGAGATCCGGTCACGTCGAGGCTCGGGGCGAGCGCACTGATACGCCCCCCGGTGATGCCGATGTCTCGGGCACCATGCACGCCACTGACGGCGTCGTACACCGTGCCGCCCGTTATCGCGAGTTCAAAAGCTGGCATGCGGATCTTCCTCCCTGGAATGTCCAGTGTAGACAGTGGCGTGCATGACGCGCAATCTCCCCACGTTCGCGCACTGATCCCCGGTCATTTGCCCTGGCTGGCGCTATGCCACCATACTGCACACGCCAGCGTGGCGGACGGCGCCACTCCACAATAAAGCGTAGCGAAAGAGTCATTGGTGGCCAACAGCTTGTATCCGTTGCGGCTCACAACGCACCTCCAGCACCCGCTGTGGGGCGGCACACGTCTCACTGCCGAGTACCACAAGGCTATTACGCCTGGTGGCCCGGCCACCACCGGCGAAAGCTGGGAAGTATGGGATGGAAACTTCGTGATGAACGGACCACTGGCAGGGCGCCAGCTCCTCCAACTGTTGCACTTCTTCGGGCCGGCGCTGGTTGGCAATGCGCGTGCGTTTAGCATCGCGCACTTTGAGCTCCTGATTAAGCTGATTGTCGCCTACCAACAGCTTTCCTTCCAGGTGCATCCGGATGATGCGCTCGCGAAAAAGCTGGAACGCCAATACAACGGCAAGACCGAAGCCTGGCACATCCTGCAGGCCGAGCCTGGCGCCACTGTGGTGTATGGGCTTGCAGAGCCACT
>JANWJO010000013.1 GCA_025449435.1 Chloroflexota bacterium | reverse complement strand
GAGCAATGCGCCAGCACGTGCCGCAGCGTGACATCCCGCCGCTCGAAGGCGGTCTCGGGAGCGTGGAGAAACTCTGGCAGGAGTCGATATAGGGGCTCATCGAGCGACAGCAGCCCACGCTCGACCATGAGCAGCACAGCAGTCGCCGTGAACGGCTTGGTAATGGACGCCAGCGACCAGATGGTTTCGGGGGTGACCTGCCGGACCTGCGACCGGTTCGCCAGCCCAAAATATGCCTCGCCGGCGATGTGGCCGCCGCGACTCACCAGGGCCGCGGCGCCTGGTAGCACGCCTTCGTCGATCCACGTCTCCAGCAATGCAAACGCCCGGCGCAGCGCATCGGTGTCGAGGCCTGCCCCGTGCGCGCCGTCCACCAGCACCTCGCTGCTCGCCATCATCGCCTCCTGCGCTCCTGCCGAGCGGCAGAGTATAGCGCGCGAGGCATATAATGGCAGCGCAGGTCCGGCCACCGGCGGCCGGCGCTGGAGCTATGGGAGACGCTGTTGGCGCTGTTTGACCTTCCCTACGAGCAACTCAAAACCTACAAACCGGAGCGCACCGAGCCCGCTGGCTTCGACGCCTTCTGGCAAGCTACGCTAGCCGATGCCCGCACCACGCCACTGGCATCCCATACCCACTTTGCCCCGTACGACACCGGCATGCGCACCATCGAGACATTCGACGTCACGTTCCCAGGTTTTGGTGGGCAGCCGATCAAGGGCTGGCTCCAGATGCCCAAGCACCGCGCCGGACCGTTGCCGTGCATCGTGCAATACCTCGGCTATGGTGGTGGGCGTGGTTTTCCCACCGATAGCCTGGTGTGGAGCAGTGCCGGGTACGCGCATTTCATCATGGATACGCGCGGCCAGGGCAGCGCGTGGTCCCCTGGCGACACCGCCGACGTGGAACCAGCAGGCTCCAACCCACAGTTCCCGGGGTTCATGACGCGCGGCGTGCTCAAGCCGGAGACCTACTACTACCGGCGGGTGTTCACCGACGCCGTCCGGGCGGTGGAGGCGGTGCGTACGCACCCGGCCATCGATGGCGCTCGCATCGCCATCACCGGCGGGAGCCAGGGCGGTGGCATCACGCTGGCGGTGGCGGGTCTCCTGCCCAACGTGGTCGCCGCCATGCCCGATGTGCCGTTTCTGTGCCACTACCGCCGTGCCACCGAAATTACCTCGGCCAACCCCTATGAGGAGATTTCGCACTACTGCCAAATCCACCGCGACCACGTGGACGCGGTGTTCGACACCTTGAGTTACTTCGACGGTGTGAACTTCGCCGCACGGGCGACGGCCAAGGCGCTGTTCTCCACGGGGTTAATGGACGAGATCTGCCCGCCGTCTACGGTATTTGCCGCCTACAACCACTACGCCGGCCCCAAAGAGATCCGCGCGTGGCGCTACAACCATCACGAAGGTGGCTCAACGTTCCAGGTGCAAGAGCAGTTGAAGTTCATCCGGGGCATCTGGCCGGAGTAGAAAGACCCCTCCTCGTCGTGATTGCTCCCTTCCCCGGGAGATCGGGGCGGGTGCTCGCCCAAAGGGCACCCGGGCAGGGGGATGGAGCTGCGAACCATTTCCGTCTCTCACTGCGTAGGTTGTAGGTTCCAAAGGATAAGCATGAACGTCAGGTGCCAGAAGGCGCCATTGACGTAGGGGTTGTCCTGGGTGGGCCAGTTTGTCCAGTAGGTCTGGTTCATGGGGATTCGGTGGAACCACTCATCCACTTGGATATCGGGCAACTGCGGCAGCCAGATCGTCATCGCCTCGCGGAAGAGGGCGATGAGATCCTGTTTGTCGGTCATGGCGGTGCTGTACACCTTTGCCGCCACGGCGTCGAAGGCCGCGTTGGACCACCGTGAGAGGTTTGCCTGGTGCAATCCGGGAGCGGCCGGGTTGGTGGAGGTGTACAGCGCCAGCGTGTCGTACGGATCGGAAATGCTGCCGGTGTGGCCGGAGAGCGCTCCGGTGTATTCACCAGCCACAAAGCGGTCGACGGCATCAGGCGGCTGCGCATAGGTGGCGTTGATGCCGTGCGCCTTGAGTTGTTGAGCGATCACCGGCCCCACGTCGGCAAACACGTCAAAGCCCAGAATTTCGAGCCTAACGGGCTGCCCGGTGGCATCGTTCCACATGCCGTTGTTCTTCTTCCAGCCAGCTTTCGCCAGCAGGGCATCGCCCTTGGCAGGGTCGGTGGTGTTAGTGGGGTACTGCTGCAGCAGGTCCTTGACGGCGTCGAAGTAGGGCAGCAGCGGCTTGTATTGCGGCATCGGCAGCGGCGACACGACGCTGGCGCCGCCGTAAGCCGCATCGATCACTTGCTGGCGGTCAATGTAGGAACTCAACGCCCAGCGTACATCCGGGTTGTCCCACGGTTTCATCGAGCAGTTGACGTACAGCGAGGTCGGCCACCAGTCCATATAGCCATACGGTGACTTGTTGCTGGTGTGGGTGGTGATGGCAGGGTTCTTGTCGAGCACCATCTTGATGGTTTGGGGGCGGAGGTCAAGTGACGCGTCGATCTGGTTGGTGATAGCAGCCTGCGCGGTTTGTGCCTCACTGACGAAGGGCTGGTACACGATGCGTTGCACCTTGGGCATGGGCGCGAGTCCAGCCGTCGCTGCCCACCAGCCGGACCGCAGGTCGATGATCTTCTGCTTGTCGGAGGACAGCACAACCTGCCAGGGGCCAGTAGTGACCGGCCAGCCGCTGGCGATGTCGAAATTCTTGAAGGCTGCCCAGTTGCTGACGCCCTGGTAGATGTGCTTGGGCACAACTTGGACACCGATGTCGAACTTGTAGGTGTAGAAGTAGAAGAAGCGCGGCGCCGGCACCTTGAAGGTGATGAGTACGGTGTTGGCGTCGGTAGCTTTGGCATCCTGGACGAACTGAGCGACCAGTGATCCCCACTTCACCTTGGAACCGTATTGGACGAGGGTGCTGATGGTGTAGGCCACGTCCTCGGCACCAAAGGGCTGGCCATCGCTCCAAGTGATGCCCTGGCGGGTCTTGATGGTGAGTTGCTTGAAGTCGCTGCTGTAGGTGTAGCTCTCGGCCAGCCAGAGATATTCCTTGTCGGCGAACGCGCTGTAGTAGGCCAGTGGCTCGTTCAGGATGCCGAGGCCATTCTGGTGGTTCGCGTTGAGTGCAAACGGATTCCACTGGTCCGAATCGATGTACACCCCTTGCGAACCTCCCCACATAAGCGTCAGGGTGCGGTTGCGCGGCACACTCGCGAGGCTGCTGGTGGTTGCGGCTACTGTGGTAGCGGCGGTACTAGTGGTATTCGCTGCCGTGGTGCTCGACGTCGCCACGGTGCTGGAGGTGGTGGCCGCAACCGTACTGGTCGTCGCCGTTGATGCCACGCTGGTTCTTGTTGTGGTGCTGGTGATAGTTGCTCCCGAACTGCTTGTCGCCGCTGTCGTTTGGCTTGCTGTTGCAGTCGGAATAGCTGGGGTAGCGGCAGTCGGTGTGGCGGGCGCGGCGCTGGATGTGTTTGCGGCGCTCGTAGCGGGAACTGCAGCGCTCGATGTAGTTCCGGTCGTCGTACTCCCGGTACATGCAGCGAGCAATGCCAGGGTACTGCCCGCAGCGGCAGAAGCAAGTAAGCGACGGCGTGTGAGTATTACCACTAGCTGTTCCTCGTTCAATGGGAGAGCTCTCCTTGCAACGTTTCGTGACGACCTGGCGACACTGTCTCAAGTACCCGTTGAACACTGTTGCTGGCGTCGGTGCGCTTGGCAGTGAGTACCTCATCTCTGGCGCATCAGATGGCCACTCTAGTGCAGTGTACCGGGGGGTATCTGGATAACCAGCGGCGCCCAGGCACTGAAGTGTCAGGCTCGACCCGATCAGGCGCTCGGCAGCGGCGCACCGCCCCAGAGGCAGGCCGGTGGGAGCCGGCGATGTCGCATCCAGTAAGCTGCCCATCTTGCGGATGTGTACGCCGATCATCCCGAATGAGCCGGCGGGGTGGCTTGACGGTCCTGAGCAGCGATCAAAACTGAGCTCGTCGAGTGTGACACTCTCCGGCCATTGACAGCCTGCAGGCAACCACCTACCATCGCCAGCAAGCGGTACCGGGCTACCGCCGAGCAGCGTGGCTTCTAGACGCCTACGAGCTCACGAACGTGTACCAGCGGTCCATAAGAGGAGAAGTAGGTGGCCAAGCCAGTACGGGTAGCGGTGTTGGGCGCGGGGTTGTTCGCGTCGCAAGCGCATATGCCCGGCATCAAGGCACATCCTGATGCCGAATTGATCGCGCTGTACAGCCGCAACAAAGATCACGCCGCACAGATCGCCGAGCGCGTGGGCGGCGTGCCGCTGATCACCGACGACCTAGCCGGGCTGCTGGGCCGGAGCGACCTGGACGCCGTCACCGTCGCGTCCAGCGACGACAACCACTACCACTACACGATGGCCGCGCTGAAGGCCGGCAAGCACGTGTTCTGCGAGAAGCCACTGGCCGTCACGGCGGCGCGGGCGCGAGAGATGGCCGCCGAAGCGACCGCGCGCAACCTCATCAACCAGGTGGCCTTTATCTTCCGCTATACCTATTGCGTGCAAGAACTCCAGCGCTTGGTCAAGGCCGGGCACCTCGGCCAGGTGCACTGGATGACGGCCAACTGGGATGGCTTCGCCAACGTGGTCGCACGCCGCCGGTTCACCTGGCGCAACGTAGGCGACGTCCACGGCGGCGGCGAACTCGCTGAACTCGGCAGCCACTTCTTTGACTCGGTCAACTGGATCGTGGGCCAGATCAGCGAGGTGGCGGCGCTCACCTATGAGATCCCCCGCACGGTGGTCGATGAGCAAGGCCACGAGCACGCCCAGCACTCGCTGGATTTGGCCTCGGTGCTGTTGCGCACCGCCAACGGCAGCCAGGGGCAGGCTATCACTAGCCGCATCACGCCAGAGACCAACGGTGGTGCGTACATCCAGGTGTCCGGTGAGCAAGGCGCACTGTGGGCCAGCATGACGCGCGGCCAGGGCGAGTTCCTGCGCTTCATGAAGCCAGGCGGCCAGTGGGAAGATATTAAACTCCCCGACGCCGCCTACGACAAGCAGCCACACGCCATGTTCCGTATGCTCGGCAGCTTTATTGATGCCGTCCAGCGCGGCCACATCGACCCGGCAGCAGACGCTAACTTCGTGGCTGGCTACACCGTGCAGTCGGCTATCGACCAGGCCATCCTGTCGGCCACGTCCAAGCGGTTCGAGCCGGTGGCGCAGGGCTTGTAACGCCCCCCGGGGCGGCAGCGGACACACGGTATCGGGGCGCCGCAAGGGAGGGATAGCACATGGCTGAGCACGGCGTGGCGGTCATCGGCACAGGGTTCATCGGTCCGGTGCACATCGAGGCGCTACGCCGCCTGGCGATCCCAGTGGTGGGTGTGCTGGGGTCGTCGGCCGAGCGCTCACAAGCGGCGGCAGCGGCTCTAGGCATCGCGCGTGGCTACGCCTCGCTGGAAGACCTGCTGGCCGACCCGGCGGTGACGTCGGTCCACATCACGTCACCCAACAGCGCGCACTACGACCAGGCCAAGCGGTGCCTAGCGGCTGGCAAGCACGTGGTGTGCGAGAAGCCGCTGGCGATGACCAGCGCCCAAACCAGCGAACTGGTGGCGCTGGCGCAGGCCAGTGGGCTGGTCGCAGCGGTCAACTACAATATTCGCTTCTACCCGCTGGCCGTAGAGGCGCGCGAACGCATCCGCCGGGGCGATATTGGCGAGGTACGCCACATTACCGGCAGCTATGTGCAGGACTGGCTGCTGTACGACACCGACTTCAACTGGCGCGTATTGGCGGAGCAAGCCGGCGATAGCCGCGCCATTGGCGACATCGGCACCCACTGGATGGACCTGGTCACCACGGTGACCGGCCAGCACATCGCAGCGGTGTGCGCCGACCTGAGCACGTTCATGCCGGTGCGCCGGCGGCCGCTCGGCTCGGTGCAGACTTTTACCAGCGGCCTGACCGCCGAAAACACCGCGCCGGTGACCATCACCACCGAAGACTACGGCAGTGTGCTGCTGCGCTTCGCCGATGGCGCGCGCGGCGTGTTCACGGTGTCGCAAGTCAACGCTGGACGTAAGAATTGCTTGCGCTACGAGGTGGCCGGGTCTAAAGGCGCCATTGCTTGGGATAGCGAGCGGCCCAACGAACTGTGGTTCGGCCACCGCGACACCGCCAACGAATTGTTGCTGCGTGACCCGTCGCTGCTGACCGCGCCGGCGCGCGCCGTGAGCAGTTACCCGGGCGGCCACAACGAAGGCTTCCCCGACACGTTCAAGCAACTGTACAAGGTGGTGTACGCAGCTATCGACGCCGGCAAGCCACCTGCCGAACCGGCGTACCCCACGTTTGCCGATGGCCACCGCGAAGTGCAGTTATGTGAAGCAATCGTGGCCAGCCACCGCTCACAACGGTGGGTGGCGCTGGGGTAGCGGACTGGAGCAGGCACAACCCTAGCTTGCTAGGTGCCCTCCGGGCGCGGCGGAGGTGGGGTTTGGTCACGAGCAGCTATCCAGTAATACCCAGGAAACACCAATCGTTATAGTGAGCGCTATAGGTGGGCACCCCGCATGGTTGGAGGAGTTATGGCTACCGCAGAGTCCACTCCCTCGTACATGAACGATCTGGAACTGGTGATCCGTGAGGTCGTCGCTCCCTCCGCCGTAGAGGTGGACCGCACCGGAGCTTTTCCACGCGCGGCCTTGACTGCTCTTGGAAAGGCAGGGCTGCTGGGCCTGGTGAGCGCCCGGGAGGTCGGTGGCTTGGGTGAGGGTATAAGGGCAGCCAGCCTGGTGGTGGAGGAACTGGCCAAGCACTGTGCCTCCACAGCGATGGTGGTGTGCATGCATTACGCCGGTGCCGCGGTCGTCGAAGCCCACGGGTCACGTGCCGCACGAGAGGCAATCGCCTCCGGGCAGGCGCTGGCGACGCTGGCCTTTTCCGAAGCTGGCTCGCGTAGCCACTTCTGGGCGCCGGTGAGCACGGCCGCGCGATCCAATGGCGGCGTCCGGCTCGACGCCCGCAAGAGTTGGGTCACTTCGGCCGGCGAGGCTAACCTGTATGTCTGGTCCAGCCGCCCGCTGGCGGCCGAGGGCATGAGCACGATCTGGCTCGTGCCCGCTAACGCCACTGGGCTGACCGTCGCCGGCCCGTTCGACGGCTTAGGCTTGCGCGGTAACGGTTCCAGCCCCATGACAGCTAACGATGTCCATGTGGCGCCTGATGCCATCCTGGGGGCCGACGGCAAGGGCTTCGATGTGATGATGGGTGTCGTGCTACCCTACTTCCAGTTGATGAGTGCGTCGTTTTGCATCGGCATAATGGAAGCCGCCACGACTAAAGCCGCCGCACACGTCGCGGGCACCAAGCTGCAACACCTCAGCCAATCCCTGGCCGACCTGCCCACGATCCGCGCCTACGTGGCACGCATGCGCATCACCACCGATTCCACGCGGGCCCTGCTGCTCGACACCCTCGCCGCTATGGAGTCGGGCCGGGCAGATACCATGCTGCGCGTATTGGAAGTGAAGGCGGCGGCGGGCGAAGCTTCTACCGTGGTGACCGACCTGGCCATGCGGGTGTGTGGCGGCGCCGCCTTTCGCAAGGAGTTTGGCGTCGAGCGCCTCTTCCGCGATGCCAGGGCTGCGACGGTGATGGCGCCAACGACCGATGTGCTGTACGACTTCATTGGCAAGGCTGCCTGCGGCCTTCCACTGTTTGGCTGAGAGGGGAAAGCATTGCCGGCCAACCACGTGGCACCGCTGCTGTTGGGGGCGGTGGCCTACGACCCGAAAGTGGTCACGATCTGGGAGGGTTTTAAAGGCTACTTCCTGTGCCACGACCTGCCGTTTGATTTCGTGCTGTTCGCCAACTATGAACGGCAAGTAGAGGCGCTGATGGCCGGCCATATCGACGTGGCCTGGAACTCTCCGCTTGCCTGGGTGCGCGCCCGGCGGCTGGCGAGTGCGCATGGCGGCAGCGTGCGCGCGGTGGCTATGCGCGACGCCGACCGCTCACTCACTTCCGTCGTGGTGGTCCGCAATGACCCAGCCATCCGTACTCCAGCAGACCTGCGCGGCCAGGAGGTGGCTACCGGAGCTATCGACTCGCCGCAGGCGACGCTGCTGCCGCTGTCCCACCTGCGTACGTTCGGCATCGTGCCCGAGCGCGATTTCACGGTCCGGCGCTTTGACGTGCTGACCGGCAAACACGGCGATCACGTCGGCGGCGAGCGTGACGCGGCGCAGGCGCTCGTGGCGGGCGAGGCCGCCGCGGCCTGCATGCTGGCGGCGAACTACCAAGTGTTTATCAAAGAAGGGCTACTCCCCGCTGGCGCGACGCGTGTGCTGACCGAAACCGAGCCGTTCGACCATTGCAACTTCACGGTAGTTAGCACCGCACCGCCCAGCATCGAGCGCTTCCACGATCTCTTACTGGCCATGTCCTATGATGACCCGGAGGTCCGGCCGCTGTGCGACCTAGAAGGGCTGCACCAGTGGCAGGAGGCGCGGCTGAGCGGCTACATTGCCCTGGAGCGCGCAGTAGATGAGGCCGGCTTCTACGATAGCCGGGGCACGATCACGGCGCGGGGTTACGTCTACTAGAAGAGTGCCCTGGCCGGGACCGCCGTCCCACCGATGGACGACGGGTGCCATGAGGGGGGGAGGGAATGCATCAATGCTGCAACTAGGGTTCGTGAGTGCCATCTTGCCCGAGCTATCGCTGGATGAGGTGCTCGGCTTCGCCTCCAGCGCTGGCTTCGCGTGCGTGGAGGTGATGTGCTGGCCGGTGGGCAAGGCCGAGCGCCGCTACGCTGGCGTGACGCATATCGACGTCGCCGGGTTTAGTCCGCAGCAGGCCAGCGAGGTCCATGCGCTGGTGGCCAAACACAAGGTTACGATCTCGGCGCTGGGCTACTACCCCAACCCGCTGACGCCGGACCTGCACGAGCGCGCCACCTATGTGGACCACATCAAAGCCGTGATCGACGCCACCGCCGTGCTCGGCTTGCCCACTATGAACACGTTTATCGGCCGCGACCATACCAAGTCGATCCAGGCCAACTGGCCGGCATTCAAGGAAGTGTGGCCGCCGATCATCGCCCATGCTGCCACCAAAGGTGTCAATGTCGGCATCGAGAACTGCCCGATGCTGTTTACCGACGACGAATGGCCCGGCGGCAAGAACCTGGCCATCAGTCCGGCGGTGTGGCGCCAGATGTTCATCGACATTCCTGATGCGCATTTCGGCTTGAACTACGACCCCTCCCACATGATCTGGCAGCACATGGACGAGGTCGAGCCTATCCGTGAATTTGCCGCACGCTTGCACCATGTTCACGCCAAGGATGTCCGGCTGAACGAGCGCGGCCTCAACGACGAGGGCATTATGTCCACTCCGCTGCGCTACCACACGCCCAAACTGCCCGGCTTGGGGGACGTGCGGTGGGGAGCGTTCTTCGCGGCGCTCACCGACGCCGGCTATCGCGGCCCGGTGTGCATCGAGGCCGAGGACCGCGCCTACGAGGGCTCGCTGGAAGACCGCCAACGGGGCTTGATACAAGCCGCCCGCTTCCTGCGCCAGTTCATGGACTAGGCGAACGATGTCACGTCTGCAATTTCCCTTGGTGACCGCCGCGCTCGGCTGCGTGCTGCTGCTGAGCAGCTGTGACGTGGGATCCAGCACCTCAGAAGCCTCCAGCCTGCTCGCCACCTACTCGCAAAGCGGGCCGCCAGATAACGGCGCCGCTACCACGACGAGCGCCGCCGCCGCCGTGACCACCCAACTTGCTACCACGACGAAGACCACGACCAGCCAGCCGCCCGTAACAGTCAGCCAAACGACCACGGCGAGTTCGCAGGCGGAGACAGCAACGTCCACGACAACGGAGGAAGCCTCCGCGACAACGACCGCATCAGCTACGCCCACTCCGGCGCCCAAGGGGCCAGCGGTCATTGTTGCTGGCAACGTTAGCCAACTCACAGTCAAGGCAACACTTCCTGGCTCCAGTTCGTCCGCCTATGGCGTCACGTTTTCGCCCGATGGGCGATTCCTGGTGGGTGGGTTTGCCGACGGCACGCTCGTCATCTGGGATACCGCGACGCTTAAGCAGACCCAGAAGGTAACGGGCCTCAACCCTCACGTAGAAGGTTTTGCGGTGTCGCCTGATGGCAAGCTGCTGGCCTACCCCGGTGATGGAGGCACCGTGGTGATACGCGATCTGGCGAGTAACAAGACGGCACAGACGCTGCCAGCGACCGGCGAGGCCGTAGACTCGGTCATCTTCTCGCCGGATGGTCACATGATTGCCACCGGCTACGACGCCGGCACGGTGAGTGAGTGGAACGTGGCCAGTGGTGCACAGCTACACGTGATGAAGGGGCACACCGCTGCCATCGAGAGCATCGGCTACTCGCCCGACGGCAAACAGATCATCTCAGCCGACGACGACAACACCGTACGCACTTGGGACGCTGCCAGTGGCGCAGCGCTGAAGGTGTTGAGCGGACATACCGGCATCGTGTGGGTGGCTGCGTACTTCCCCGACGGCAAGCGCATCGCATCCACATCCAAAGATGGCACGCTGCGTATTTGGAACGCCGCCAACGGCCAGCAGGAGGCGGTGATCACTGGTTCTGGTCCTACTATGCTAGGGCTGGACTTTGCACCCGATGGGAAGCTGATCGGCACCAGTTCCCCAGATGCGTCGGTGACACTGTGGGATGTCGCCACCAAGCAGGCGCTACGGCAACTCCCGGCCTTTGGCACGAAGGTGACGGACCTGTCGTTCTCACCCGATGGCAGGTTCCTAGCCACGTCGTCGGCCGATGGCAACATCCGGTTGTGGGAGCAGGAGTAAGACGCACCCCCTCTCTCCCGCTAGCACCACCCCATTGAACGGCGAGAGACGGGAGCAAGGGCGAGTCACCGGCTACGACCGGTAGTCGGGCCTGTTGGTTGAACGCCGCTGCGCCTGGAAGTAGCGTTCCTTGGACGTTGCGGGCGCCATCGGCATAGCGGCTGCCTCGGCTTGGTGCATGGCCATTTCCTCGAGCAACGCGGCTGTTTCGGTATCGGCTCCCGCGGCGTTGGCGCGCATGTGCGCCAACGCATAGGCGACGCTCTTGCCAGCTTCGGCCAGTTTGCCGTCGCGGCTCTCCTCGGTGGACTTGCGCAGCGCCTGGTAGCCAACGTGCAAGTTCACCCAGTGCGCAATATCGGGCGCAGGTTGCTCGGCCTGGCAGGCGCTGGCGGTATCGTAGGTGAACTGCACATCTTGCCAGGTGGTGGTAGCCTCCTCGCCCTTGACGGCATAGCGCAGGCGCGCTTGTAACAGCACTGCCGTGCCCACTACGCCGGCCGGCGCGTGCACCTGCACCACGGCGTGGCGCTCCTCGCCGCCTAGGAGGGCGCCCAGTTGCACCGACAGTGTGCCAGAGACGTGCTGCTCGAAACGATACTCGGAGACACCCGACACCTTGAGCGTCACAGGGAAGTGGAGTTCGAGGGTAACCGCATCGACGGCCACGCTGCCAAGGTCGCCCAACTCGCCCAGGAAGGTCGCACTGATGTCGGCGGTGGTGCGCAAGTGGTGGAACTGCCCGCCACCGGCTGCCGCCATCGGACCCAGCAACGACTCGTTGTAGTCCATACCGAGCCCGAAGGTGCTGGTGCTGATGCTGGTGTTCTTCAGCACTCCAGCAGCGTCTGTGGCGATGGCCTCGACGTCGGTGATGCCCACGTTGGCCAGGCCGTCGGTGAGCAGGAAGCAGCGAGCTAGCGCGCCGGCCGTGTTGGGCAGTGAGCTATCGGTGATGGCCCCACAGCCGGTAAGCCAGCCCTCGTGCAGCGCGGTGGAGGCGCGCGGTTGCACGCTGCGCAGCGCCGTTTCCACATATGCGCGCATGCTCGGTGTCACAGGCGCCAGGGATTGCACTATGTCGATGTGGTCGTCAAACATCACCACGGCGGCCTGGTCTTCTGGTGTCAGCCGCTGCAAGGCAGCGATGACCGCCCGCTTGGCCATGTCGAGCTTGCCACCGGCCATGGACCCACTGCGATCGATGACGAACACGATGCGGATAGCACGCCGGTCGGCAACTACCCGCTTGATAGCGGGCACGCGCACGGCAACATCGATGTACTCGCTGCCGCCAGCAGCGTCGATGCGCGTCCGCAACGGACGAGCGCACAACACAGGCTGCGCGGCTGCGACGTCACCGAACCCCGGCATACCCACGTGCTGCTCCATGCTTGGTTTCCTTTCCGGCCCTTCCAGTGGGCCACACTACACAGAGAACGAAGACAGGCATGCAGTTGCCAGAAGGCTGGGATCCGCTTGCGCAGTCCCAACTAGGGAGTGAACGATAAACCGGTGTTTACGGTTCCTGTGACGGTACCGCGTCCGCCAGCAACCGAGTGCGTTGGACAAAGGCGAGCAGCCGCTGGCGCAATCGCGCCACGTCTGGCGCTGCGCCAGCACGCTCGTGGAGTTCGAGGCCAGGGGCGAGTTCGTACCGTGACCACGTTTCCTGGGCCAGGTCTGGCGTCTGTGTGA
The DNA here is from genome assembly GCA_025449435.1 of Chloroflexota bacterium. The sequence continues at coordinate 8,508 of JANWJO010000013.1, read as the reverse complement.
GCGCTCCACTCAGCAGATCGAACGGATCTAACCTCGATACGTCTCGCACAGCCGGCTCAGCACGTGCCCCACTGGGCATGGCAGGCATCGCTGCTGGCGCCGAAAGGACATTTCTGCGGTGCTCAGCCACTTTGGTGGGCGGCTCGCTCCGGGACGGCCTCGCACTTGGCGCAGGTGCAGCGTAGCTGCCGCCATCATCGCGCTGACGAGCGCGCTCTAGCAACAGCGCAATATAGTCCCGTGGGGACTCCGCCACACGCTTGAGCAATTCGGCATGCGGCTGCTCGTGCTCTAACAGGGCGCGGATGTCGTCGGTGCTCAGCGCTGCCAGACGGCCGCGAATGCCATCCAGCGGCACGCGCTGCTCCGTGAGCAGACGGATGAGCTGCAGCCGTAGCAATTGATCTTCACCGTAGGCAGCCTGCTTACCCCGGCTGCCTGGCCCAGGCAGCAAATCCCGCGCGATGTAGAAGCGGATGGTGCGGACCGGAATGCCGGTAGCCCGTTCCAGCTCTTCGATCGAAAATTGCGATGTGCTGTCGCTGTGCGTTTCCATACCGACAGTATACACAGTTACAGTGTTACTGTCAAATACGAGGCGACTGCGTCACGCATGTTGTCCCCCGTCAGGTGCGGTAGCCTATTGGGCCGGTTGTGAAAGGAGCACCCCTTTGCCTCTGCGCTATAACGAGGGTGATGGGCTGTATGTGGGGACCGCGCTGGCCGTCACTGGCCTGGCGATGCTCCGGCGCATCCGGCAACTGACGGCGACCTACCAAAGCACTGGCGCCGAGGCCGCGGAGGCCGCGGAAGTGGCCTGGTCGGAAGCGCTTGAGGAGGCGTCGTGGCACCTGGACGCCGACGGCGTGCTTCCCCTCCCCATGCCACCCCCATCCCCACCCCGTCCAGCCCAAAGCTAGGCGTACCCAGCGCCGACGCGCGCATGCTCGACTGGCTGCTGGCAGCGCTACTGGCCGCCGCCACGTTTGGGCTGTACCGGCTGACCGCTGGCGCGCACGCCAACCACCAATCGGGCGATCCTCAATTCGTGCTGCTCGCTAGCGCCTTTCTGCAGCATCGCTTGTGGCTCGACCCGGCAGGAGCTGCGCGGCTGGGCGACATCACGGCCTGGACAGGGCGCTACTATGTGTCGTTTCCACCGATGCCAGCCGTGCTGTTAATGCCGTTTGTGGCCTACGCGGGCACAACGTTCAATGACGTGGTGTTCAGCATGGCTCTAGGGTCCGTCAACGTGGCGTTGATGTACCTGACGGTACGCCGGCTCACCTGGCCGGGGTTTGCCGTGCGCCAGCCAATCACCATCGGACGCGTTGCCGCGCTGGCTTCGGCCACGCTGTTTGGCTTTGGCACCGTCCACTTTGGCTCGGCCTTGCAGGGCAGTGTGTGGTACCTGGCCCACATCGTGTACGACTTCTTCTTGTTGCTCTACCTGCGCGAGTGTGCTGGCGCTGGCCGCCCACTGGTGGCGGGGCTAGCCCTCGCTGGCGCGTTTCTCACAAGGCCCACTGCCGTGTTTGGCGGCCTGTTCTGGCTGGTGCTAGCCTTGGGACAAGTCGAATCGCCCAGCGCCCTTGCGAAGCAGGTAGCGAAGCTCGCTGCTCCTGGTGTGGTGGCACTCGTCCTGTTGCTGTGGCAGAACTTGCTGCGCTTTGGCTCGCCAGTCGACTTCGGCTATTTCAAGATGAACGTCGCCGGCACCTTGGCGCCGCGCTTACGCACCTATGGCCAGTTCAGCACGCATTTCTTGAACGACAACATCCACGCCTTGCTACTGTCGGGTCCGGTGGTGGACGGCAACGCCCTCGGTCCTTGGCTGCGGACCTTGCCTGGCGCTGGCGGGTTGGGCGGCTTATGGCAGGCGTTCACACAGCGCCCCGGGCAGCGCTTCCCGCTGAGTTGGGACCCTTGGGGAGCTGGCTTTTGGGCGGTGTCGCCGGCGCTGGTCGCGGTATTCCGGCCACCGGAGCGGGCGCTCCTCCTGCTCACTGGCGCAGCCTGGGCCTCGATTATCGCTATCGCCATCCCGGACTTGCTGTACTACAACACCGGCTGGGGGCAATTTGGCGACCGCTTCGCCCTCGACTTCCTTCCCTTCCTCGTATTGCTCGTCGCCATTGGTTTGCGCCAGCCACTGGCCAGGTGGTGGGCAACGCTGGTGGCCCTCCTGGTGGTACTCTCCATCGCCAGCAACTGGCTCGGTGCGCGCTGGTTTTTGCACCTGCCACCGTACTAGGGCAGCGGAAGCAATGACGCACCCCATCCCCATCCGCGCCCAGAGGGCACCAGGGTCGTGGTCTTCGGTGCCTGATCCACGAAGTCCGCGTAACTCAGGCGCAACGTCCCTCCCGCCAGGGGGGAACGACAGGGGGTCGTCGTTTCCTCCCCCGCCAGGGGCCGACTGGGGGGACCGGGTGTTCGCCCAAAGGGCACCCCGGCGCTCGGTCACTCGTCACGGGCTACGCGGCGCGGGCCAACGGCTGCGTCACTGGCGACAATAGCAGCGCCGCAACCACCGCCAGCGCCGCTGACACGGCCACCATGACGAACACCGCCATCGTGGCGCCGCCGCTGGACCCGGCGATCAAGGCGGGCAAGATGCTGGCGCCGGTGATGCTGCCAAAATACCGGCTGGTCGAGAAGATGCCGGATGCTGCGCCCGCGTCACGCGGGTCGAGCGCTTCCACCGCCGCGGTCTGTATGCCAGCACTCGATAGGCCAAGGCCAGAACCAGCGCACATCAAGATTGCCAGCAGGACTGGCGTGGCTGGCATTATGTGCAGGAAGGCTAGCGGCGCTACTGCCAGAGCAAATCCGCTGAGTCCCAGAACCACCGGCGTCCGGCGGCCAAGACGGTCGGCCAATCTGCCTCCCAGTGGAGCGAAGATCACTGTCGTGGCCGACAGGGCAACCAATACCAAGCCCACCTTGGCCGTATTCCATCCAGGCTCTTTTATGAGCAACTCCGGCAGTGCAAGCAAGATGGAATACATCGCTAGGTTGCTGAGGGCAATGGACACGCAGGCAGCCGAAAAGGTGCGCACGCGGAAGAACTCGGGCCGCAAGATGGGTTCGGCGTGCCGGCGCTCCTGTGCCACGAATGCCACAAAGCTAGCGATCACCAGCGCGATGCCGCCCACCCACACCAGCGACCCGCCGTCCACCGGCTCGGTGTGCAGGACCAACGAGACACCTACCAGGCTGATGAGCAGCAGCACAGCACCCGGCACGTCAAACGATCCCTTGACCGCCGGCCGGGTCACGCGCGGCAGGCAGGCCCAGCCCAAGATGAGCGACATGACGACGATCGGCGCGTTGGCCCAGAAGATGGCCTGCCAGCCGAACAGCGAGGTGAGCACGCCGCCCAGGGGTGGACCACCCGCGGCAGCGAGGCTGGCTACCGCGCCGAGCATGCCGTAACTGCTCGCCCGCCTGTTCCCTGGCACCAACTCCCGTACTAGCGCCGAGCCATTGGGGATGGCAATGGCGCCAGCGATGGCTTGCTGGATGCGAAAGGCGAGCAGCAGGCCCAAATTGGGCGCTAGTGCCGCGCCAATAGAGGCGAAGCCGAAATAGGCCACGCCGCCAATCAGCAAGGAGCGCCGGCCCAACCGGTCGCCGAGCTTGCCAGCAACCGGTTGGATGGCGGCCATCGTGATGAGGTACCCGGTGATGAGCCAGGCACCCGAGTCCAGGCTCACGTTGAACTGCTTGAGGATGTCGGGCAGCGCCACCGCGATCATGGTGGAGTTGAGCGGCGCCAGCGACGTCGCCAGCGCCACCGTGAGCAACATGGCCAGTTCTCTGCCGGGCCTCCCGGCAGCGCGCGGTGCCGTGCTACTAGCTGTCACCGAGTATGCGAACCACTCCTTGGGCGCCATCGACTTCGACCAGCATACCGGTGCGTAGCACGGTGGTCCCCATGCCCGTGCCGACGACGGCCGGCATTTTGTATTCCCGCGCCACCACGGCGCAATGGCTCAGCGGCCCGCCTACATCGGTCACTACCGCGCCGGCAATGGAAAACAGGTGTGACCATACTGGCGACGTCGTCTCGGTCACCAGTATCTCGCCGCGCTGCAGTGAATCGGCTTCTGGTAGCGAGTGCGCAACGCGTACTCGTCCGGTCACCACACCCGCTGAACCGGCGGCACCGCGCACTTCGTTGGGATGCTCAGGCGCTGGCGGTGGCCCACCGAAAAACTTGCCGATCGCCCGGGACATAGGGTCGCCCGGCGGCGGTCCGGCAGGCATGGTGCCGATAAACGGCGGATACGGCAGCGCGCGCTGGCGCTGCAGCTCGGCCTTACGGGCGGCCACGGTGGCCCGCATGTCGGGCTTGGCAGCAGCGGTCCCCATAACGTGTACCTCGGCGAGCGTGAGATAGAAGACATCTTTGGCGTGGGCCAGCACGCCGGCTTTGGCCAGGCGCTTGCCTACTTCCACGGCCGCCTGATGGACGCGATAGTTGGTGCGTTGGTCAATCCAGACATTGTGATCTTCGTGGACCCGGATCGAACCGTGGCCACTCTTGAGCAAGAACTCGAACTGGCCAGCAACTGCCTGGGGGTAGCTCGCCAGCGTCTGGCGCGCCGCGGCGATGGCCGCTTCGCGTTCCACCGCGAGCACCGCCTGCGTCTCCCGCGGGCCACCGGACTCACGCCCGACGAAGTCTTTGAGCATCTTGATGACGGGTGTGGGGTCTTCGATCCAGCTGTCGTCGGCAATGCTGCTGCCGCTGCTGCGCTGGCCATATTCCTGGAGGTAGGCATCGGCCTCCGCCAGGAAGGCACGGCCCGCCTCACTCGCGTGCAGGGCCGGAATGACATCCGCGGCTGCCTGCTCGTCCAGCACCGTGCGTACTTCAGGAACCGCTCGGGCCTTCCGGCTCAGGTCCCACAGCGCCGCGTCGGCCGCAATCGCCAGGTTGTCGAGCCCTTGCGATAGCACAAACGACTTCAGGGCTCCGGTATGACCGAACACATCATTGTAAAAGTCGTCCAGCACGCTGTTGGCGAGGTGCCCAGGAAAGACGATCAGGAAGTGGATGTGCCAGATGCGTTTGGCGAGGCGCTGCACCTCTTGGAAGTGTTCCAGCACTTGCTGGTCCGTAGCGGCGGCATAGTCAAAGCTGGCCAATCCCCGATGTATCCGTTCGATTTCCGGCAGATACTCGCCCTCCCAGCGCGACCACAGACCGCCCATGAGCTGGCCAAAATGCTCCTGCATAGCCTGTGCCTGCTCGGGTGTGGGCTCGGGTTGCGGCTGCATCACCATAGCTTGAAACACACGGCCGTTGTGAACCGCCACGCGCATGCTCATGGGGAAGCCAAGCTCCTGCGCCGCTGAGCTGATACCAGCGAAGGCTTCCTTCGTCCAGTCGCCTTCCAGCGGGACGAGCGGAAGGGGAAAGTGCATGGGGTCCCCATTCCAGAAAAGGTGCTCGTCCTCCGGGTGCTCCCAGGCCACTGGGAAATCCGGCGAATTATGGACTGCCAAGGTTGCTCTCCTTTGTTCGTGTGCGACGGAACCCTTCCCCCCCTAGCAGGAGAGAGGAACAGACCCATTAATCAGGATCTCCCGGCGCATCGTCCCCCCCGCCAGGGGGGACAACAGGGGGGTCGTATTACCTCCCTCTCCCGCTAGGGGGAAGGTGCCCTTTGGGCGAATGGGGCTGAGGTCCGCCCGTCATCCCTCGCCGAGTATGCGCACCACTCCTTTTGTGCCATCGACCTCGACCAGCATGCCGGTGCGTAACCGCGCGGTCGCGGCGCCCGTGCCGACCACCGCCGGGATCATGTACTCCCGCGCCACGATGGCGCAGTGGCTCAATGGCCCTCCGGTATCGGTCACCACCGCACCGGCGATCGAGAACAGATGCGTCCAGGGAGGAGCGGTAGTTTCGGTGACCAGCACTTCCCCGCGCTGAAGCGCGTCTGCATCATTCAAGGAGTGGGCCACCCGCACGCGCGCCGTGAGTGTGCCGGCCGATCCAGCAAAGCCGCGTAGCTCGTTGGCATGTTCGGCGGCTGGCGGTGGTCCACCAAAAAACTTGCCGGCCGAGCGCAGCATCGGATTGTCCGGCGGCGGCCCCGGCGGCAAGGTGCCGATGAATGGTGGAAAGGCCGTCTCTCGCTGGCGCTGCAGATCTGCCTTGCGCGCGGCCACGGTCGGCCGCTTATCTGGTTTGACTGTGGCCGCGGCAATTGAGCGCACTTCTGCCTCATAGAGGTAGAAGATGTCGTCGGGGCTGGTGAGGACGCCGGCGTGGACGAAGCGCGTCCCCACCTCCATGATCACCTGCCGCAAGCGGTAGAAGCAGCGCTGATCGATCCAGAAGCCGTGGTCTTCTTGCAATTGTGTCGCGGCCTGGCCCGCCGCAAGCATGAACTCGAATTGGTTGCGCGCCTCCTGTGGATAATTGGCGAGCGCTTGCCGTGCTGTGGCGATCGCCTTCTCGCGTTCCTGCGCGAGTGCGTCCTGACGCTCCCGGGGGCTCCCCGCCTCCTGCCCAACGTCGTCCTTGAGCGTCTTGATTACTGGGGTAGGGTCCTCTATCCAGGAGGCATCGATGATGTCCCAGCGGTTGCTGCGCTGGCCGTATTCCTGCAAAAAGGCATGCAGTTCAGCGAGGAAGGAGCGCCCCTCCGTGCTCTCATGCAGGGCAGAAAGAACGTCAACGGCAGCGCGCTCTTCAAGCACCGTGCGCACTGCTGGTAGCGCTCGTGCCTTGCGGCTGAGGTCCCACAGCGCCTGATCCGACTCGGTGGACTTGTTGTGCAGGCCCTGCATCAACTTGGCAGAGGTGAGCAGGCCCTGATGGCCGAACAGGTCATTGTAGACGTCGTCATAGACCCCCATGCTCAACAGCATCGGAAGGGCGATCAGGAAGTGGATATGCGCCGCCCGTGTGGCCATGGCCCACGAAACATCAAAATGCTCGAACACCTGCTGATCCGTGGCAGCAGCCAGATCGAAGGCGGCCCACCGGTCGAGCAACTGTTGGATCTCCGGCAGCAACTCGTTGTGCCAGCGTGGGGCCAGCCCGCCCACGAGGTGCATCATGTGCTGCTGAATAGCCTGCGCTTCTTCTAGCGACGGCTCGCCTTGAACCAAGGGAACGATCGCCTGATAGGCTCGCCCGTGTTGAAACGTGATGTACATTTCGGCCGGGATGCCATTTTCCTTCGCCGCTGGAATAAACCCGCCAATGAGGAGCCGGGTCACGTCGGACGTCAGTGGCGCCTGAATATCGGGAAAGTGCATGAGTTCGGGTTCCCAGAAAAAACGCTCGTCACCGGCCCGCTCCCAGGTCACGGGAAATGCGGGCGCCTCATGCCCGGTAGTTGTTGCTTCCACAGACAAAACCTCACACATAGGGGATGAACACAAAGGGGTGCGACGTGGATGCCGGAGCGCCTACAAGTGCTGCAGCGTGGTGATGGGCCGGCATTGCAGCAAGTAGAGGATGCCACCTTTCCAGCAACACTCTACGTCCACCGGGCATCCCATCAGTTCTTCCAACCCGCGTGCCAGCCGGGCCGCGTCGCACAGACACGCAGTATCGAGCGATGGCTGCGCGCGCAAGAAGCGCGGTACATCCACCTCGCGCGTGCCATCATCACTTGGAATGGTCATGCGCCGCTTATCGGCGATGCGCGACTCGTGGACCTCGAGCTTGCTCTTGGACACCACGAACGTGTCGGGGGTCACGGTGCCACTCACGATACTTTCGCCCAGACCCCAACTGGCATTGATCACCACGTCATCACGCGAGCCCGTGATCGGGTTGACGCTGAACACCACAGCGGCCACATCGGCGGGAACGAGCTGTTGCACCAGCACGCCCAGGCGCACGCCAGCCGCCAGCCCGTTGTGTTTGCGGTATTCCAGCGCGCGCTGCGTCGAGGCAGACGCCCAGCAGCGAGCCACTGCGCGCACGATGGCTCCAGCGCCCACTACATTGAGGTAGGTATCGTGCTGCCCTGCGAACGACGACTGCGCACCATCTTCATCGGCTGCTGAGGAGCGCACCGCCACGCTGGGCGCCTCCTTGCCCACCTGCTGCGCTAAGGTGGCGTATGCACCGGCCACATCTGCCGACGTCTGCGAGGGCAGCTCAGGCAGGCCATCCGCGCCAGTGGGTTGCCCTGCTGCCACGTGCGCACGGGTGGTCACGCAGAACCCTGGTGGCACCCGAAAGCTACTGGCCAAGCGGCCGAGACTGGCGGCTTTCCCGCCCACCAGCTCAACATCGGTGCAAGCAGACTCACCGAGCCACACCACGTGGCCCTCTGCAGAAGCTCGCTCAGATGGTGTAAGAAGCAAAGCCGCATCCCTTCCCAGGCGCTTGGGAACGTCGCTACAACACTGCGGCGCGTACGATGCCAGACTGCAGTTAATATGACGTTAAGACCCAGTAAACACAAGTGCGGAAGGTGTTGGCCCATCGATAGGATGAGATCAAGCGAGAGCCCTGGCGCTGGGGTC
>JANWJO010000012.1 GCA_025449435.1 Chloroflexota bacterium | reverse complement strand
CCGCACCTTGTTCCAGGCGAACGTTGCCCAGCACTACCACCACGTCCCCAGACACAGCGCCGTTGACGATGGCGTCACCACCGATCACGGTGAGGCCACCTTGCAAGCCTTGCGTGATAGTGGTCGGGCCGAGTAAGGCGAGGGTTGCTCCGGCAGTTGGATCCGTAAGACTGGTGGCGCCCCAATGCAATGCCCCACTATTCCAGGCCCGCAGTGGGGTGAGCAAGGCCAGGGCCAGTGCTACCAGGGTCAGGGCGAACAGCCCGAGGAAGGTGCGGCGACGCAATCGGTGGGAGGGTGTCCGCTGAACGTGCCGCAGACGCCACAACGCGCCGAGACAGCATGCGAGCACCAGCAGGGTGGCGCCCAGTGGCAATTCCTCGACGTTGAGGCGGCTCAACAAGCCTTCCTCCTGTTGCGCCAGGGTATCGATGATGACGAGCGTGCGAGCCAGCCAGGAAATGAGAGTGCCTGTACCGACGCCTGGTCCGCGGAACGGCATGGCGGCGATGAGCACCAAGCCTACGCCGGCGCCGATGAGCATGAGCGCGATCGCCAGGCGGCGCGCCTCGCGCTGGGAGCGCTGTTGCTGGGCGTTGCCAAGCTCGGACAGCACGCGGCCAGCGAACCCGTCGGATAGCCGCCCCGGCGCGTTGCTGGAACCCGTGCGGTCAGGCAATGCCACCGAGCACCTGCCGATCCACAAACTGGCTGGCCAGCATGTGCCGGCCACGATGGAGCCGGGTCTTTACGGTGGCCAGCGACTGGCGAGTCACTTCAGCAATTTCCTGGTAGGACAGTTCGTGCCAGTGGCGCAAGATGATCATCTGGCGGTAGGCATCGGGGAGACGGTCCAGCGCTTTCCAGATGCCCTCGGCGCGCTCGCTCGCCAGCAGTACAGCCTCCGGGCTCTCCTCCGCGAAGCACGGCGCCTCGCGCAACAGAAATGGGTCTACTGAAACGCTGCGCCAGTCGCGCCGCTGCAAGGTGCGATAACACAGGTTGGTGAGAATAGCGCTGAGCCACGTGTACAAGCTATACCGGCTGTCGTAGGTATCGAGTTTGGTGAACGCGCGCAAGAAGGCCTCCTGGCAGGCATCCTCGGCCTCGCCGTGATCCCGCAGCAAACGATACGCGAGCCGGTACATGGCGTCGCCAAAGCGCCGGATCAACTCGGCATAGGCTTCTTGATTACCCTCGCGTGCGCTCCGCAGCACCTGCTGGAGCTCAAGTTCAATCATGTCGCCGTTCGCCTTCGCTCGGGGAGTGCCATAGCTTTCACCACCGCAACTCACACAGATCTATGCCGGAGTAACGCATAAAGTTACCCTCTAGCGTACCGTACAGCGAGAAGCTGCCCTCATTCATAACGAACGTAGGCTAGCACAATTCGGTCTGCCAGCGGGCTTGCAGCGAGCGGATCTGCTGATACTCAGCATCGGTCAGGTCGCCATCGGCGGCCGCCACGTTGCTCTCGAGCTGCGACACGGTGCGGGCTCCCGGGATGGCGCAGTGCACCGCCGGGTGGCGCAACACGACCCGAATGGCTGCCTGCGCCAGCGTCTGGCCCGGCCGCTCCAGAAAACGCAGCTCCTCCACCTGGCGCAGGCGGGTTTGTAGCAGGGTTCCACTGGGCCGCCGCCAGTGCTGCTCAGCTGAGATTGGTTGACCTACCGGGAACTTGCCGGTCAGCAAGCCGCGGGCGAGCGGCATGCGCACCATAATGCCGGCGCCGCGTTCCATCGCGAGCGGGAGCAACTCTTCTTCAGCACCCGTCTCCAGGATGGAATAGTCGATCTGGAGGAACGATAGGCCGTGGCGCAGTGCCCGCACCCCCGACGCGTGATCGCTCGTAGAGATGCCGGTGTGGCGCACCATTCCCGCCGCCTGGAGCTGAGCATAAGCTGCGGCCCAATCCTGGGTCTCCAACTGGTGTACGGTGGGGCTATGCAGCATGTACAGGTCGATGGCCGGCCTGCCGATGCGCTGCAAGCTGGCCGCGGCGTCGCGCTGGATGGTCGCCGCCGAGAAATCGCGGTTGGGAAAATCGTTGGTTTCCACTGGCACACCACCTTTGGTGGCGATGACCGTTGGGGAGGGCCAGCGCGCAGTGACCTGCCCGAGAATGCTTTCGCTCCGGCCTTGGTTGTAGCTACTGCTGGTGTCAAACATGGTGACGCCGAGTGCCAGCGCGCGCTCGACCACTGGGGGCCAGACTTCGGGAGGCTCACCGGGGTCGCCCAGCCGGTTGCCGCCGAACGACACGGTTGACACTTGCACGCCAGTGTTGCCGAATGCGCGATACTGCACGAGGTTTCCTCTTCCGTTAATTACGTGCCGCTATTATGCAAGCCGGTACTGCCATTAAGAAAGGATCGCGTGATGAGCGCCACAACCGCCCGGATTGTTGCACCGTACGGCACCTGGGAATCGCCGATCAGCGCCGAATCCGTGGCCACTGGTGGTGTGCGGTTGAGTGAGATTCAGGTTGACGGACACGACGTGTACTGGGCGGAATTGCGCCCGTCCGATGGCGGCCGCATCGTCGTGGTGCAGCAAGGTCCAGATGGCCAGCGGCACGACCGCACCGCTGCTCCGTTCAACGTGCGCACGGCGGTACACGAGTACGGCGGCGGCGCGTACACCGTGGCAGGTGGTGTGCTGTATTTTTCCAACTTCAGCGACGGCCAGGTGTACCGTCAGTATCCCGGTGGCACTGCCGAAGCCATCACGCCGCCTGCCAAGATGCGATACGCCAGCTTGCAGGTTGATGAAAAGCGCAACCGGATCGTGTGCATTCGCGAAGACCATAGCGAGTCCGACCAGTTTGCCGTGAATTCGCTGGTAGCGCTGGACCTCGCTGGGGTCTCGACGGGCAACGTGTTGGTGGGCGGCAACGACTTCTACTCCTCACCACGATTGAGCCCAGATGGCGGCAAGCTTGCCTGGCTCACCTGGAATCACCCCAATATGCCCTGGGATGGCACCGAACTGTGGCTGGCGACTGTGCGCGGTGATGGTTCGCTGGCTGACCCGGTGAAGGTAGCTGGCGGTTTGGAAGAATCGATCACTGCTCCAGAATGGTCGCCGGACGGCGCCCTGTTCTTCATTTCGGACCGCAGCGATTGGTGGAACCTGTATCGCTACGCGAGCGGCACGGTGACACCGGTATATCCACTGGCGGCGGAGTTTTGCCATGCCCAATGGAACTTCGACAACTCGTCCTACGGCTTCGTCGACGAGCACACGCTGGTGTGCAGCTTCACGCAACACGGCGCCTGGCAACTTGCCACCATCAACTTGAGCAACGGCACGCTGCAGCGCGTGGGCCCTGCCGCGAGTTCGATTGGGCATCTGGTGGCCAGCGGACAGCACGCCCTCTACACCACCGGCAGCCCAACGTCTCCTTCAGCCATCGTCGATACTGACCTGACCAGCGGAACGACTTTCGTCATCCGGCGGTCGCGCGATCAGGCGTTGGACCCTGCGTATATCTCGACCGCCGAGGCCATTTCGTTTCCTACTGAGGGTGGCAAGATCGCGCATGCCTGGTTGTACCGTCCGCGCAATCCCCGCTTTGAGGCACCGGCCGGAGAGTTGCCGCCATTGGTCGTCCACAGTCACGGCGGCCCGACAGCCGCTTCATCATCTGGACTAGCTCTGGACGTGCAGTATTTGACCAGCCGGGGCTTTGCTGTGGTGGATGTCAACTACGGCGGCAGCACGGGTTATGGGCGCCGCTACCGGCAGCGCCTCAATGGCCAGTGGGGCGTGGTCGACGTGGACGACTGCGTGAATGCGGCACGGTTCCTCGTCGATAGTGGTCAGGTCGATGGCAAACGCCTAGCCATCACGGGCGGAAGCGCCGGCGGCTATACCACGCTGTGCGCGTTGACGATGCGCAACGTGTTCCACGTCGGCGCCAGCTTCTTCGGTCTGAGCGACTTGGTGCCGTTTGCAGAGGAAACCCACAAGTTCGAGGCGCGCTACCTGGACCGGTTGATCGGCCCCTACCCTGAGCGCAAAGACTTGTATATCGACCGCTCACCGGTATCGCACATGGACGGGCTGTCTTGCCCGGTCATCCTGTTGCAGGGTCTGGACGACAAGATTGTGCCGCCCAGCCAGGCCGAACTTATGGTCGCGGCGCTTCAGGGCAAGGGGCTGCCGTACGCCTACGTGGCGTTCGAAGGGGAGCAGCACGGCTTCCGCAAGGCGGAGAATATCCGCCGGTCGCTCGAAGCGGAACTGTACTTCTACAGCAAGGTCTTCGGCTTTGCGCTGGCTGACGCCATCGAGCCGGTAGACATCAAGAACCTTCCGGCTACCGCCTGACTGCTACCATCGTTCCGGCTGAGCGCACTCAAATCGTGTACCGTTTGCGGATCGAAGGGAACGTGGCATGCAGTTTGGGGTATCGATCTGGCCGTTTCAGTGGACTGCGCCGTATGGGGACGCGATCCGGCGCGCGGCCGGCCTGGGCTTTCACCAGGTAGAACTCATCGCTTGGAACGCCGACGTGCTGCGGTCGCATTACACGCCGGGCCAGATCGCCGACTACCGCCGCATCCTGGCGGGTGAAGGGGTGCAACTGTCGGAGTTCGTGTTTACGCCGCGCGGCATCGCCAGTGCCGATACTGGCGTGCGTGCCACCGCGGTGCAACACTTCCAGCAGGCTGCGGAGACGGCCGTGGCATTGGGCACCACGATGATCAACAGCGTGATCGCCACGCCGTTCGACCTGCCATTCCCTGGCATGTTGACCTTGCCGGTGACGCAAGAAGTGCAGGTAAACTTGCCGCCTGGCCTGGATTGGGCAGCTGGCTACCGCTGGTATGTGGAGGCACTGCGCGACTGCTGCGCTATCTGCGAGCGCCTAGGCTTGCGCTACGCCCTGGAAACACATCCCTATCGCTGGGCCACGACCGCCATGAGCTTGCAGCGCCTGTTCGAGCACGTCGGCAGTCCGGCGCTCGGCACCAACCTCGATCCCAGCCATATGTTCCCCTGCGGTGAGTTGCCGCAGGTCTCCGCCTACCAGCTCGGTAGCCGGGTCTTCCACACGCACTTCTCCGACAACGACGGGCACAGCAACGCGCACTGGCGGCCGGGCAAGGGCAAGATCGACTGGCTTGCGACGCTGGTAGCGCTGCACGACACTGGTTACACCGGCGTGATCTCGATAGAGCTAGAAGGGGTGCCGGGTGTGGCGACCGGTCAGCACCCCACAGCCGACCTTGCCCTGGATCGTGAGTACCACGAAAGCCGCCGGTACCTCAGTGCATTGGCAGCTGAGGCTGGCGTGCCCCTGTCGTAGCCGGAGGCAGAGCTGCCCTCAACTCAACCTCTCTCCCCGAGAACCTACAGGGTGCAAGCGAGTGGTAACGGATCACAGTCACCCCAGCTACCCGCCGGGCTAGCAACGCGCATAGCCCAAGAGTCCTTGCTGGAATGACGTACAAACACCGGACGCATATCATTAGCGTTCGGTTCCCTGCGCGACAGTGCCCACCTCGGAAGGACACTCCTCGATGGCTCCTCACCGGCTGGTCCGTCTTGCTCTCGTCCTCCCCATACTGTTTACCAGCCTGACGGCGTTTACCCCCCCCCCAATTTTTCGCCGCTCGCTCGTTAGACTTTCGCACTGCCCCTAGGCCAGCCGCCAGTACTGCGGGACCCCTATCGACAGTCAACGCGTTCGCGTCAGCGCTGCGTCGGTTAATCGCCGGGGTCACGGCCAGCGCGCCGCCGGCGGGCTCCGTGTACGCCTGGGGTTACAACGGGTATGGCGACCTGGGCAACGGCACCACTGCCAGCAGCAGCTCACCGGAGCAGATCAGCAGTCTGAGCGGGGCGACTGCCATTGCTTCGGGCTGGTCCCACCACTTCGCGCTGGAGCAAGATGGAACGCTGCGGGCGTGGGGTGACAGCGGCGCGGGAGAGTTGGGCGCCGCAGCGCCGAGTAGCTGCAACGGCGTACCGTGCAGCCTCATCCCAGGCAGCGTCAACGGGCTGACAGGCGTGGTCGCGGTGGCCGCTGGCGGAGGCGATTCAGTGGAGGGCTGGGGCCACACCCTTGCGCTCCGGCAGGATGGCACGGTGTGGGCTTGGGGCAACAACGACCTGGGGCAACTGGGCAACGGGACGGTCACGTCCACGTCGACGCCGGTACAGGTCCTTGGACCGGGAGGAACAGGCTATCTCACCGGCATCGTGGCGATAGCAGCCGGGGGCTATCACAGCCTGGCCCTCGCCAGAGATGGCACCATCTGGGGTTGGGGTAGCGACGGGTCCGGCCAGCTGGCAACCACGACCACCACGACCTGCCAGGTCAATCCGCCTGGGCCCTGCAGCCTCGTGCCTGTACACGCGCTCGCTGCTGGCTTGAGCGCACCCTTTACTGGCGTCATCGCGATCGCCGGGGGCGAATTCACCAGCGTAGTGCTCCGGAATGACGGCACTGTATGGACCCTGGGCAACCTCGGGGCAGCACAGGTGCCAGGACCTGGGGGCAACGGGTACCTCAGCAACATGACCGCCATTGCGGCTGGCTGGCAGTTTGAAATGGCCCTCAAGAGCGACGGCACAGTCTGGACCTGGGGGTACAACGTCGAGGGACAGCTTGGCAACGGCGCCACCAGCGACAGCACCACGCCCGTCCAGGTGGTTGGTGCGGGCAAAAAGGGCTTTCTCACCGGCATCACGGCAGTAGCGGCAGGGCTGGACCACGCGCTGGCGCTGCGGGCAGACGGCACAGTATGGGCCTGGGGGGGCAATGGCTCTGGTCAACTCGGCGCCAGCAGCAAGGACAACTGCGGCTCGGGGAAGAACCCGGCGGCGTGTAGCACTTCGCCCCTCCAGGTAGCTGGTGCCGGGGGAACTGGCTACCTGACCGGTGTCACGGCGATCGCCGCAGGCTCGAGCGTGAGCTACGCGGCAACAACGCTGCTCACGCAACTCGCTCCCGCCGGCACCCAGTATAACGACGCCCCCTACGCGGGCACGAGTGACTGGTACGTGCAGACCTTTACTGGCGCCTTCGCGTATACCTACAGTCACACCGACCTCGCCATCGCTGGGCGTGGTCCCAGCCCCACATTTGTGCGCTCGTACAACTCCAACGACACCCGCGTGGGGCCACTTGGCCCCGGCTGGACAGACAATTACGCCATGCGCCTGGCGAATCCCGGTGACGGCACTGGCGACCTCATCCTGGAGGGTCCTCAGGGACGCAGCGATCGCTACACGCTCTCCGGCAGCACGTATACGCCGCCACCTGCTGTCTACACCACGCTCGTGCGCACCGGCAATGGCACGTACGTCGCGGCGGCAAAAGACCAGACCGCCTGGACCTTCGACGGTGCAGGCCACCTCATTGCTATCGTGGATCGCTATGGCAACAGCACTACCCTGACCTACAACGCCAGCGGTCAGCTGGTCTCGATGAGCGATCCCGCTGGCCGCGGCTCGCTGACGTTGGGCTACAACGGCAGCGGCCTGCTCGCCAGCGTCACCGACTGGCTCAGTCCGGCGCGCAGCGTCCAGTTTGGCTACGATGCCAGCGGCCGCCTCCAGACTGTTACCGACCGGGACGGGCAGACTACCACCTACGGGTACGACTCGAGCAACCGGCTCACGTCCATTACTGATGCGAACCACCACGCGCAGCTCACCATCAGCTACGACGCCAGTGGCCGGGTGCAAACGCAACAGGACGCCTTGGGCAACCAGACCAGCTATAGCTACGGCGCCAACACGACCACCATCACCGCTCCCACGACTTCGCTGGAGCCTAGCTGGCATCCTGTCGTGACCGATACCTCTGACACGAGCGGCCGGTTGATGCAGCGCGTCTCGCAGCCCAGTAGCGCCGAGACCTACACCGAGCAGTTCGCCTATGACAGCAACTTTGACCTCACAGCGCACACAGACGCCCGTGGCAACGTAACGGTGTATTGCTATGACGTGGACTATTCCGGCGCGGCGATCAACCCTGCTGCCGGCAATCTCACGCGCGTCATCGCCCCGGCGCCAGCCAGTGGCGGCAACGTGCTCGTCTCCCTCACCAAATACGACGGCAAGAACAACGTCATCGAGACGGTGCCGCCCAAAGGCGTGGCTAGCGGCGCCAGCGCCACGTGTAGCACCAACGTTGGCGGCAGCGTCTCACACATCTACGCCACAGATAGTGCGTACGACGCCAGCGGCGTTGAACTCCTGTCGGTCACCCGGCAGTACACGGACCCTGACCTTGGGCTCCAGACGGCGACCACCAAATATGAGTACGGCGATGCGGCCAACCCAGGGTTGGTGACACGCATCATCCCGCCGCGTGGCAACACCGCATCGTCGCCTGACTACAGCTACGCTACGACAAACACCTACTACACTTCGGGCAGCCAGGCGGGCATGCCGCATACGACAGCAGACGCCCTGGGGCACACCATGACGTATACATACGACGCTGCGGGGCGCCGGCTTACGACGGTCGACCCGGATGGCGGCACCTGGGCGACGACCTACGACAACGAAGATCGCTTGCTCACCGCGGCGACGCCGGCTGTCAACGGCAGTCCGCTGACCACCCAGTATCAATACGACGTGGTAGGTAACCGCAACGCCGTGATCGACGCCAACGGCCAGGTGACCAAGTACCTGTATGACGCGCGCAACAACCTGGGTGAAGTCGATCAGAGTCCCAACATCTGGACCGATCCCAATGCAACGCCAAGTCCCAAGTACGTCACCGCCTACGCCTACGACAACCAAGGCAACCTCACGCGCGCGACCCGCGACCAAGGCGACAGCACCGGCGAGCGGGCAACCGATTACCTCTACGACGGCGCCGGGCATCTGCGCCGGATGATCCAGTACCCGAACGGGCCCAGCACTTCGCCGCAACTGGTCACCGCGACCACCTACGACGGCAACGGCAACCACACCAGCACGGTGTCGCCGCTGAACCAGACCACCACACTGAGCTATGACTCCGGCAACCGATTGACCAGTATCACCTACAGCGACGGCGTCACGCCCAACGTGACCCTCGCCTACGATGCCAGTGGCAACCGCCTAACGATGACCGATGGCGCCGGCACGACCAGCTCAGCCTACGACGAGTTCAACCGGCTCACGTCGGTGACCAACCCAGGCAGTGTGACGGTGGGCTGGCGCTACGACCTGGATGGCAACCGCACCAAACTGCTCTATCCCGCTGGCGCGGCGGTGACCTATACCTTCGACAAAGCGGGCCGGGTGAGCGGCGTGACCGACTGGGCTGGCCGGACCACCAGCTACGGCTACTACCCGGACGGCCACCTGCAGACCAGCACGAATGTCAACGGGACCACCGCAACATACACGCAGGATGCCGCACAGCGCCTGACCCAAGTCACCAATCAGCTCGGCAGCACCATCCTCGACCAGCACACCTACACGCTGGACAGTGTGGGCAACCGCACGCAGCGCACCGAGACGCTGCTGCCGGTGGGCGGTGGCCAGCCGGTTACCACGACGACTAATTACAGCTTGGACCGGCTGTACCAGTTGACAGCAGACGGCACAGCGGAAGCGTTCACCTACGACCCAGTGGGTAACCGGTTGACGCTGACAGCAGGCAGCCAGCAAACGGCCTACACGTACGACCGGGCAGACCGCATCCTCAGTGCCGGCACGATCACGTACACCGTCGATGCCGATGGCAACCTGACCGCTCGAGGCAACGACACCTTCAGCTACGACCAAGCCAATCGCCTCACCCGGGCGACGGTCGCCGGTGTCACGTCCACCAACGTCTACAACGGTGATGGCGTACGGATGAGCCAGACGGTGGGCGGCACGACCACCAACTACGTGTACGACACCAACGGCGCGCTGCCCGTGGTCCTCTTCGACGGCACGCGCAGCTATGTCTACGGCAACGGGCTGGCCTACAGCGTGGACAGCACCAACGCGGTGGCGGTGTACCACACCGATGGGGTGGGCTCGGTGCGAGCGCTCACCGATGGTAGCGGGACGCTCGTCCAGACCTACCAGACGGACGCGTTCGGCGTGCCTACAGCCAGCCAGGGTACGAGCAGCCAGCCCTTTGGCTTCACCGGCCAGCAGCAGGACAGCACGGGCTTGGTGGACCTGCGAGCGCGCTATTACGACCCCACCACTGGCCGGTTCATGACTCAGGATACGGATGCTGGGGACGCCAGCGAGCCGCTCAGCCTGAACCGCTTCATCTATGCCCAGAACAACCCCGGGCTCAACACCGATCCCAGTGGGCACTGCCTACCTGTGTGTGCGATAGCGGTAGTGGCGGCGTGTGTGAGCGATCCGGCCTGTGACGTGGCGGTGGGCGCGGCGGCGTATGCCATTGTGTCCTGGTTGCAGGCGCATCCGCCATCCCTGCCCCAGGTCAGTGCCCCCGATCTGTCTGCCTTGGCGGGACCGGGTAGCGCCAATCCTACCCCCGGTCCAGGCAGCGGACCAGGCCACAGGGTAGCGGTCAACCGAGGGATGTCGGATCGGGCGCGAGCGTACCAGGAGCAGGTCACCGGGCACACCTCGTCGGAGGAGTACGCGCTCAATGGTGTCTACTTCGACGGGTACGATAACGGCGTTTTGGTCGACGCGAAGGG
>JANWJO010000011.1 GCA_025449435.1 Chloroflexota bacterium | reverse complement strand
GCGTGGCCGCCATCGGAGCAGCCACGTGAAAAGCTGCAGGCACTGGGTGCCTCAAGCTTGTCCACAGCTGAATTGCTGGCCATCATCCTGCGCATTGGGCGCGAAGGGGAGTCCGCACTGGCAGTCGCACAGCGCCTCCTGATCAAGCGTGGTGGTCTGCGGGATCTCGGAACGGCCAGCCTGGAGGAACTCATAGCCATCCCGGGCATTGGACCAGTCAAAGCCATTGAGATTCGGGCGGCCTTGGAGTTAGGTCGCCGCTGGCTAGCATCGTCCCCCGAACAGCAGCCCGAAGTGCGTAACCCCAATGACGCCTACAACTTGCTGTTTCCCGACATGGCGGCGCTCACCCGAGAGCACCTAAAAACGGTCTTGCTCAATAGCAAGAATCGCGTCATTGCCATCGAAACCGTGTACGAAGGGTCCGTCAATAGCGCCAGCGTGCGCGTAGGCGAGGTGTTCCGCGAAGCGGTCAGGCGAGACAGCACGAGCATCATCGTGGCGCACAACCACCCATCGGGTGACCCTACACCGTCACCAGAGGACGTAGCGGTGACGCGCCAGATGGTTCAAGCCGGCACCATGCTGCACATTCCTGTGCTCGATCACCTCATCGTGGGGCACGGCCACTTTGTCAGCTTGAAGGAACGTGGCCTCGGCTTCTCCTAGAGTGTTTCGCCGTCAACTGCTCTGATGCCACCTACGCGCTCGTAGGCTCACCCAATCACAGGCACATTGCCAAACGGGGCGTTGAGGCCCTCTGCCATCGTCGGATGTGTGAGCACGGCGTCGCGGAGGGCGGTATAGGGAAGGGATGCCATCACGGTGGCCTGCAGCGACTCCATCACCTCGCCAGCTTCAGGACCGATCATGGCAAACGCAGCAATTCGATCGCAGTCGTCGACGAGCGCCTTCAGAAATCCAACGTTTTCCGACGTTGTTCGGGTGCGCACTATGGCACGAGTAGCCAGTTTCGCCACACGCACGTGGACACCACGTTCCCGGGCTTCGCTTTCGGTTATCCCGACGCGAGCCAGTGGTGGATCGACAAACATGCAATACGGAACGAGCCGCCCGGCGGTTGCTCGTAGCCCACTGGCAAGGTTATCCCGAATACTATGGAAGTCATCGAACGACAGATGGGTGAACGGTGGGCTTCCGGCGCATTCAACGATAGCCCAAGTGTTCGCGACGCCAGCGCTCCAGGTCTCGTTCTTACTGGGAAGGCAGTTGACATTGGGGCAGGAGCCCCGATCCATCGGCGTTCCACCACGGACGTCCGTTGGCCCGCCTGGGCCAAATGCCACGCGAAGTACTTGCCACCTTCGCCGCTGACAAAAACCACCACGTCGTACCGCTCAGGCTCGGTCATCGTGACCTCCTGAACGGCAGGCAAGACTCCGGCGATGGGCGGATGGCGCATAGGCGCCACCGGTTACATTTCCCGACCTCTAGTCTGCCACGCCGAACGCCTAGTCCGAATCAACTCCGGCCGCTCGACGCACCCGCTGTTCCAGTGCCGTAAGGTCCGGGATCGATCGCTGGAGTGACAGCGTGGGCACAATCAGGTTGTACAGCCGCGCCTTCTCCCGGATGTTCGCGATGTACGTCCTCACCTGGTCCACAGGAATATTGCGATTAACCGTCGGCGGAAAATGTTCGGTCCGCCACACGATGGCGAGGCAGGCTGCAGTGTCGCGCTCGATCTCCTGCCGCAACTCGACCCAACGCGGCACAAAACCAGCGTTAAGCATGACGGTCCCAGCATCCAGCCTATCGTTAGCCGGGTCGAGCACATGCGGTGGGAATGGCTTGCCTCGACCAGGCAGGTTGTCGAAGTCACCCCGTTGGATCGCACCCTGTAGGGCATCCTCGATGTGTTGCTTGCGCCTGCGCTCCAGCACCTCGTGTAGGGGAACGGGGCCCACGAGTGGGACCGAAACGGCGGCATCTGGTGAAGTTGAGTATGGTCGATGCCCGTGATCAAGCGGTATACGCTTAGGGCCCATCCCTGACGTCGTCACCGAGGATTCGCGATCCTCGGACGGCCGGTCGTTGATACTGGCACTATCGTCGGCACGAGGGCCGCCCTCTGGTGCCAACACTTGAGTAGTGCCAGCGCTAGATTCCGGATTGGTTTGTACCTTGGAGGTTGAAGAACGCTTGAGAAAATGGTTCGCAAGCCAGCGCATCGTGTGCGTCCTCTCGCACACAGTGTGCCACAAGCACTATCTGTTCGGCCAGCGGTCTCATCCCCGCGCCTAAGACGCGGACCCTTCCGGCGCCTGCGCTAAATCGACCAGGAGGAGCGATCGTGCGCGCCCCGCCTCATCGTGCCGGCCCGCCGCCTGGCGGGCGAGCATGTAATACACGGCGCTCGCCTGCCGCGAGCCGTTTTGGCTGTCATTGAGCAACACGGTCCAGGCGTCAGCTTGCGTGGAATACGCAGCGGCCAGGGCCGCCCGATAGTGCTGGAAGTCTCTAAACGGCAAATCTGGCGACCCAGCCAATCCGGTGATGGCAGCAGCAGCCTTCTGATTGAGGTTCACGGCACTACTCAGCTTGGGCGCAATGGCACGGAGGGTAGTACCCGTGTCAAGTTCCTTCGTCACTACCGAGTTGGCAGCATCGGCGGATGCCGTCACCTGGCTGAGTTGTGTCGAAAACGCACTCAGCGCAGCCTCACTCGCTTGCGTGTCTGTCGTGCCCTCGAGGGTCTGGGTAAGGTCCGTCGCTGTCTCAGCTGTGCCTTCAGCCTCGGTGGTGGAGAGCGCCGTGGTTGCATTGATCGTAGTGGCAAGCGAGGAGGTGGCAGTGCTTAGTGTATCTACCGTCGTTTCTTGGGTTCGGCTTTCAAAGGAGACGGTAGTTTGCGGTCCGGTGTACTCCTGACCGCATGCAGCAAGGACGAAAGCGGCCCCAACGACGATGCCTACCGTCCAACGTACTCTCGTGCCCACAGATCCCCCCGGCATCATGCGCCCTTCAATATGTTCCCTCAAGAACCGTCGGAATAAACCCCCGGGCAACGTACATAGGACTGGTGTGGGTAGGCCCCGCCCGTGGCTCACGAGGGTCCAGTGCTATGCTCTGTGACCGGTGCCATAGGAGAGAGGATGTGTGATGATCGCCGGCATCCCGGATAACTTCCCGATCGTGTACAGCGATGACCACCCGGCGCTCGCGCCGTTGCGCGCGGCAGGGGAGGTGCGCATGTTCTCGACGCGGCACGAGGGGGCAGCAGCGTTGGTCGAACGGTGCCAGGGGTGTGAAGCGCTGATCAATGTGCGCGCGTATTCCAAGTTCACCGACAGCGTGTTTCAAGCGTTGCCGGACCTGCGCATGATCTCGGTGATGGGCACGGGCACCGACAACATTGACCTGGCGAGCGCAGCGAGGCACGGTGTCACGGTGTGCAACACACCCACAGCGCCCACCACTTCCGTGGCTGAGTTTACGGTGGCGCTGACCCTCGCCATTACTAAGCAGATCATCCCCATGCACAACGACCTGAGTAAGGGCGAGTGGCATCACCGAACCGGCATCGAGTTGCGCGGCAAGACGTTTGGCCTCATTGGTCTGGGATTGATCGCGCAGGAAGTGATCCCGGTTGTGCGGGCACTTGGCATGCGGGTCGTGGGATGGAGCTTGCGTCACGATGAGGAACGAGCGCGCACCCTCGGCATTGAGCTAGCGGCGTTTGACGACCTGCTCGCCACAGCAGACGTGGTGTCGCTGCACCTCCGAGCATCGCCCCGCACGCAACACATCATCGGCAAGCGCGAGCTGGCGCTCATGAAGCCGGAAGCGTACCTCATCAACACAGCACGCGGAGCCATCGTCGATGAGGACGCTCTAGTGGACGCTCTTCGTAACCGCACTATTGCCGGTGCCGCTGTAGATGTCTACTCCACTGAGCCGTTGCCGGCAACATCCCCACTATTGACCGTCGAGAATATTCTGCTGACCCCGCACGTCGCCTGGGTCACCGACGGTGGCTTGGACCGCATGGCGCGTTACCCTGTCGAGAACGTGTTGTCATTCCTTCGCGGCGCACCGCAGAATGTGGTCGCCGCACCGGCAAGTTAGCGCTGCAACTGTTGACTCGGCAAGGCAACTCCTGCCCAACCGCTAGGCTTGCTTGACAAACCGGGTCACCACGTCCACGAGCGCATCGATTTCGGCATCCGAGTTGAACAGCGCAGTGCTCACCCGGATCTTTTGGGAACCCTTGCCAAGGGTGCGCGGGTACAGCCGCTCGCGCTCAAACGCTTGCTGCAAGGCGGTCTCATCTCGATCGACCACCCGAAACGACACGAGCCCACTGCTTTGCTCGAACGACTGGGGGGTGATGACCTGGACATCAGGGAGCTGAGCGAGCTTGCCCTTGAGTCGCGTCGAGGCGGCGGCAATGTGGTCACTCACTGCACACCAACCGAGCGACTCTTGCCAATCCAACGCGTAGCGAATGCCGGCGTGCACCGCGAACCCACGAGTGCCGTACTCGAACCGCTTGCCATTGGGCTGGAGTGTCAGGTCGCCATTGGTGCCGAAGTGTTCGAGCGCGCCAGCGCCCACGTACGCCGGGGCCAGTTGCTCCATCAGGTGCTGCCGGGCAAAGAGGAAACCGCTGCCCTTCGGACCTCCAAGCCATTTGTGCACGTTTCCGGAAAAGAAGTCACAGCCAATGACCTGGACGTCGATGGCCGTGACACCGAACGACTGCGCACCATCGACAAACGCCAGCGCTCCGTGTTGATGCGCTAGGGCACAAATTTCCTTGGCTGGCGTGCGAATGCCGGTGGGTGAGGTGACGTGGCTGGTGCCGATGAGCCGCGTCCTGTCGGTGATCAATGCCTTGACGTTTGCAAGGCTCTCCTGGGAGTCGTCGCTGATGTGGTAGCGCTTGATGGTCATGCCGTAGCGCTGGCCGGTGTATTGCCAGGGGTAACTCATGGCGGGATGCTCTTGATCGGAAATGATCACCTCATCACCTTCGTGCCAGGTGAGTCCCGCGGTGGTGTAGGCCACGCCGTCGGTGGCATTGCCGGTGAGGGTAACCTCACTTGGCGTGCAGTTGAGATGTTTGGCGAGCGATGCCCGGGACTGCTCGATGCCACCGCGCAAATCGGCTTCGCGTGCGGCCATGCCGCGCCGCTCAAAGGTGGCAACATCGTCGAGATAGCGGGCGAGTACGGGTTCGGCCATGAGTCCGTACGTACCGGTGTTGAAATAGGCCATCTCTGCCAGCAACGGATACGCGCGGCGAACGGTGTGCAGGTCATACGTCATGGTGGCGGTGAACTCCTCTGGACGCAACAACACAAGCTCGACAAACAGGCAGCATCGTAGCCGACGCACAGGATGGCTGTACATACACCTTGAGCGCTATCAAGCACCACGGAGCATTAGGTTGTGCGGATGGTGCCACGCACCGCTTTGGCAGCGTCCGACGACAAGAAGCGCAGCACGCTCGCCACCGCTGCCGGGTCGGTCATCCCTGCCTCAGCACGTTGGACCGCCTCCACCGGGTCGCGACCCTGGCTACGAGCGGCGTCGGCCACATTCTCACGCTTCATCGGCGTATTGACGTTGCCTGGGCAAATGTCCAGGACGCGAATCCCATCTCGGGCAAGCTGTGCTTCTAGCACCATACCGAGTCCGTGTACGCCCCCTTTGCTGGTACCGTAGGCAACCGATGAGCTAGCTCCAAATACGCCGGCCCCCGAAGCGAGCAGCAATACCACCCCGTGGCTAGCACGCAAAAGCGGCACCGCGTATTTAACCGTCAGGAAGGTGCCGCGCACATTAACAGCGATCACACGGTCGAACGTGGCGCTGTCGAGCACATCGACGGCCGTGTACGCACCTTGCAAAATGCCTGCGCAACAGATGAGCACGTCGAGTTTGCCGTGCTGGTCGCCAATCTGGTGAAACAGCCGCTCGACCTCGACCTCCATGGCAATGTCTGTGCCAATGAACCGAGTGTCGCACCCTAATGCTTGCAAGGCGGCAGCACACTGCTCACCCAACTTGGTGTCGCGATCAACCAGGATGGTACGCGCGCCATTCGTCGCCACTTCGTGGGCGGTAGCCTTGCCGATTCCGCTCGCCGCACCGGTGATGGCGATCACTTTTCCCCGCACGTCCATAGGGCTATAGCTCCCAGCGCATTCCAACACTCGCCGCTGCTCGATCGACGGCTACCTTGGCCTCTGGGATTAGTTCATCTGCCAGGTGCTCGATCAGTACCCAGCCGCTTGGAGCTACCGACGCGAAGCGTTGCAAGAAGTAGCCCAAGGGGAAATTGCCGCGCCCAGGCAAGCACTCAGCGATATGGAGCACCAACCGGTCCTCCACCAGCATGTCCTTGAGGTGTGCCGCGACTGTCACATCGCCCAATGACGCGAACAAGCCATCGACCACCGGTTTGGGGTCGAATGCTTCCTGCAGCGTGCTGACAAAGTTCACGGGGTCGGAATTGAACTTGAGACGAGGGGATCCAGTTGCGTCGATGACCTGACGCACTTGTTTCGGCGTATTGAGGGGAGAGAGGGTGTGACCTTCGATCGCAAGCGTCACCTCCTGCTCCTCCGCTACGTGCGAAACCTGGCGGAGGCTGTCGATAAGGCGGTCTATGGTAGACGCAGCAGTGTTGTCTGGATGCGCATACCAATGGCCGACCTTATTCAAGCTACCGGGACGGATGTAGAGGTTGTCCGCTCCCAGCGTCTTGGCGCAATGGATCGCGGCACGCACCTGGACAATGGCTCGCTGCCGCAAGTGCTCGTCGGCATCACACAGCCGCTCGTAGCGAGCATTGGCCTGGGCCACTGCAACGCCCGCACGCAGCAACGTGTCGCGCGCCAGGCGCAGTTCGCCGTCGTGTGCTTGCTCGGGATCGGTGAGGAAGCAGCTCACTCCGGTAAAACCCAGCGACCGAATGCGTTCGGCCCGTGCTTGAGTTACGGCTTGCACATCTGGCGGCATGAGACCCGCGACGCCGAGACGGACCACAGTCAAACTCCCTAGTGCCCGTTCAGTTCCAGCGCGATGGTAGCACATCTTCACCGGGGCGAGGATGGAGAACGTATCTGCGCAACGGGTGTCATCTCCGGAGGGGAGCGGCTTATGAAGGTGCCCTCAGCCAAGAAAGGCGAAGGGGAGTCGTGTGAATCCGTGCGGACTAAACTTGGGTAAACCTGTCGATGTTGATGACAAACGCCGCACCTCGAAATGGTGTGGAACTGCCAGCACCCTCAATGGTGCGCGCCTGCACATTCTCTCGGATGGTGGCTAACGCCTCATCCAACCGCTCGTCGTCCACGCCCAGGACCAGCGTGACGTTGCCCCGGCGTAAGAAGCCGCCAACGGTATTAATGCGCGTAGGCCCGCGAAACCCCTTGACGATGAGCGCCTTAGATACTTTCTCAGCGTCGTCGGGCAGGATGATCGAAATCACTAACTTCATGCCGGATAACTCTCTCAATACCGCGCTCAATACCGCCTTAGAAAGGTTCGAACCGTTCGATGTCTAGAATAAAGACTACTGCACCGCCAACTTGCACTTCAATTGGCTCTGCAAGAAAAGGCTCGGCCATTTCCACGGGATACGAAGCGGTGAGAAAGGCCATACGGGTTCGACACATCTGCCGGATGAGGGCTAATACCAATGGTACCTGTCGATCATCGACACCGATAAGGAGTGAGGAATTCCCCTTACGCAAAAATCCGCCAACGGTGTTGATGCGCGTAGCTCGAAATCCTTGTGCTACAAGGGCGTCACTGAGGGAAGTAGCGTCTTCATCCTGCACAATAGCGATGACGAGCTTAGTTGGTTGTTGAAGCGCAACTGGCGTTGGTTGTGCACTCATCGTCGCCCTTGTTTCCCTACCAGTACTTGCTCATAGAATGCACCGCTCTTGCGGTCGCAACAAGCCACGCGAAAGGTTTGGATAAACAGTTCCGCCGCGCCTAGGTACCACATGTACAAGGATCCGCTGCACCGGATCGGTACGAACGCTCGTGCAGGCGCCCGCTGCCTTGGTCGCCAGTATACGATTATCCTGTCCCGGTACTAGGATATGTACAGTACCGCTTCTCGCAGCGCGGATGCAATTGGTTGCGCGTGTTCCTAACTCTACGTGGGTACACTTATGCAGCGTTCCGGTTTGGAAAGCCATGATGCTGTGGAGCCCCTGCCGTCTTGAGCACGCCCACCGGAACCGTGGCTCGGATATCTGAGTCCGACCCGACGCATTTTGCCTTCGTTGCGCTGTCTATCGCTGCCTTCCTCGTCAACCTTGACCGTGCGATTTTCGCCCCACTGCTCCCGGCGCTGGCCAGCGACCTCCATACCAATGTGGGAATCGCCGGACAGGCGGTGACCGCCTACGTGCTGCCGTACGGCCTCTTTCAGGTGTTCTACGGCCCACTGGCCGACCGAGCCGGCAAGGTACACGTGGTGCGCTGGGCCGTGTTGTTCTTTGCAGTGGGCACTGGGTTGTGCTCGCTGGCCAGCAACCTCACGCAGTTGTTTGCTCTCCGGGCGCTCACCGGTGCGTGCGCGGCCGCCGTGATCCCGCTAGCGCTGGCCTTTATCGGTGATGCTGTGCCCTACGAACGGCGCCAGCAAGCAATCGCCACGCTGATGAGTACCAACGCCCTGGGCGGCGTCTTGAGCACCGCGGTCGGTGGTGTGGTCGGTGATGTATTTTCGTGGCGGGTGCTGTTCGCGGGATACGGCATCGCGTCTCTTGCCTCAGTCGCCATGCTCTTCAAAGCGTCGGGAAGCACCGCGATGCCATCGCACGCGGCGGCCATTCCAGCATCGCAACGCTATGGACGAGTGCTCCGTGAGGGTAACGCGCGCTGGCTATACGTCCTGGTCGCCGCCGAAGGACTGTTCGTGAACGGCGCTTTCACCTACGTCGGCTCCGCGCTACGTGACCGTTTTGCCATAAGCTACCTGGTGATTGGTCTGGTACTGGCCTGTTACGGAGCCGGCACCTTCATCACCAGCCGGTTTCTTCGCCGCCTGGTGCAGCGCTTCCGGGAACGCGGCCTTCTTATCATCGGCGGCCCGGCACTTGCCTGCGGCTTTCTGTTGTTGGTGCCGTTGCCGGCTTGGATACTCGCCACCATACCAATCTTGCTGTTGGGATTTGGCTTCGCCACCTTCCACACGACGTTGCAAACGCGTGCTACCGAACTGGTGCCAGCCTTGCGCGGCACGTCTGTCGCGCTCTTTGCGTTCTCGTTGTTCTTGGGCGGCGCCGCCGGCACAGCACTGTTTGGCTGGATGTACACGGCCATTGGTCCCTCGACAGTCTTTGTGACCGCCTGCGCTGGCATGGTAGTCGTTACCCTAGCGGCAAGACTGAGTTGGTAAGGGACATGGAACCGTTCCAGTGCCAGTAACGTTGCTGCCAGCTACAGTGAGGAACCTTTCGGAACGAGCGCGGCCTTCCTTGCGCCCATATGTCGGGCTCGTTGCACTGGCATTGGTCGTGGCGGCTGTTGCTGGCGCCATCGTTGGCCAGTTCAGCGCCGTGCTCGGCGCTGCCATCATCTTGGCCGTAGCGGGTACGTTCGCGGTTGCCGCATCTGACCTGATTGCGCTTGCCGCGATCATCCTCACCATTACCCTGCTACCGTTTGCCAGCTTGCCAGTGCATATCGCCCTGACCCCGACATTCTTGGACCTCTTGCTCCTGCTGGTGCTGATCCGCTTGATTGCCCGGAAAATCAACCCGCGCGTTCCATCGGTGCTCGGATCACCGCTGCACTGGCTCGTGCTCGCTTGGATCGCCGTCGCTTTTGTTGCTTTGCTCGACGCTTCTGGGCGCACACCGCTCACGGGCGACGCACTCCACACCTTCGTGAAGATCATCCTTGGCGTCTCGCTTTATTTTGTCGTTATTGACGTTGTGCAAACGCGGCGAACTGCTCGCCTGCTCTATGCGGCGCTGTGCCTTGGTGGCGTGGCCGAAGCGATAGTGGGCATTGCACTGTACATGGTCCAGCCATTCACAGCTAACCGGTTGCTGAACCTCCTCGGCGTCCTCAATTATCCCACTGGCCAGGTGCTGCGATACCGCGTGGACTTCACACAAGCGCAACGCGCCATTGGAACATCGGTAGACCCCAACGTGCTCGGTGGCTTACTCCTGGTCGTGTTCATCTTGCTACTGGCGCAGTTTGTGGCGCGTGAACCAATCTTCTCTCGCTGGCTGACTGCCCTACTCGCTGCGCCGGTCGCGCTGTGCATCCTCCTCACGTATTCCCGCGGCGCTTGGGTGTCGCTGCTGGTAGGTCTGCTGTTCTTGGGCGTCTGGCGCTACCACAAGACGATGCTCGCGTCGATACTCGTGCTTTTGCTATTTGTCCAGCTGCCTGTGAGCAACCGCTTCACCACCCAACTGTACTCCGGCCTGGAAGCGAAGGATCAAGCCGCTGGCATGCGCTTGGGCGAAGCCAAAGATGCCATCCGGCTGATTTTCACCTACCCTGCTCTGGGCGTCGGCTTCGGCGGGTCGCCCGATCTCAACCTATATGTCGGCGTGTCCAACATCTATCTCCAGATGGCCGAGGAAATGGGTGTCACCGGCCTAGCCATTTTCCTGGCAACGCTCGCTTGGTTTACACTGCTCGTATTGGCTGGATTGCGCTCCATCCGGGACGGGCCAACCTACGACCTTGTGCTCGCCTTGCTCGCCGCCTGCCTGGCAGTCATGTGCGCCGGGCTGCTCGATCGCTACTTCTTTAGTTTTCAGCACGACATCGCGCTATTCTGGCTGTTGCCCGGCCTGTGTTACGCCACACTGAGAACTGGTCAGGCACATGTAGCGGAAGCCGTTACGCAGCACGCTGCACCAAAGGCGCCTGCCCTACGCACCGGCAAACTCGTTCCAGCGCGTACACACCCCTAGCCAGCCATGACTGGCCCACTCATCGTTGATGCCCGAATGCCAGGCTATACGGGCGCGGGTATCGCGCGCTATGTGCGTGGCCTGTTGCATGGGGCCAATCTGCTAGCGGGTGCACGGATCACCGCCCTCATCGCCCGGCGAGACCACGGAACTTGGTACCACGACCTCGATCCAGCAACCGTTCGTACGCAGCGGAGCTGGGTGCCTTGCCATCACCGGCTCGAACGCTGGCTGCTAGCCGCCAGCCTTGCTCGCCACCGACCGGACGCTGTGCTATCGGTCGATCATATCGCCCCGATTGCGCTGGGATGGCGATCCATTGTCACAATCCACGATCTGGCCTTCTGGCGTTTTCCGGAGACGCACAGCCCGGAAAGCCGGGCCTATTACGCGGCCACGGCCACCAGCGTGTACCGGGCGAGCCAGGTCATTTGCGTGAGCGACGCCATCCGGCAGGAGCTGTTGAAGACACTGCACGTGGATCCGGATCGGGTCCAGGTGGTCTACAACGGCGTTGACGAGCAGTTCAGGCCGGTGTTCGATCCTGATCGAGTGAGACGCACGTTTGGACTACATAATCAATTTGTGCTCGCAGTTGGGACAGTGGAACGCCGGAAAAACCTCACGCTGCTGTTGGAGGCGATGGCTCTGCTCAACCGCCCGGACCTTCACGTCGCGATCGCTGGGTCGAAAGGTTGGGGCGCCAGCGAGGTCGAAGCGACCATTGCCCGCCTCGGACTTCAGCCGGTGGTGCACTGGCTCGGGCGGGTGTCCGATAATGATCTTCCTGTGCTTTACGGGAGTGCGCGAGCGCTCGCCTTCCCGTCGATCTACGAGGGATTCGCGCTGCCCCCGTTAGAAGCGATGGCGTGTGGCACACCGGTGGTTGCGCTCAATACCGGCCCACTGCCAGAAGTGTGCGGCAAAGGTAGTAACGCGGCCGCCGTCCTCAGCGAGAACGAGCCGGGGGCCTTCGCGCGCGCACTGGCATCCGTGGTGGAACCAAGCACGTTCCGCGACGCCCTTATTGAGAAGGGGCT
>JANWJO010000010.1 GCA_025449435.1 Chloroflexota bacterium | reverse complement strand
TCCCCTGAGCTCACAAAACGCCACTGGTGGGCGGGGGCTCATATCGCTGGAATAGCAGGTGAGGACGGCCAGACAGGTTCACCCCAAGCGTGGCCGGTGCTACCGATCACAGGGTCACTGGCAGTGCCGATCTCGAGTGCCGTTCCTCTCCAACCAGGACAGCAACGGTGGGCGCTCTACCGCAACGGCACGCGAGACGCGACGTTGGCCATGCCGACGCCGCCCGACGCCCTCGCCGAACTCGGTTATATCGAGGTGGACCGGATGTACCGGTCGGTCGTGCTGGCTGCACTTCAGGCGCCGCCCTAACGTGTCGGGCCAGATCGGGCGGGTCGCTTAAGCGCGGCCTATACGAACAACGGCGCCATATTGAGCGAGTTCACCAACTCATCCATTTGGGCATCGGTTGGTCGCGCACCCAGCCGCGTGGCCGCATCAAGCACCTTAGGCAAGATGGTGATGTCGCCCACCGTGTTGAGCGTGACGTTGGGCCTACCAAGCACCCAATTCACTGCCATGTCGATGTCGCGCTGGTCGCGCAAGGGCTCATACCACGTCGAAGCCGTGTGCGTGCGTTCGCCCCACGGTGCTTGTGTGATGGCTTTAATGGTTTGTACACCAACGTTACGCTCCTGGCATACCTTGAGTAGCGCCTCGAAGTCGGCCGCGTACTCTCGATTTTGCATGAGCGGATAGTTGTACGGAAGCAGCACCGTGTCAAAGTCGTAGTGCTGCAAAGACCGCAAGTGCATCTTGGCGATGCCCAGCCCGTGGCCGGTTACGCCGATAAACCGCACTAATCCCTCCTGTTTGGCTTCGACGGCCGCGCGTAGAGCGCCGTCGGGCCCCATCGCTACTTCCCATTCCTCCAACAGTGCAAGGTTGTGCAGTTGAATAAGATCGATGTTGGACACCCGCATGCGTTCGAGTGAGCGGTGAATCGAGTCCTTGGCGGCCTGGTACGTGCGGTCGCCGGTCTTGGTGGCTAGGAAGAACTGGTTGCGCATGCGCGCCAGCCAGGGGCCGAGCCGGATTTCAGAATCGCCATAGCTCGCCGCCGTGTCGATGTGATTAACGCCAAACTTGAGGATGGTTTCCATCGTGCGATCAGTGTCGTCCTGGGAAACGTTCCCCAAGGCGGCCGCGCCAAAAACGGTGCGCGTGCTCTGGTGCCCGGTGCGTCCAAATTGCATGGTCGGCAGCATGTCAGCGCTCCTTGTCTTGCGTGTCAGCTTGTCACGAGGTGAGTGCCCAGCGTTGAGTATAGCGCCCACGACACATCTGGCGCTCCCGCGAATGTGCCCGGTGATGCCAGAATCCCTGGGCTTGTGTAGGCTCGACCAGCCACGGGCCGCATGCGGCACAATGGCAAGAGTACTCCCTTGAACTGTTGAGGACACCGATGCCGCGCATCTTGGTGGTCGAGGACGATCAGCGGCTTGCCGCCGTGCTCGAGCGCACCTTGCGCTACGAGGGCTACCAGGTCGATGTGGTGAATGACGGACCACATGGACTGCACCAAGCCGTGACGACGTCACCCGACCTATGCATTCTGGATGTCATGCTCCCTGGATTCGATGGCATTGATCTGTGCCGGAAGTTGCGTCGAGACAGCGATGTGCCTGTGCTCATGCTCACCGCGCGCGACAGCACCAGTGATCGCGTCCGGGGCCTGGATAGCGGCGCCGATGACTATGTCGTCAAGCCGTTTGCGACCGAAGAGATGCTGGCACGGGTGCGGGCATTATTGCGCAGGCGCGGCGTGACCGATCCTTTTGTCGTGCGCGTGGCCGGTGTCGAGCTCGACGCTAGGGCGCATGAAGCCAGGCGGGGTGGACATCCACTGCAGCTCACGGCACGCGAGTTCCGCTTGCTGGAGTGCTTTATGCGATCGGCCCGGCGGGTACTCACGCGCGAGCAACTACTTGATACCGTGTGGGAGGGTGAGCTTGACGTGTCGACCAATGTGGTGGACGTGTATGTCGGCTACCTGCGCCAGAAACTCGAGCATGATGGCGCGTCCCGTGTCATCCACACCGTGCGCGGCGTTGGCTTTGTGATGCGCGAGGAGCCAGTGTGACCTTTCGAGCACGGCTGGCGCTATTCACAGCATCGACCGTTGCCAGTGCTCTCCTGGTGTTCGGCTTGCTCGTCTACGTGCTGTCTGTAGTTGGCGGTAACGGCCAGGAAGTGCACGACCTCACGTTAAGGGCCCAGTCAACGGTTGCAACGCTCCAACGTGCCGCTCCGGCGGACCTCACGCCGCGACCGCCACTGGCTGCCGGGGACGTGCGTACGAGTCCGGGCGGATTCATCGTAGTTATCGATGAACAGGGGCGGGTGCTGTCGTCAACGGGGATCATCGACGGGCAAGTCCCCGTCATCAGTACCGAAGTGCTGCGTCAGGCGAGCAGCCTCCAACCACGTCTGGCCCACTTCACGGTGGAGGGAGGGCTTCAACTGGATGCCGTCGTCCTGACGTGGTCCCGGCCCGATGTCTCGATCAGCGGTTGGGTGGTCGCCGCCCAGCCGTCGGCGCTCTCGCAAGCGCAACGGCTCGGACTGCGCCGGTTCCTGCTGTGGTCTGCCGGCTTCAGCTTGGTGGTTGCGCTGGTTGCGAGTTGGGTGGTGGCGGGTCGGGCCTTGCAGCCACTCGCCAGCATCCGCATGACCGCCGATGCTATTGGAGCGGCTTCAGATCTCTCACGACGCCTTCAGCCGCCCAACCCGCATGACGAGATCGGTGCGTTAGCCACCAGCTTTAACCATATGCTGGAGCGGCTGGAAGTGGCCTATATGCAAGTAGCATCTGCCCTGGATGCCCAGCAGCGCTTCACCGCCGACGCGTCGCACGAGCTGCGCACACCGCTCACGACGCTGCGCGGCAACGCTGGCTTCTTGCTCGCCCACCCGGAGGCGAACGAGGCCGACACGCGGCATGCCCTTGAGGATATGGTCGCGGAGGCAGCTCGCATGACCCGCCTACTCGATGACCTGCTGCTGCTCGCACGCAACGGGACCGGCTTCCAATTGCCGCGGGCGCCAGCCAGACTTGACCAGATCACCACCAGCTCACTGGAGCAGTTCGGGCAGTTGTATCCGGCGGAAGTCGTTCACGCTGGTCCATTGGCGAGTGCCACCGTCGAAGGTAATGAGGACGCCTTGCGGCGTCTGGTGTTCATCCTCCTGGATAACGTTGGCCAGCATGCGCGGCCAGGCGGGCAGGTGTGGGTCCGTGTTGTCGTTGAGTCGAACCACGTGTGCCTCGTCGTGGCCGATGACGGTCCTGGCATTCCGCCAGCCGACCTGGAGCGCGTGTTCGATCGCTTCTTTCAAGCCAGTCCATCGCGCAGCCAGGCAGGGTCCGGGCTTGGACTTGCCATCGCACGCTGGATCGCCACGGATCACGGCGGTACGCTCACGGCTACCAACAATGATGTCGGTGGTGCGACCTTTACCTTGGTCCTGCCAGTGGAGTCCATCGCCGCCAACGTGACAGCAACTGCCGCTACTGTGGCCAGTTAAGGGCTCTTACCCTTTCCTTATGGTCGTCACAAGCCACTCTTACTCCACGGCACTACGGTAATTGCAACTGCCGGTGCGAGTCTGCGCCCGAGAAGTGATGTGGAGTGATGATGGCACATGCAGGGTGGTTGCTTGCAACGGGAACTAACAGCATCGATAGCGATCACCAACTGGCGTTATCTGCGCTCCTCGCCACGCCTGCCGTCGCGTGGTTGATGCTAGCGGCGATCAAGCACCTGGCACGCTTGGGTTCCGCCCCTGCCGAAGCGTTGCTTCGATCCATCGATCAGGCCGACGGACGTTCCCGGCTGATTGCCTTGCTGCTCCTGGGCGCTGGCTTGCTTCACCTGGGGCTCGTGCCGGCACACGGCGACGAGCCGCAATTCCAGCGCCTCTTCGTACTCAACGCCAGTGCTTTTGCGCTGTGTACGGGTTTGGTGTTCACCTGGCGCTGGTGGCGTGCGCCCGCTATTGCGCTCACGGCCGCCACCCCGCTGTTCTACACCTTGTTTGTTCTCGCCGGGAGAGAGTCGGTCGACCAGGTAGGCATTCTGGCCATGGGGCTCGAACTGCTCACACTTGGCATGTTGCTCCTGCCGCGCCGTGATCCGTCACGACAACTTGCGTGGGACGCCAAATGGGTGCTGGCTACGGTCACTATCGTCGCGGTGAGCAGCGCGCTCACCGTAGGCGCTTGGGCGGCTACGTTACGGAACGGCGGTGGCCACCAGCACGATGCCTCCCCTGGCAATACGGCATCTAACGGGTTCACCCAGGTGGATACGCGCACGGGTCAGCCCACCGCTGCCGACATATTGGCGGCACAGACGCTGGTTGCGCAGACCAAGGCGGACACTGCCCAATATCAGAATCTGGCGGTGGCCGAAGCCGCTGGCTACCGCGGTACGACACCTGGCATTGGCCTCGCCGAACACTTTCTCAACCCGTCGAATATGGCGGGACCAACCACACTCAACCCCGCCAAACCTGAGTCGCTCGTGTACGTCGACACCAAGAGCGGGCAAAAGCTCATTGGTGTCCTGTACATCACGCATGGCAACAACCTACCGCCGCCCACAGGTGGCCCGCTGATCGAATGGCACCGTCACGACAACATCTGCGTGCGGCTAACCGGGCAGATCGCCGGATTCGGCACACCCTTCGGCACCTGTCCATTTGGCAGTGGGCTGTTCCAGTCCGGCTATATGGTGCACGTGTGGTTGGTCCCCAATCCAACAGGGCAGTTTGGCGACATCGATCAGGCGTATCTGCGGCAACTTGCCAATTCGTAGGTTAGCAGGCGTTTGAAAGGACAAAAGGAGAACAGAACATGGCCACGCTCACCGCAACCGACATCTCGTTGGACGTAAGCGCACGTGTAGGTTCGCGAGCTACGCGCGGCGACGCCGATATCACCCGCCGCGAACTCATTTTCATGTTCATCGTGCTTCAGGGTGCACTGGGAATCGCCACGAACCTCACTCCCGCCATCATTGTGCGGGTAACTTCCGGGCATGTTGCTCTTGGCTTGCCTGCTCTTCTTGGCATCGGTGCGAGCCTGATGCTACTCACGATTGGCTCCGGCGTCCTGCGGGACAAGAAGTGGGGCATCGCCGGAACGATCATATGCATGATCTTTATGTCACTCGGCGCCGTGGCTGGTTGGTTGCTGCCCCATCACGAACCAGTGGGGTTGATGGAGCTGGTGACGGGGCTCGTGCTTCCATTGTTCGTGGTCGTCTTGCTGTTCAAGCGTCAGCACCAAGCCGTCCCGTAGCAATTGAGGCTTGTTCAATAGGTCAGCGTGGGGCAGTGGCAAAAGCTTGGAGCCACTCGCTGGCCAGCGTTATGGCGCGCACCATCGACTCGACCTCGGCTACGTCAAACCACTGTATGCGGTCATCGGCCTGGAACCAAGTCATTTGGCGCTTTTGGTAGGCAAACGTGGCGCGTTCGATACGGCATAGCGCTTCGTCCAGCGACAATTCGCCCGTTACGACACCGGCAAGCTCACGATAGCCCACCGCGCTAAACGCCGGCAGCGTGAAGTCGTACCCATTGTGGAGCAACTGCCGGACCTCCCCCAGAAACCCTTTGCGCACCATCTCCTCGATCCGCTCTCTGGCCAGATGCTGGAGATGTTCCCGGCTGGCGCGCAGGCCGATGATCAGGGGATGGTAGCGCGTTGCGCCGGCCCTCCGTTGCTCCGAAAAGGGACGTCCGCTCACGAGCGACACCTCGATGGCGCGGATGACGCGTCGCGAGTTGTGGAGATCTATCGTGCTATAGGCGACGTGGTCCAGGGCCGCCAGTTGTGCTTGGACGGTTGCCGGGCCCTCCTGCCTCCATTGCCGTTCAAGCCGCGCTCGCAGTTCGGGTTGCGGCGGCACTTGAGGAGGCTCGAATGCGTCTACCACAGCGCGGATGTAGAGACCTGTGCCGCCTACCAGGAGTGGGAGCCGGCCGCGCGCAATCACCCCATCGATAGCTTGATGGGCCAGTGCTGCATAGTCGTGCACACTAAACGATGCGGACGGGTCTGCCACACTCAAGAGATGATGGGCAATCCCATCCAGTTCCGCTGGCGTCGCCTTGCCTGTGCCAATATCCAGGCGCGCATACACCTGTCGAGCATCGGCGCCTACAAGATCGCCGCCCAGTTGTTCGGCCAAGTGAAGCGCCAGCCGGGTTTTACCAGACGCTGTTGGACCCACCACCACGATGAGTGGCAGCAACTGGCTGCCGCCTTCTGCTTGCGCCAAGCTACTTCCGGCCAAATTGTCGCTCGAGCTGGTTGACACTCACGTGGATCATGGTGGGCCGGCCGTGCGCGCACGTTTGCGGTGAGGAGGTTGCCTCGAGCTGTCGCACCAGCTCTGTCATTTCCTCGTGCGACAACTGCTGACCGGCCTTGATCGCCGACCGGCACGCCACGCTCCATAGCGCCGCTTCAGCGTAGGTGACGCCGCCACGAAACTCCGACACCATCTCATCGAGGATGTCGACGAGGATCGCCCGCGGGTCCTCACCGCTCAGCCCAACGGGGGTTGCCCGCAGCAACACACTCGTACCGCCAAACCCTTCTACGATGAAGCCAACATTCAACAACAACTGGCTCTGTTTCCGAAAGGCGGCGAAGGCATCGGCGCTGAGTTGCACCACCGCCGGCTCTAACAGGTACTGCGGCGTCGCGCCGTCGCGTTGGGCGGCGCGCAGCCGGTCATACACAATGCGCTCGTGTGCAGCGTGCTGGTCGATCATGTACAGGCCCTCTGGACCTTCGCTGATGATGTAACTGCGATCGACCTGTCCTAACACTCGGAGCACCGGCATGCGGGGAAATGGCACAGTGCGAGGTGGAGCAGCCAGGCCAACTGGTGGCGACCATGTTGGTTGGTCGCTCGGCGCTGGCCCGTTCTGTGCTGGCTGGCGGTCATCCTCGACAGGTACGTTAGGCATTTCCTGGCTGCTGTCAGAGCTGTACGCATCTGGCCAGCTTGCAGGCTCCGCCGACAGGACGACTTCGGGCGACATTGGATGCGCCAAGAGCACCGCTTGAATGGAATTAAATACTGCTCCGGCCACCTCGCGCTCGTGTTGAAAGCGAATTTCCGCCTTGGTTGGGTGGACGTTCACGTCGACATGTGCCGGTGGCAGCTGGATGCGCAGAATGACAAGGGGATGGCGACCAACTTGGAGGAGCGAGCGATATGCCGCTTCGATGGTGGAAACAATGCCGCGATGCTGTATCCACCGCCCGTTGACAAACAGCCAGATGTGCTCTCGTGTCGCCCTGGTCAATGCCGGAGAACTGATGAACCCGTCTATAGCGATGCCGCCGTGCCCTGCCTCCCGGCGCAAGGGTAGCAACTGCGCAGCGTTATCGCCGTAGGCAGCCCTCAGCACATCGAGTAGGTCTCCGGATCCATTGGAGTAAAACGACTCCCGGCCGTCAAAGCTGAGCGCGAATCGTATGGCCGGGTTGGCGAGAGCATAGGCGGTCACGACCGCTTGCATGCGGGACTGCTCGGCCGGAATCGAGCGCAAGAACTTGAAGCGTGCTGGCACCGGACGGAACAAGCCGCGCACCGAGACCGTCGTGCCGACAGCCCGCGCAGCGCTGCCATTTTCGGTGAGATCGCTCGCCTCCACACGCACCATTGCAGCATTGCCAGTAGCGGTGCGGCTCACGATCTCGGTGGTGCTCACCGCACCGATGCTGTGTAACGCCTCGCCGCGAAAGCCCAGCGTGACCAAGTTATCAAGGTCGTCCAGACGGTTGAGCTTGCTGGTGGCGTGAGCTGCGAACGCCAGCGACAATTCTTGTGCGTCGATCCCCGTGCCGTCGTCGCTCACACGAATGAGCCGGCGGCCACCTTCCTCTGCTTCCACCGTGATGGACGTGGCACCAGCGTCGATAGAGTTCTCGACCAGTTCTTTCACCACTGATGCTGGACGCTCGACCACTTCGCCAGCGGCGATCTGCGCGGCCACCTCCGGCGCAAGCGTGTG
Source organism: Chloroflexota bacterium (assembly GCA_025449435.1). The sequence goes on along the minus strand of JANWJO010000010.1, from coordinate 12,917 downwards.
GATGACCACCGGGCGCTCCTGTCGAATTGGTTTGTGCCAACTGTACCGCGCTGGATGCCGTCCTCGACACTGGCCGGGTGCTGCGAAGCACTTGTTTGTGAGCGTTACAGTATGTGAGGTTGGCACAGCGTGGTGATGACCGCCGTCACTCTCTCATTGTGAAAGCAGGACGCATAACCATGGCCGCTGCGCCTCCGCAGCCTTTAGGCAACGGCTCTCCCAGCGACAAGCCCGTCCGCTATGTCATCATCGGGAACGGAGCCGCGGGTACGACCTGTGCCGAAACGTTGCGTAAGCAGGATCCCTCAACTTCCGTAACCCTCATCTCTGGCGAACCCTACGTACTGTACAACCGAGTCTCGCTGCCGCCGTTCATCAAGCTCCAGGCCACCGAGCAAAAGGTGATGATGCGAACGCCCGAACACCAAGCCAAACTCGGCATCGACGTTCGCTTGTCGACCTGGGTCACCGCGGTGGACGTGGAAGCCAAGACCGTAACCACCGATGCTGGCGAAACGATCCCGTATGACAAGCTCCTCATTGCCACGGGTGGCACGCCCCGCCACATGACGGTGCCCGGTTCTGATAGCTGCGAGCACATTCACTACTTTCAGACGCTGGACGATTCCAAAGGGATCTCAGCTGCGGCCTATGAGGCCAAGTCGATCGCGACGATCGGTGGAAGCTACATTTCCTACGAGCTTACCGATGCCTTTGCCTTGCGTAAGGTGCCAACCACCTGGATTATGCGGGGCCCTCGCTTTTTGCACCGCACGATAGACCCTGAGGGAGGCGCGCTGGTCGACCAAATCGCCGAGTCGCATGGCGTCACCGTCATTCACGGCGAAGAGATTGCCAGCGTCTCGCGCAGCAATGGCGCCGTGACCGGCGTGGTAACCACCTCTGGCCAGACAGTGCCGGCCGATATGGTGTGCTGTGGCCTTGGGCTAAATATGTACACCGGCTTTCTCAAAGATACCGTGGTGGAATGCAAGACGGGCATTATCACCAACGAGTTTCTGGAGACCAACGTCCCCGACGTGTACGCGGCCGGCGACGTAGCGGAGTTTTTTGACGTGTGCATCGGCCGCCATCACCGCCTCGGGACGTGGGCCAACTCGATCGCGCATGGCCGGCGCGCGGCGCTGAACATGCTGGGTAGGCGCGAGCCGTTCGTGGACATTCCGGTGTACACGAGTACCCTGTTCGATACCAAGATGAGCGTGATGGGCCTTACCGGCGAGGAGGGGTCTGGCCTGGACACCGTTCAGCGCTGCGATCACGCAGCGCGCACCTATCGGCGGCTGTTCTTTCAGGATGGCAAGCTGGTGGGAGGCGCGTTCATTGGCGAGCTCAAGGGCCGGGCCAAGCTCATGCACCTCATCAAATCGGGTGACCCCATCGAGGGGCCGAAGGAAGCATTGCTCGACCTCACGTAAGTGGAGGCTACCGAACGGCGACCGCCTTGGAGTGCAGGAGATCCCAGGTGGTTAACGCCGTGAAACAACACCGTCACGACAGCCGGTTGATCTTCGGCGCCGTGGCCATTCGCTCCTTCGCGTTCGGCTTTCTTGCGACGATGTTCGGTGTGTATCTGGCCCACCTGGGATTGAGCTCGACCGCGATCGGCGTGATGTTTGCTGTGGCGCTCGCAGGCGGCGCCGTGAGTACGCTATTGCTCGGCGCACACTCGGGTTCGTTGGGCCGCCGCCGTGTGCTGCGCGGCTGCGCCGCACTCATGATCGCGGCAGCGACCATCTTGCTGCTGACCACAAACGTGGCTGTCATGGCAGTGGCGCTGGCCGTGGGGTCCATGAGTCCCGCAGGGAAGGACTCTGGGCCGTTCCTGGCCATTGAGCAGGCAGTGCTCCCCGATTTGCACCCAACGGGCCGCCGCACCCATGTGTTTGCACTATATAACCTCACAGGAGCGCTAGCCAGCGCGTTTGGTGCGCTGTTTGCGGCTGCGCCGGTGTTGTTGGGCGCCAGCGACGCAGCCACCTACCGCATCTTGCTATGGACCTACCTGGGTATGGCCGTCGCCTTGCTTTCGGTTTATCTCCGGCTGTCAGCTGGCGTCGAAGTCACGTCAGAACACGCTCCAGCTTTGAACGTTGACAGGCACAGGGCGACCGGCATCATCGCCAAACTGGCCCTATTGTTCGCGCTAGATTCCTTCGCCGGCGGCCTGGTCGTACAGGCCATCATTGCGTACTGGTTTAGCGCCCGCTATGGTTTCTCGCTGGCAACGCTCGGCCCGCTGTTGTTCGGCGCCAATCTCTGTGCAGCAGGCTCATTCCTGGCCGCGGCACCGCTCGCCAAGCGCATCGGTCTGTTGAATACGATGGTGTTTACGCATCTGCCATCTAACGTCCTCTTGATGCTAGTGCCACTCGTGCCCGGCGCCCCGTTCGCTGTCGCGTTGTTCCTCATCCGGCAAACGCTGTCCCAACTGGATGTGCCGACCAGGCAGTCGTACACCATGGCGATCGTCGCGCCGAGCGAACGCGCGGCCGTCGCTAGCATTACCGCGGTGGCACGCACGTCCGCCTCGGCCATTGCACCGGCGCTTTCTGGGGTCACGCTGGCGGTTCCCGCTGTAGGCATCCCATTTCTGCTGGCCGGAGGACTAAAAATCGTGTATGACCTGGCGCTCCTGTTTACGTTCCGGCACGTGCGGCCGCCAGAGGAGCAAATCTTGCCACAGCCACGCAGCAAGGACGCGACCTAAACGATCGCTGCGCCTTGCCGGAGCACGACGGGCGCTTCTCCCCGGCAGTCCGCGACGGTGCTCGCCTGGCCCTGTTCGATCACACCACCGTCAAGTGCCACGGCAACCCAAGGGCCGAGCGTTTCGACAGCGTTTGTGCACGACAGCGCTGGCGGCTGCCCGCTTTTATTTGCGCTCGTTGCTGCAATTGGCCGTCCCAGTGCTTGCGCTAATGATCGCGGCACGCTGTCGGCCGGCACGCGCACGGCCACGCTGCCATCCGCCGCAACCACACAGGGACCAATCGTTTCGGTTGCATTGACGACCACGGTGAGTGGACCCGGCCACCACCTGTCGATCAAACGCTGCGTGAGGTCGCCCGTTAAATCGGCAACGGCAGCGGCTTGCGCCGGCGACGCGGCCAGCAAGGGAATGCTTTTATCATTTGGCCGTTCCTTGGCGGTGTACAGCCGCGCGATAGCTACCGGGTTGGCACTATCGGCAGCGATGCCGTAGACCGTGTCCGTTGGCACGATAACGAGTTCCCCCCGGCGTAGCGCATCCACCGCTAGGCGAATAGATTCAGCCTCAAGCTCTCCAGTAGCGTCCCTCGCTTGCAACACGACCGTCATACTCTCGCCTCAGGGACGACCTAGCACGCGCTGTTCGATGGCAACCGCAACACCATCGTCTGCTTGGGACGCCGTCACCCACTTGGCAACGGCCTTGACGCTGCTGGCGCCGTTGCCCATGGCGATGCCTAAACCCGCGTAGGCCACCATGTCCTGGTCGTTGAGGTTGTCACCGAGGGCCACGACCTCGGCCTGCTCAACTTGCAGCAATTCGGCTAGCCGCGCCAGTGCGGCGCCCTTGGAAACGCTGGGATGAATGACCTCGGTAAACAGCGGATAGGACTTTGTGACGTTCAATCGGGACCCAAACAGCTCACGGAAGTGACGAACGTTGGCATCCGTCTGGTCTTCGGTCGTAACGATCACCAACTTGGTGGGTGGTTCCTTCAACCAGTCGAGCAGGTTGCCCACAAAACGCGGCTGCACCTGCGAGTGCTTGGCGTAGAACCTGGCTTCCGGGCTATCCGGTCCGGCATACACCCAGTCATCGACGTAGCCCAATGCGACGTGGCCCAAGCGCTCAGCCTCGGCAATTGCCTCACGGGCGGCATCAAGCGGAACGGGAAGATGGAACAACGTCTCACCCGATACGGGGTCGCGGATCATAGCGCCTTGGTAGCAGATGAGTGGGGCCGTTATCTTGAGCAATGAGGCGAACGGCATGCTGGCCTGGAACATCCTGCCGGTGGCCAGCGTTGGCCGCACTCCTGCGCTGGCCGCTTGCGCGACCGCCCGCTGTACCCTGTCGCTGATCACCAGGTCGTTGCCAATGAGCGTGCCATCCAGGTCCATGGCAAGCAGTTTATAGGTCAAGGCGGTTCTCCCTCGCGCGGCATTGTACGACAGCCTCATTCACCGCTGCGGGAGCGCCAACGCAACCTAACTCTCTGGAACTTTGGGGCCGGAGCGCGCGTACATACCGATGGGAAGGACAGCCGGTGTCCCCATAGAATACGCTGGGCGCTTACTGGATAAAATACCGCACGATCGCTTGCGTGCAGGTTTGCTTGGGGTACAGGTACAATTACGGCCAGACGGTGGGCCTCGGGCGCGCCTGCTCGCTACCGGTTGGTCGCGCCGGTAACGGCTGAGTTGATGTGATTTCCTGAAAAGAGGGATGCTTGGGCGCCGAGGTACCGCTGCTCGGTCGCTACGAGTTGCGCACACTGCTGTCCGAAGACGCGGTCAAAAGGGTCTACGAGGGGTATGACCAGCACCTGGGCCGTCCCGTCTGCGTTGAAGTGGTGCACTCCACCAGTGAGGACTTCCGCGCGCAGTTCTTACAGCGCGCCCGCACCTTGGCGGTCGTCAACCATGAGAACCTGGCAACGGTCTACGACACCGGTGAGGTGGACGGCGCACCGTTTGCCATATTGGAGCCTCTCAACGAGAGTACTCTGGCGACGCGCCTGAAGCAGGGTCCGAGCTTCCAACCGGCAGGCGCCGTCGATTTGGGACTGGACCTGTGTACCGCCCTGTCGGCGGCACTCCAGCGGGACCTGGCTGTAGAGCCATTCGACAGTGCCAACGTGCTCATGCGCGGCGGCTCGCACGTCAAACTGATCAATTTGTTGTCGCATCAAGCTCTTGGACCTACCCCAGTAGCCGAACCGGGTGATTCCGAACAGAACCTGGTGAAAGCGGTGGCAACGGTTGTCGTCGCAGCCACTCAGCCGCCAGGCTCGTTCGATCCGTCGCGTGTCATAAGCAAGCCAGCAGATTTGCCGCCAGGGCTGCCGATTACCCTGCAAACGATCGTCCTCGCAGCGTGTGCCTCGCGCGGCGCCTCCATCCGTACGCTGGCCGCGTTGCGACAGTCGCTGGCCGACTATCGCGGTGCAGCCCAACTGGCAACGCGTGTGTACGCCCCAGTCGCGACTGCTGCTACTGGTGCTGGTGCGACATCTCCAGCAGCGGTGAGCGGGGCCGTCCCGCCACTCACACGCTCAATCGCGGGGCGAGCCAACGGAGCAGCGGCGGTCATGCCCTCGCGCGGATTAACGCGGAGTGTGGGCCGGCGCGGTGCCTTCCCCTTTGGTACGGTGCTGACCGTCGCCATCTTGCTTGCCGTGGCCATTGGCTTACTCATCGCCGCTACCCGGTTTGCAACCATTGACCGTGCGCAAATTGCGGGCATCGCCACGACCACCGAAACGGCGCCGGCCGTTCAGCTATCGCCAACCCCTGTGCCCGCCGTACTGGCCGCGCCACCAACCACTACGGCGACAGCTCTACCACCGGGGGTACCAACACCCGTGCCGCCTCCAACCGCTACACTCGGGCCGCAGGGCCAGCCCGGTGGTATCGCCGAGACACCCACCGTCAGCGGTGCCAGAGCCACCGAAACCGCCAACGCGAATTCCACAGTTACTATTGGCGCCACGGCAAGCGCGCAGCCGTCAGCGACCGCCACCCAGACGCCGACACCCACGCCAGAGGCCACGCCGACCACCACGCCGACAGCGACACCGGAAGCCACGCCGACGCCGAATGTACCCACCGCTCCGGTGCCAGACGTCACTGGACACACCGTGGTTGACGCCATCACGATCTTAAGCGGCGCCGGCTTCGCCGTGACGCAATCGGCCAGCACGTTGAGCAACACCGTCCCGGCCGGGTCGATCGTCAGTGAAGACCCACCGGCTGGCAGCATCGTGCCTCAAGGTTCGACGGTGCGCATCGTGGCCTCGAGCGGACCGCCTAAACTGACCGTGCCCAGTGTGGTGGGGATGACCCAATCCAGTGCTCAGAGCACACTGACGAACGCCGGCTTTAAAGTCCAGATCAATGGGCAACCGAGCACGACGACGCCACCAGGCACTGTCATGTCACAGTCGCCGGGTGCCGGAGGGCAGGCATCTGCCGGCAGTACCGTCACGGTCAACGTGAGCCAAGGAGACGTAGTCACTGTGCCTAACGTGATTGGCATGCCAGAGCAACAGGCGCAAGCAACCTTGCAGCAGGCTGGGCTCACGACGACTACTGCCAACCATAGCGGGCACAGTCAAGCGGTTCAGGTGGGTTCAGTCGAGAGCTCGACGCCTGCCGCCGGCTCGGTGGTGCCTCGTGGCACGACGGTGTACATCAACGTGCGTGAGTCGTAGCATCTGGGGCTGGTACCGACATGACGCACTCTAGCTAAGGTGCGCTGTCTTCAGTGGAAGGGGAAACTGTGAGCGAGACCGTGACGTTACCTATGTTGCCAACGTCAGTAGTGGGATCCTATTCGTCGCCAGGCTGGCTGATCGCCGGTCTTGCAGCGACTACGCGGGGAGACTTCGGCACAGCTGACACCAGCGAGATGCTCGATGACGCCGTCGATATGGCGTTGCGCGACCAAACAGAAGCGGGCATTGACCTCATCACCGATGGCGAGATGCGGCGCATGGGGTTCTTTACCGCCGACTTTTACACCCACATGGCGGGTGTCCGGCCGCTGCCCTCCGACCGCAAGCAAGGGCCTCCTGGGCACGATCAGCAGCACCGCTTCGAGGTGCTTGAGCCGATTACAGCACCGCATGGCTTGGGCGTCGTTGCCGAGTTCAGGTACACCAAAGCGCATACTGCCAAGCCGATCAAGGTGACACTGCCGGGACCGTACACCTTGAGCGGCCGGCTGGCTCCTAACAGCATCTACCCGGACCGCCTCGACGCTGCCTGGGCGATGGTGCCCATCCTCAATCGAGAACTCAAAGCCCTCGTCGAAGCTGGCGCGACGTTCATCCAGATAGACGAACCGTCTACGGCGGTGCATCCCGACGCACCGATCCCGTTCGCCCGCTTGTTCAATGCCGCGCTGGACGGGGTTCACGCCAAGCTGGCAGCGCACCTGTGCTTCGGCAACTACGCCGGGCGGCCACTCGCCAAACGCAGCTACCGGCCGGTGATCGATCAAGTGCTCTCTTTTGGCGTTGATCAACTCGTACTGGAGTTCGCCAACCGAGAAATGGCCGAGCTCGAACTGTGCAAGGAGATCGCCGTCCACAAAGAGGTTGCGGTTGGTGTCATCGACGTCAAGAACTACTACATCGAGACGGCTGACGACGTGGCGCAGCGCGTCCATGCGGCATTGCGCTACATCCCTGCAGAAAAGCTCACGCTAGTGCCCGATTGCGGCTTTAGTCAGACAGCGCGCTGGGCGGCGCGGGCCAAATTGCAGGCGCTCGGTGCTGGTGTTCGCCAAGTGCGCACGGAGCTTGGCCTCAGCTAGCCGGCGTCAACGCGGCAGTGGTAGCTTGACCGGGCGGCCTTCGCGCACCGACTGCTCAGCGCCAAACACGATTTCGTGTGTCTTCACGGCATCGGTGATATCGACCAGCGGCTTGGTGTCGTTGCGAATGCTGTCGATCAAGTGATCAAGCTCACCCTGGAAGGGATGATGCGTTACGTCCGGGGTGTCGGGCAGGATCGTGGGGAATTGGGCCCAGCCGGTCTGGCCGGGGATGTGATCGGTGAGGAAGCGATCATTGACCAGCGTCCCCTTGGGACCGTGCAGCCGGACGTTGAACTGGTATTTGAGATTGCCCTCCAGCACGCACCCAACCTTGCCAATGGCACCGCTGGAAAACTTGACCAGAGTCACGATCGTGGCATCCCACTCCATGACGTTGGTGAAGTTGCCACCGTAGGCAAACACTTCGACCGGATCACCTGCCACAAACTGGCGTATGGCGTCAACAGAGTGGCAACCCGCCGCCGGAAATGCCGAGCCGCCTTTTTCCTTGGTGCGTACCCACTGATACCCTGGATACCACTTTTGCCAATTGCCGGAGAAGTAATCGCACTCGGCATAGAACACCGGCCCGAAGAAATCGGCTTGTTGCATCGCTCGTATGGACTCGAAGTACGGGCTCCAGTGCAGCTCAAAGCCCACCAGGCTCTTGACCTTCGTGTGCGCGATGGCTGCTTCCACCTGGCGCAGCCCGGCAAGGTCGTTGGAAGCCGGCTTCTCAATCAACATATGCTTACCTGCTTGCGCCGCGGCGACCGCCTGCGGCGCGTGCATGTGATTCATGGAGCAGATGTCCACCACCTGCACCCTTTGGTCGCGGATCACGTCTTCCCAATCGGTGTACAGGCGAGCGTTGGGCAAATGGTGCGTACGCTGAGCGTTGATCAAGTTGTCGTGACTGTGACTTGAGAGCGCCACCACCTCGACGTGCGGATTGTTCTTCCATGCCTTGATGTGCTCGTGGGCTACCCAGCCGATGCCGATGACCCCAATGCCCAGCTTCGTATCGCTCACGTGCTGCCTCCTTCGCCACGGGTTACTTCACGGTAAACCTGCTTGCGTATTGTGCTCAACGCAGCGAGGGACGGCAAGCAAACCCGCCGCCAGCTTAGCCCACGGTATCGTGCGGGCCGGGTACCACCGAGGCGAGGAAGCGCTCAGCAGAGTCCAGGTGTGCTACCACAGCGCCACGGACCCCCTCCACGTCGCGTGTTCGCAACGCGGTCAAAATGGCCGTGTGGTCGGCGATGACACGCGCAAAGTCGAAGGTGGCTTGCCCGAAATGCAAGCGCGACAGGTGGCTGTGGATCGCCAGCGACTTGTACGCGCGCAAGAGTGCGTCATTCTCGGTGGCGGCAATCAATGACTCGTGGAAACGCTGATCTGCCCTATTGGACTCGCGGAACGCTGCAAAAGCATGCGGAAGCTCGCTCTGCTTCATCTGGTCAATCAGGGATTCCATGCGCAGCAAGCGCGACTCGGTGATGCGCTGCGCTGCCAGCCGTGCAGCGTCGCATTCCAGCAACCGTCGCACATAGAACAGGTCGGAGAGCTGGCGATCGGTGAGTAGCGGCGCGACTGCATAGCCACGAAACGCAGCAAACTCGGTGAGCCGTTCGGCGGTGAGCCGCACTAGGGCTTCGCGGAGCGGCGTGGGGCTCACGCCCAACTCCTCGGCGAGTGCGTCAATGTTGACCCTCGCCCCTGGTGGCATGGTTTGGTCGAGAATGCGCTCCTTGAGCGACTCATACACCGTCGCTGCCAAGCCGAGCTTGCTGGCCGGCTCTGCCACGATCCGTCCTCCATCGCTGGAACGTGTCACGCTCTGGTACCCATTGTACACAAGATCGCGGGATGTGCTATAGTTCCGGCACAAATCCTATAGGATTTTGCACACACGTGAAGGGCTGGCTGTCGTGGACTATCGCAACCTCGGGCGGACGGGGGTCAAGGTCAGTGAGCTCTGCCTCGGCTGCATGATGTTTGGCGGGCGAACTGGTCCTGAGGATTCCTACCGCATCATCGACTACGCCATCGAAGCGGGTATTAACTTTCTCGATACCGCCAACGTCTACAGCCGTGGGCACAGTGAAACAGTCACCGGTGAGGCCCTCAAGCGCAACGGCAAGCGTCACCAAATCGTACTGGCCACAAAGGTGCACGGCCGCATGGACGACCACGACCCCAACGCGCAAGGCACCAGCCGGCGACACATCATCGAGCAGTGTGACGCGAGCCTCAAGCGCCTGCAGACCGATTACATCGACCTCTATCAGTTGCACCGGCCGCGACCCGACATCGCGATCGATGAGACCCTGCGGGCATTGGATGACCTGGTGCATTCGGGTAAGGTGCGTTACATCGGCAGCAGCACCTTCGCCGCCTGGCAGGTTATGGAAGCCTTGTGGGTCGCCAAGGAACTCGGCCTGAATCGCTTTATCTGTGAACAGCCACCGTACAACATCCTGGATCGACGGGTGGAGCGCGAGCTCCTCCCGATGGCGCGCACCTACGGCATCGCCACCATTCCGTGGAGCCCGCTCGGCGGCGGATTGTTGACTGGCAAGTACCAGCGCGGCCAGCCGCTGCCGGCCGACAGCAGGTATGGCATGGCCTCGCCCAACTCGCCGCAAGCAGCACGGTTGCGCGAGCAGGTGTTTGGTGTCGTCGAGCAACTGGAGCCCATTGCCAAAGCCAAGAATGTGACCTTGAGCCAGTTCGCGCTGGCGTGGGTGTTGCACCAGCCCGGCGTTACCAGCCCGATCATCGGCCCGCGAACGATGGAGCAACTCGATGACAATTTGCAGGCCCTCCACGTGACCGTGACGCATGAAGATCGTCAGCATGTTGACCAGTTGGTACCACCGGGGTCCAACGTCGCTCCGTTCTACGAAGCGAATTTTGGCCCGCACGAGTACGCGCCTATTCCTTAGCGAATCCCTGGCAAGGCGGCAGCACTGAAGTCCTCTCCTTCAGTCCTGCCGCCCTGCATTTAAGAGCCATCTTGGGGACTGCGAATTCGCGGCGCAGGTAGGGGCGCGATCGCATTCGGGCTGCGTTGAGGATGGCAACGGTACCATGCCTGGCACGACGATTTGAGCAGATCGGGGAGCCAGCGAACGATGGACGGCGTGGCACGACCGCAAGGCGCCGCACCGGACACGGTAGTCCCGGCAGGGGCTACGAGGGCGCTCGTTTTGAGCACGATGGCGTTTGTCACCTGCTTCTACGCGTGGGCCATGTTTGGTCCGCTGTCGCCACTGTTCCAACAACAGCTTCATCTAACCGAAAGTCAAACGAGCCTGTTGGTGGCCATCCCTGTGTTGTTGGGCTCGGTGTTGCGCGTGCCGCTTGGGGTGCTCACCGATCGCTATGGTGCCCGCCGCGTGTTCCCACTGTTGATGGCCGCCACCGTGGTGCCGTTGCTAGCGTTGAGTTTTCATCAGGAGCCGTTTGCCTGGCTCACGGTGATGGGGCTGCTGCTCGGTTTGGCAGGCGCCAGCTTCACGGTGGGCACACCCTTTGTGAACCGCTGGTATCCGGCAAGCCGGCAGGGGTTCGCGCTCGGCATCTACGGTATGGGCATGGGCGGCACCGTCATCACGGCGTTGACCGCTCCGGCAATCGCGCAGCACTGGGGACTCGCCGCGCCGTTCCGGCTCACCGCACTCTTGGTGGTGGCGGCTGGCATTGTGTTCGCTCGCTTCGCGGAGGAGCCGCAGAGACCGCGCGCGCCTGTGACGAGCCTCCTTGCGTCGTTTGCACTCTTCCGGCATGACGGCCGGGCGTGGTTGCTGACGCTCTTCTACTTCCTCTCCTTTGGCGGCTTCGTGGCCATGTTTTTGTACTTGCCGAAGTTGCTGGTGGGGGTCCACCACTTGACTCCTGCCGATGCCGGGGCGCGCGCCGCGGGCTTCGCCTTACTCGCCGTGATTGCCCGCCCCACTGGTGGGACACTGGCCGATCGCCTGGGAGCTCCGGCCGTCCTCGCCGTGTCTTTTGGTGTGACAGCAGCGCTGGCTCCGGTGCTGGCTGTCGCGTACGCCTCCATCCTGCCATTAACCATCGCCTGCTTGACAATGGCGGTTGCGCTGGGCCTTGGCACTGGCGCTGTGCTCAAAATGGTCGCACAGGTCTATCCAACCCGCGTTGGGGCGGTGACTGGGGTAGTAGGCGCGGCGGGTGGATTGGGCGGATTCTTTCCGCCACTCGTGATGGCAGCGGTGTACTCGGCCACTGGTAGCTACGCGCTGGGGTTTGTGTTGCTCGGGGTTACCGCGCTGCTGTGCCTCGCCTTGGTCCCTCGAATGCGTCTGGCAGCAGCGGCTTAATAGTGCAGCTGGGCCGGACGCTCACCGCGCGGCCGGCCCTTGTACAATAGCCACAGTGTTTCCTCTGGCATGGCGCCCGAAACAGCTGGGTATGGCGATGCCTTCCCGACCAACACACTCCGGTGTGCGCCTAGCCGAGTTGCTCGCCGCGCTGTCTATGGCCACCGACCTTGGCATGGGGCAACCGCTGGAGACGGCGCTCTGCACCTGCGTGGCCGCGATGCGGCTCGGTGAGGCTTTGCGCCTCGACGACGCTACGCTGTGCGACGTGTTCTATCTGGCGTTGCTGCGTTTCATCGGCTGCAACGTCGACGCGGACACTATCGCCGCGCTGTTGGGTGACGAGCTCGCACTGCGCCACGACTTCGCGGCTGTCGATCCCGGTCGGTCACCTGAGGTGATGAGCCTCGCCATGCACTTTTTGCGGCAGGCGACCGCCGGCGAGCCACCTTTCCGTATGGCGGCGATGGTCGCCCGGGGGATGCTAACCCTTCCCGGCGTCATGAAGGAAAGCTTCGCCGGCCATTGCGAAGTGGCTCAGCGCCTTGCCAGCCGGCTGGGCCTTGGCGCCTCGCTCAGCGCGTGCCTGGCTCAAATCTACGAGCGCTGGGACGGTAAAGGGAGCCCGCGCGGGCTGAAAGGCGAAGCGGTAGCCCCTGCCCTGCTGGTGGTTACGCTGGCGCAGGATGCGGTCATTTGGAACCGCGTTGGCGGCCAGGACGCGGCTAGTGCCACTGTTCGTAAGCGTCGCGGCGGAGCGTACCCCCCTCACATGGCGGACTGTTTTTGTGAGCATACATCGACCATACTTGCAGGGCTGCTTGAAGAACCGAGCTGGGAAACAGTGCTGGCTCTGGAACCGGGCGGGCGCAACTCCCTGACCGACGAAGAATTGGACCGGTGCTGCGAAGCGCTGGCCGACTTTGCTGATATGAAATCCCCCTTCACCCTCGGTCACTCACCTGGAGTGGCAGCGTTAGCCGCCGGCGCAGGCCGGCGCTCTGGCTTGGTCG
>JANWJO010000009.1 GCA_025449435.1 Chloroflexota bacterium | reverse complement strand
AGTCTCATATTAGCGTCAACCTTTCCCGTGCCTGATACACGCAGACCGCGCTCTTCGTTCGGCCAGTCACCCCTGCCAAGGGGGGACTACCGGGGGATATGACTTCGTCGCTATATTGTCGCTCCGCTTCAATCCCGGTCTCCAGAGCACGAGATGTTCCAGGGGTGGGGTTCGTAACCGACACACGTGCGTCACTAGTGGATTGAGAAGCGAGCTAAGCGGAGCCGCCTAGGTAGACGATAGGTTGGCGTTGCCGGCGGTGGTGGCCTGCTTGAGCACGCTGGCAACATCGGCTTTGCCGCTGAGCAAGTCGTCGAGCGATTGGCGGAGGATGGTGTCCGCAGCCGGAAAATCTGGCTGTGTTGCCGTGAGCGGTCCGCCCCTTGATAACCGGGCGAGCGACACGGCAGCGTCTACCGGCAACATGTGCGCCATGCCCACCGAGTTATACAAGCGGCGACTGGGTGGCTTGGGGTCGCCTAAGTAGGCGCTACTGATGGCAACCTTTTGGGCAGCGGGGTGGACATCGCCGACCTGAGCGCGAATGTTCATGCCCTCGCCCACACAGAGATATTTCGCTAGTTGCCATCCCTCATCCAGGTGACGCGACAGCCGGCCGAGGAACACCGCCGCGCCTGCGCCGAACCATGCTTCGGTGACCCCAGGCGCCACCGGCAGCATGGCCACGTCCCAATCCAACGGCCGTTGCATGCCGTGTATGGTACCGAGCAGCGTCCCTGGAGCGAGCATGAGCGGAATGTTACCCTCCATGAAGTCAATCAGCGGCGTGAACTCGTAGGCAGCCGGCCTCTGGGCTGGCGTGGCAGCCACGCGCTGCTTCTGGTACAGGTCCACGTAAAACGAGGCGCCAGCCAGCGCCCGGGTCGAATCCAGGGTGATCCGAGGGTTGGCTGGTGGCTCAGTGCTGCGCCGTCCACCAAACAGCATGATGAAGTCGTACAAGCTGGCGAGTTGGTCAACGTCGACGTAGCCGTAGGTTGTGGCGCTGTTCTTGCTGGTGCTGCCTGCCCTTGTGAGCATCTGGACAACGTTCAGGAAGACGTCGGTCGTCCATTCATCGGGCAACGGCGGGATGCCATCGCGAGCAAACAACGTCCGGTTATACAGCACGACCTGTTCCGGTTGGATGTCGCGCGGCAGCGCCATGACGTGGCCATCGATCGTGGCCCGGCTGATCGCCTGTGGGTAAAACGCCGAAGCGCTGGCGTCGCTGTCGCGCTGCATGTAGGCATCCACCGGGGTCACGATGTCACTCAGCGACAGCGGTAACTGGCTGAAGCGCACGTCGGGCAAGGCGGCGTAGCTCAGGTATACGTCGCCGTATTGCTGTGCCACCGGGTTGAGCGCCTGCGACAGGCTGTCGGACGAGCTGAAGTCGAGCGAAATGGGCGTGACGGTGATGTTGCTATAGGACTTCTTGAAGCCGGCGAGTATTTTGGTCAACATGGCCGGCTCAGGCGAATCGGCTCCCTGGGGGGCAGAGAACGGCCCGTAATACAGGTTGATCGACACCGGCGCGGCGAAGGGGTTATTCGGCCCGAACAGCGGTACCGAGCAGCCAGTGAGCAAGCCAAGCGCCGGAGGAATACCGAGGGCTGCCTGCAGCCGCGCTCGCCTGCTGATCAACTGCTTCTGGTTGCTTGCTGTGCGTACCATGCGTCACTTTGCCGTCCTCAGCTTGTGTAGGGTTGTGCGTTAGGTATAGCACCTCACCCCCGTCCCCTCCCGCTTTAGGAGAGGTGAAGGAGGTGAGGTTTGGTCGCCTCTACTGCCCAACTGTAAGTGTGGCGAGCGGGATCTCCCCGCCGAGGTCCTCATTGTGGGGACCTCGGACATTGAAGTCCTTTACGCCGTCAAAAGCATACAGGCCGCCAACAAGTGTGTACTGGCCTGGCGGCAACTGTGCCGGCACGGTCAAGGTGAACCAGGTGATGAAGCGGTCGCCAGTCTTCCACATAGCGTTGGGATAGCCCAACGCATCTTGCTGGGCCAGTGTCTTGCGATCCTTGTCGTACAGGTGGAGGAACATCCGCGCCTCTCCATGCGTGAATGGCGTTACGTCGGTCACTTGCCACACCAGCGCAACGGCTAGCGGCTGGCCAGCGCGCAGAGTACTGATAGAACCGGCAGTGAGACGGAGCCCCGCTCCTATGGTAAACGGACCAAGTGGCTGTTGCTCGGCCAACTGGCTGGCGATTCCCGCGATCTGGGGCGCGCCGATGTGAAAGACAGAATAGGCAGGCGTACCAGCGGGGGGAATGGCCACGCGCTGTGAATCAGGAGCCGCATCGAGCATCTTGTACCCCGAGCTGCCCTGCGTCCGGAACACGTAAAGAGCACCAGCCGGATCGACAGAAATCAGTTGCGCGAGCGCGGGATCGATGACCGTAGCTGCTGGCGCCTGCCCGATAGTGGTGAAATACCGTTGCTCCCACACTAGGTCGCCATCTTGCTCGAGGTAGATGGCGGTGGGGTGATCACGTTGTGCCGCCTGCTCGAGACCCATGAGCGCCTGCGTAAAGGTGAGTGGTACACCGTAGTCACCTCCGGTTACTCTCAGCGCCAGTTGCTGGTTGAATTGCACATCGCGCACAAGTGCGACGGCCACGACGGCGGCGGCCAGTAACGCCGAAATCGCTGTGCTATACCGGATATACGCGGCGGCATCCTGGTGCGTGCGGGCGACAGCCAGCCGGCTCAACATTAATGCCAGCGTTTCAATGCCGATCGCCACCAAGATGAGGCCCAACGGCAGCACGAACACCAGATAGTGCAGGAACACCGGCACGGCACTTCGCATCATAATGGCTGGCGGCAGCACGCACGCCGGTAACACAAACGCAGCCAGCACACGCCGCTCGCCACCTTGCCACAGCCACACTACGGTCGCAATGACGCCGATGAGAGCTAGCACCGCAACCGCCCAATCAATAGGCCCACTGCCATCCAGCGCGGGCTGCTCTTGCGCCAGCAACAGGTCGAAATACAACGCAGGATTCCACCCCGCTATTAACTGCCACAGCTCCACCCAGGGCACGGGCTTGAGCGCTGCTGGAGCGCCCACCGAATGTGCCGCACCCAAAACATCGGCGAAACGTCCGCGCCACTCCAAGCCTATGTAGGGCGCGACTAGTACCAGGAATGCAGAAACGCCGCCCAGTAAGCACGCCCACGTCGACCAGCGCCGCCAGGGCAGCCGGCGGGCGAACACCACAAGCAGCAACAGGGTCAGCGGTAGATAGGCGGCGGCGGCCTGGTGGAGTTGCACGAGCGCAGCTAGGGCCACAGCGCCCAACAGCAAGCCAAGTGCATTGCCTTCCCCCAGTGCCAGCATGACGCCCCACAACAACAGCACCGTGAAGAACGGCATGGCGTCGGGCGCCCAGATACTGCGGGAGTAGTGGATGGCCATGGGCGACACGGCATACAGCAGCACGGCGATGGCTGCGCCCCGATCGCCAAGCGCTCTCCGGCAAGCGAGGTACATGACGGGCACAGCGAGCACGTTCAGCGCGGTAATAAAGGCGGTATTCCACAGGGGCGACGCCGTGACCAGTTGTGGCAGTGCCATAAGGTAGACAAAGAACGGCGGATTGTAAAATCCGCCAGAGGTTCGGAGGCTGGTTTGCGGCAGGATGTGCTGGTGCACCAGGAGCCAGGCGAACACCGAAGCTTGCGCCTGATCGGACTTGAATTCAACGCGGTCGAACAGCACGGCGCGTAGCGCGATCGCGAGCAGCGTGAGCAGGATGATGGTGATGGCCCTCGCCCCTGGTCCGAGGAGGTTGCCCCCCTCTCCACTTGTGGAGAGGGGGGCAGGCACGGGCGCTGTGGTCACAGCTCCGTCATCCAGCTAGGGCGGTGGAGGAGCGTGCGCGCGTCGCCCGCGCGGCGTGTGACGCGCTGCACATCAAGGTGTTCAAGTAGCGCGAGCGCATAGCGCCGGCTGATGTGCAACGAGTCGCGTAACGCCGCTACTGTCACCGGGCCGCTTTCCAGCGCTCCGACGGTGTGGCGAACCAAGGTGCGATAGGTGTGTTGTGGGTACACCAACGACTCGTCGAGGCGCACGACCAGCCCGCGCTCCAGCATGTACGCGAGCAAGGGCGCGTCGGCGGGTGTGGTGATGCTCGCTATGGCGGGTGGGGCAAGGCCGCCAGCCTCCAGCACCTGCACAATCTGCTCGATGCGCGCCTGGCCGGCCACCCCGGGGCTAGCCTCAAAACTGGGGAGATGAACAGTGGCCCCGTAATCGACCAGTGAGCCCTGGTTGGCGAGCAGCGTGATGACGGCAGACCACAATGCGGGCGGCACGCCCAGGCGCTCGCGCAGTTCCTCCTTGGGCATGCCCGCGCGCAACGGCTGTGCGGCGTGGAAGCCCGCGAGAACCTGCTGCGCGGCGTCCGCCAAGCTACGCCATTGCAGTGGCGCTGCAGCACCATCTTGCAAAGGGATGGCACGCCCATTTGCCACCAGCGTGGCCAGGCTGGCGTGCACACCTGCGCGCGGTTGTTGCAACCGGGTTGCCAGCTGGTCGATGGTCCACAACCGGCGCGTCTGCAACACTTCTGCCAGGAGGTCGTCGCCTTCCAGTTCCAGTTCGAGTAGCCCGGTGGCACGGTGGCGGCGCGAGCGGCGCGCTTGGGGATCGAGGATCACACCGCCGCCAATGGTGCTAGCAGGCGATGGCCGCCGGATGATAAAACGGTCACCCCGCTGCACTGCGGTGGGGTGGGCAAGACGCAACTGCGCCTGGCTTGTGCTACCGGGCGCCAGTGTTGTGCCGCTGAGTGGTACCACGGTGGCGGGGATCTCGGCAGCGCCGGCGTACAGCGTCACCGCGTCACCCGGTTTGAGAACACGATCGCCGTCCGACAATAATCGCAACGACACATCGATCACTGTGGCAGGCTGGAGCCAGCCCGGGGTACACAGCACATCACCACGTTGGATCTGATCGACAGCCAATCCGGTAATGTTGGCAGCCACCCGCGAACCCGCCAGGGCGATGTCCACTTTATGCCGGTGCGTTTGCAGCGACCTGATCCGCGTGTGCAAACCGGTGGGCAGTAGTTCGACGTCATCACCAGTGCGTAGCGTGCCATCGAGCAGGGTGCCGGTGACTACGGTGCCGTGTCCTGCCAGCGTAAATACGCGGTCAATGGGCATACGCGCCGCTGCGCCAAGACTGCGCGCGGGAATGGCATCGACCAGGGTGCGCAGGTGCACTTTGAGTTCGTCGATTCCTTCTCCAGTGAGGGCCGAAACAGCAACGGTGGGCGCGCCGGCGAGCACTGTAGCATGCAAGCCCTGTGCAGTCTCGCCCTCTACCAGCGCCAGCCAGTCGGCCTCCACCAGATCACGCTTGGTAAACACCACGAGCCCCCGCCGCACTTGGAGCAAGTCGAGGATGGCCAGATGCTCACGGGTTTGGGGCATCACGCCTTCGTCGGCGGCGACCACCAACATGGCGATGTCGATGCCGCCTACGCCGGCGAGCATATTCTTGACGAAGCGTTCGTGGCCAGGAACGTCCACGATGCTGACCTCCCGCTGGTCACCCAACGGAAGCCAGGCGAAGCCGAGGTCGATGGTCATGCCGCGTGCTTTTTCCTCGGCCAGGCGGTCGGGATCGATGCCGGTGAGCCGGTAGACGAGTGTGGACTTACCGTGGTCGACGTGACCGGCGGTTCCGACAACGTGCATGGTGCTCCGTTAGTACGCCCGGCGGCTTTCGAGGGCACGGCTGATCGTGAGGTCGTCGGCGTATTCCAGGTCGCCACCCACGGGCAAGCCACGGCCCAGCCTGGTCACTTGCACGGCGGCGCCACTGTTGCGCAGTTCGCGGGCGATGTAGTCGGCGGTAGCGTCACCTTCCAGTGTGGGATCGGTGGCCAGCACCACTTCGCGCACGCCACCCTTCCGCACGCGCGCCAGCAGTTCGCGCACCTTAAGCTCGTCGGGTCCGATGCCTTCGAGCGGGTTAATGGCGCCGTGTAGCACGTGATACACACCACGGAAGGCATGAGTGCGCTCGATAGCGAGCGTATCGATAGGGTCTTCCACCACGCAAATCGCCGCTTGGTCGCGCGAGGGTGATGCGCAGATGCTGCACGGCGTGACCTCGGTGAGGTTGAAGCACTGCGGGCACTGCACGATCTTCTCTTTGACATCGAGGATGGCTTGGGACAGGGATTGGGCGCGCTCGATGGGCGCGCGCAGCAAGTAGTAAGCCAAGCGTTGTGCCGTCTTCGGGCCTATTTGCGGCAGGCGAGCGAGTTCATCGATGAGTGTGGCCACCGGTTTGGCGACGCTAGGCGAATCGAGCACAGTGGTCAACTTTCATGGATAAACGGCCCCACACGCTCTACAGTCCGGGGAGGCCGAGCCCTTTGAGGCCACCGGTGAAGCGCTCCATGCGCTTGCCAGCCATTTCTTGCGCCTTGGTGATGGCGTCGTTGGTCGCGGACACCAGCAATTCTTCCAGCAGGGCAACGT
>JANWJO010000008.1 GCA_025449435.1 Chloroflexota bacterium | reverse complement strand
GCCACGGCCCCACCCCTCACCCCTCCCCAGCAAGCTGGAGAGGGGAACGCACCACCCGCAAATGCTATTCCCCATTCCGTTCAGCCCGACGTTGTCCTCCCAGCACCAGGGCAGGGGGTGCATGGCTGTTGCCAGTGCCATGTCCCCCTCTCCAGCTTGCTGGGGAGGGGTGAGGGGTGGGGCCGTATCTCCACGCTCCCTATTGCGTACACTTGGCAGTGCTAATTCCGGCAGGGTGCGGCGGGAGGGCAGGTGACGCGTGGGGGATTCTATTAAGCTCGGGCGCATCTGGGGCATCGAAGTTGGCCTCAACTGGAGCGTGCTCATTGCCGTCTGGCTGGTGGCCTGGAGCCTTGCCTCCGCTGCGCTGCCTACCGAATATCCAGGCCACACGACGACAGCGTACTGGGTGGCTGGCGTGATCAGCGCAGCGTTGTTTTACGGATCGCTGCTGGGCCACGAACTGGCGCACTCGTTCGTGGCCCGAAGGTTAGGAGTGCCGGTGGAGGGGATCACCCTCTGGCTGTTTGGTGGCGTGTCGCGCATGCGCGAAGAGGCCACCAAACCGCGCACCGAGATTCTCATCACGGTGGTGGGGCCGCTGGCTAGCCTGGCGCTAGCGCTCATCTTTGCGATCCTAGCTCTGGTACTGCCGGCGTTGCGGCTACCCGCACTGGTCACCGGCATCGCCAGCTGGCTCGCGGGTGCCAATGCCTTGTTAGGCGTCTTTAATCTGGTGCCGGCGTTCCCGCTCGATGGTGGACGCATCTTGCGCGCGGTGCTGTGGGCCCGGCGCGGCGATATGGCGCAAGCCACCACCACCGCAGCGAACGTGGGTGTGGGGTTCGGCATCCTGATGATCGTCGCCGGCCTGATCGAGTTCTTGTTCGTGGCGGCGGAGGGCTTGTGGCTGGTGTTCCTGGGCTGGTTCTTACTCAGTGCAGCGCGCGACGAGGCTTCCAGCGTGCTGCTCCGTACGGCACTGCGCGGCGTGCGTGTGCGCGACGTCATGACCCCTACGCCCACGCTGGCACCCGACTGGATTACTGTCGATGCCTTCCTCACCGACTACGTGCTCACCCACAAGTTCACGACGTTTCCCACGCGCGACTTTGATAGCAAGCTCTCCGGCATGGTCACGCTGGCGCAACTCAAGCAAGTGCCTGCCGATAAGCGCGCCGAGTTGCGCGTACGCGACATTGCGTTGCCGCTGGCCGGCGTGCCGAGGGCCACACCGGATGAGCAACTGGTCGAACTGCTGCAGCGCCTGGCCATGCATCAAGGCAACCGCGCACTGGTGATGGATGGCGATACTCTGGCCGGCATCGTCACGCCCACCGATGTCAGCCGGGCGTTGACCATGCAGGGCCTGGTGAAGAAGAAGGCTTAGGGCCGGTGTCAACGGGGACGGCGCAGGCGGGCAATCAGGAATAAGGGGAACTCTGGGAAGTTGCCCCAGGAGCCTGGGCGCGTGGTTTGGCCCGACGGTGGCGGAGGCGCGCCGATTTCCTGCAGGACATCGAGCATGAGTCCGGCTTCAAAGGCCGGTGTGAGCAGGTCGCTGAATGACCGGTCGAAATAGCGATGTGGCGCGGGCTCACCCACCACGCCTGTGCCCAGCGCCGTGCGTGGGCTGAGATAGCGGGTGAGCTTCACCGCGTGTATCGTGTGCATCCCGCCGTCGCTATCACTTTCCTCGATAACCCGGCTGGCGCCGAGCGTGTTGAACGCTGGATGGGTGACCGAAAATACAAACCGCCCGCCAGGTATGAGTAGCGCAACCAGCGCCTGAAACAGCGGTGCGATAGCTGCCATATCCATCAGGCCCATCGCGCACACGGCAGCGTCAAACCGTCCCGGTCCAAGCTGATCGAACTGGCCCTTATCGGTCGCATCGAGCTGGACGTAGCTAAGACGCGGCGCGAGTGCTGCCGGCGTGTGCTGGCGGGCGAGCTCTAAGAAGCGCGCGCTAAAATCAGTCGCCACCACCTGCGCGCCATCACTTGCCATCCGGCGGGCGAGCCAGCCGTTGCCGCACGCCACTTCTAGTACACGTTCCCCTGACTGGATGGCGAGCAGCGCCTCGGTAGCCAGGCCGATGCTCGGCAGGCGATCGTCGGAAAAGTGCTCATCCCACCAGCTGGCCTTCGCGTCCCACAGGCGCTGTGCTTCGGCGTTGAGCTCAGGCGTGCTCTGTTCCGGTGCCATTTCGGATCTCCTGTCGTGCCCCTGGCAGGGGTGAGGTTAGTTTGTAATTTGCTCGCCGGTCCAGTCGAATACCACGCCAAGATACTCGTCCTTGCGGTGGGTGAGCCCGCTGTAGGCTTCCTGGCAGCGGTCCGGCGTGAGCACATGGCTGCGTAGCGGATCGACCTTGAGGCGGCCAGCCATAATCCAGCGCAAGATCGTGGTGTAGTTACCGAAAATGGTGTGTTGGGCACGCTCGACCTCATTGAGCGGGAAGGTCCACTCCAACGCGCCGATGAGCTTGATAGCCATCAAGTGGATGCGCGCCAGCATCGGCGTGAGGTCGCCCGGATAAGGCGCTCGCGGGCTGCCCAGCGACACCACCTCCCCGTGGCGGGCCGCACACTCCACGCCCAGCTCCAGCAAGTCAGACCTTCCAACGGCCTCCACCACGAGTGGCGCGCCCTTCCCGGCAGTCCAGGCCATCACCTCCTCTCGCGCAGCCTCACCCACCGCGCCGGACACGTGGCTCACGCCACAGGCAGCGGCGAGTTCCTGCCGGTGTCTCGCAGGGTCCAGGCCAAACACCTCGCCGCCAGCGAGCTGGAAGAGTTGCGCGGCGAGGTTACCCACGAGGCCCAAGCCGATCACCACCACCTTGTCACCCGCGGAAAAGTTCGCTGCACGCAGCGCCGTGATGGCCACGCCTGCCATGCGCGTGAACACCGCTTGGGGGCCGGCTGCCTCGGCTGGCACCGGCAGGGCAAACCGCGCGACATTGGCTTTGACGATCGAGGCGTGTCGCGAGAAGGTGAGGATGCGGTCGCCAGCCCGTACGTTGGTGGTTTCGGGTCCCACGGCCAGTACCTCACCGATATGGCCATAGCCGGTGCGCGCTGGATAAATGCTGGCAGGCCGGTGGCCGGCGCGGTGATAGACGCCCGGCACCTCGGCCATGAGGTTGGTGTAGAACGAGCCCTCGGTGCCGGCGCTAATAATGGAGTGTTGAGCGCGCACCAACGCCTCGCCTGGGCCCAACTCGCCCGGCGACACGCTGACAGGCTCCAGTTCAGCCTGCTCTTTCGCGGTGAACACCACGCCCCGACCATGCACGGACGCACCTCCCCTACTGGCTCACACATACGTCACCAGCAAGGGAGTGTAGCGAGCGGACCCACAGCCGGAAAGGGACACGGCGGCCATGCGTACCATAGGGGTGCGTGAGCCATCAGGAAAGCAAGGGGACACACAACGTGCAGGATTGGGACTGGGAAGCCGCCGCGCGACGCACCGACCTGGGGCCACAGATGGCCCTGTTGCGGCGCATCGAAGCGGTGTTGCGGGCCGATACTCGTGTGCTGGCGGTACTGGTCACCGGCAGCCTGGCGAGCGATATTGGCGATGCTGGGAGCGATGTCGATGTGCTCGCTATTGTTGACGATGCTGCTCTAGTTGCGTTTGCAACAGATTTGCCTGGGCTGGCACGGCAGGTCGCAACACCAGTCTTGAGCCGCAATGTGGGCACGGCGGACTATCCGGTGCTCACCGTGACGAGCGACCAATGGGAGCGCTTCGACATTGCTGCTGTAGCACGTACGGCATTCAAGTTGCCGGCACCTGGCACGGCGCAGCTGCTGTTCGACCACGGACAGGTCGTGGACAGTGCCCAAGCTGGCGCCGGCACGCAGCGCAGCCGCGAGTCTTGGGCGGCCTATCTGGTGGAAGAGTTCCTCCGCGTGTATGGGCTGGGCAGCGTGATTGGTGTCCGGCGTGAATGGCTGGTGGGTGTGGATGGCGTCATGCTGCTCCGGCGCTGGCTGATCGAGATGATGCTCCTGGAAAACCGGGTGCACTACCGAGGCGGCGTCAAGCGGCTGAATCCATTGCTCACCGAGCAGCAACGCCGGGAGCTCCTAGCCTTGCCTGCGCTGGCCCCCACTGAACACAGCGTGATCAGCGCCAGCGCTGCCTACGCGCGTGCAATGCTCCCTCGTGCTCGCCGGCTCCTCGCCAGCATTCAGGTGCCGTATCCGGAGGCCTTCGAAGCAGCCACGCTGCGCCACTTGCGCGCAACCGTTGGAGAGCGCATTCTGCCGTAATGCATTGCAGGGCGCGCGTGCATGCTCAGGGGGCACCCGGCGACGGGGCGTGAGGTCCAGCCCAGCTTGCGCACCAGCGCCGCGAGTGTTCTACTGTCATCCGCCAGTGACAACAAGAAGGAGCATTCAGGTGGAGCGACCGCAGCCGGGCCAGATAGGGCACACGTGCATTCGTGTCCAGGACATCGACAAGACCGTCGCGTTTTACGGTGAGTTCTTGGGCATGCCTATCGCTGAGCGCCGGTCGAATGAGGCGGGTACCACGATGGTGGCGTTGGGCTCCCAACACAACTACTTGGAGGTTTTCCCTGTCCGGGCCGGCGCCGAGGTGGAGCACAGCGCACCTGCGGCGCTGCGCCTCAACCACTTCTGCCTGTGGGTAGAAGACCTGGAAGGTATCGAGAGGCGAGCGGCAGCGGCCGGCAATCCGTTGCTCAACCCCATCGGCCGCAACGCCAATTGGGTCGGTGCCGCCATCAAGGTGGGCTGGATCCTCGACCCGGATGGCAATCGCGTCGAGTTACTGGAATGGACCGGGCCAGCGCAGGCGTAGGGAATCGGCGAAGAACCTCACCCCCGTCCCCTCCCCTAAAGTGGGAGGGGAGTCTAACGCGTGTGATGGTGTGCCATTGCGTACCTGTGCGCTCGCTGCGGTGGCACTGTGTGGATTTCGACATCTCCCTTGACATCCGGTATGGATACCGCTCGCACTTTAGGAGAGGAGTGGGGGGTGAGGTTCGTACGGTACGCTACGTGCGCGGCTCCGCCAAGATGGCGCTTTGGCACCAGCCAGCGGGCGCTGCTTGATGGTATCTGCGGTTATGGAACGATGACCGG
>JANWJO010000007.1 GCA_025449435.1 Chloroflexota bacterium | reverse complement strand
TGGGTATCTGAGTCTGGCGGCGTTAGGCCGGGCGACGACGGGCATGCTGGACGAACCACCAAGCACCGCACTGGCGCAACTGCACCACCGCTTCTGCTTTGGCTGCATGGACCAGCGCGGCTACCCTATTGCCATCAAGAGCAGGGTCGAGGAACCAACCGCCATCGCCTAACGGTGCGAGCGGCGAATCTGCCGGAAACCAATCACTGACGGTTTAGCGCGCGCTGAGCGCTGGCGTTCGTCTACCAGCCGCGATGAGGGCCGTTTCGTAAATCTTCTCCGGGCTGGGTATCACCGCTGTTTCCAATGGCTTGGAATACGGCATCGGCACTTCCACGCCACCGACACGCTTCACCGGTGCGTCGAGCCAGTCGAAGCACTCATCGCTGATGCGAGACGAGAGTTCGGCCGTGACGCCATAGGTCGACCACCCTTCTTCCACACACAAGGCGTGGTTGGTCTTCTTGACAGAACTGGCAACGGTGTCGAAGTCGAGCGGACGTAAGCTGCGCAAGTCGATAACTTCAGCCTTAATGCCAGCCTCTTGTTCCAGCCGGTTGGCGACCTCGAGGCAGCGCAGGGTCATGAGCGAGTGACTCACGATAGTAAGGTCGGTTCCTGAGCGCTTCACGTCGGCTTTGCCAATCGGCACCGTGTACTCATCCTCTGGCACTTCGCCTTTGGTGTTGTACAAGCCGAGGTGCTCGACGAAGATGATCGGGTTGCCGTCCCGGATGCTGGACTTGAGCAACCCCTTCGCATCGTACGGCGTCGCCGGGGCCACAACTTTGAGCCCTGGCGTAGCGGCGAACCATGATTCCAAACTCTGTGAATGCTGCGCTGTGAGTCCAGTGCCGGCACCGCCCGGGATGGCGGCGCCTCCCGGCGTGCGCACCACGATCGGCGCCGTTATCGTGCCACCAAACATGTAGTTGAGCTTGGCAGCGTTATTCACGATCTGGTCGATGGCGACCAAGATGAAGTTAATGGTCATGATCTCAACGACCGGACGCAAGCCACCCATCGCGGCACCGATCCCAGCACCTAGGAATCCCTCTTCGGAGATTGGCGTGTTACGCACTCGCTTGGGGCCAAACTCTTTGAACAACCCGGCAGTGATTTTATAGGACCCCTCGAACAGGCCGATTTCTTCGCCCATCAGGAACACGCGGTTGTCACGAATTAACTCTTCGCGCAGGGCTTGTTGCAAAGCTTGACGGTAGGTCACTTCAGCCATACGTGTTAGCTCGCCATGCCTTCCTGCGTATACAGATGGTCGTACAACGTGTCAATGGAGGGGAGTGGGCTCGCCTCGGCGAAATCAACGGCGTCTTGGACTGCAAACTCGACGGACTTTTCCAGCTCGTCATACTGCTTTTGATCGAGCAACTGGTGTTCTTCCATGTAGCGCTGTAGTACCCGGATAGGGTCCTTTTGCTTCCAGCGCTCAATCTCTTCGGCCGGCCGGTACACCTTGCCTGCGTCGGCGTAGGAGTGCCCTTCAAATCGATACGTAATCGCTTCCAGTAAGCTTGGCTGCCGGGAAGTGCGCGCTCGATCGAGCAACCGCGTGGTTGCTTCGGAGACCGCGAGCACATCCATGCCGTCGACCGCTTCGCCGTGCATGCCATACGCGCAGGCCCGCTTGTAGATGTGGGGCTCGCCCGACGCCTCGTTTACTGAGGTGCCCATCCCGTACTGGTTGTTGGATACCACCCACACGACTGGCAAGTTCCACACCGACGACAGGTTGAGCGACTCGTGGAAAGCGCCAATGTTGGTGGAACCTTCACCCGTGACGCACAACACAGCGCGGTCTTCATTTAGATAATCGGCGGCCAGGGCGAGCCCCGCCGCCAGTGGAAGCTGGCCGCCGACAATGCCATACCCACCGAAAAAGCCATTACTGACATCCACCATATGCATCGAGCCGCCACGCCCGCCGGCACAGCCTGTGGCCTTCCCATACAGCTCGGCCATAACGGCCCGAGGGTGGGTGCCGCAAGCGATGGCGTAGCCGTGGTCTCGGTACGAGGCGATGAATTGGTCATTTGGCTGCAGCGCCAAGATCGTGCCGACAACGGTCGCTTCTTCGCCGATATTCAAGTGGCAATAGCCGCGTACACGGTTCATGAAGAGCATCTCTTTCGTCTTTTCCTCGAATCGACGGATGAGAAGCATTTTCCCCAGGAACTCGTGTAGGCGTGAGGAGGGATACGGAAGGTTGGCGTCCTTCCGTTCCTGCGCCTGCTGTACCATCCCAGATCTCCGCACTGCTGAGCCGGCGTTGCTCACTTCCCGTTAGCATAGCATTATAGGGAGGGGCATTGCATCCAAGCTTGCGCTCCTATGCCTGTCCGAGCAGTGGTCACCCGGGTCGGGCCTGCGCCGGGGGCCACCTGGTGAGGCACTGAGAGCCTGAATATAAGATGGCAAGGTACAATGCGCGTACTGACCGGATTGTCAGTAGGGCTCAATAGGAATTCACGATGTTCGACGCGTCTGAAGGAACCTTAGCCCTCTGTGTTGCGCTGGTCACCGCCGTTTTTGCCATCATCGTCGCGCGAGATTGGGCTACGAAGCGACGTCCGGCACTTGCTTCATGGGCCGTTGCGCTGGTCATGGCGAGCGTCGCATCGTGGTGCTATGCGTTCTTTGTGTTTGATGGCCGGCAGATCTTTTTCTTCCGCACGTACTATCTGTTTGGCGCCGCGCTCAATGTCGCGTTCCTGGGCCTTGGCAGCCTCTATCTCTCAGTGCGGCGTCCATTAGGCCCACTCCTGTTACTCCTTGTGGACTTCAGTATCATCACGGCTTGGCAACTGTTTGTTGCACCGTATAATGCGGCCGCGCTTGCGCACACCACCGGCGCCGGCACCGATGTGCTGCTGCCCGGCCCCTGGCTACCCTTGCTGATCGCATTGAATACCTTCGGGACGGTTTGCCTGGTGGGCGTTGCCATCGTTTCGGCGTGGCAAACGTCCAGGCGCCACGCTCCTCTTGCCCGCACGGCTGCGAATGCCGTGATCGCAACCGGGGCACTAGTGATTGCACTGGCAGGCACGATCGCACGCGTTGGCGGTGGCGGCGCGTTCTGGCTTACGATGCTGGCCGGTTGGTGCGTACTGTTTGGCGGGTTCCTACTGGCAAGCCGTCGAGCGAGTCCCGCTCCAAACCCGCAGGCCGTCCGGCCTTTTATCGCTGCCCCACCTGTTGGACAATGAATGTGGTGAAGACGTTAGTGCCGGAGTCGACACCTGAGCGGAAGGCCCAACACCTCACCCTGGCATTGGAGTCGCCAGTCCAAGAGACGTCACTCGCCGGGTTCCAGCGGTACCGACTGGAACACAACGCACTGCCTGAGCTTGACCTCGATGCCGTCAACCTCACCACCACGTTATTCGATAAGCCCATGAAGGTACCTTTGCTCATATCTGGGATGACCGGCGGTACCCCCGAAGCCATGGCTATTAATCGCAACCTGGCGGCAGCCGCGCAAGCCACCGGCGCCGCGTTCGGCGTCGGCAGTCAGCGGGCGGCCATCGAGCATCCCGACTTGCGGACCACATTTCAAGTGCGCGATGTCGCTCCCGACGTCGTGCTGCTGGCCAACCTCGGCGCCGTACAACTGCGCAAGGGCTACGGGTTGGCACAGTGCGAGGAAGCCGTGCGGATGATCGACGCCGACGCGCTCGCGCTGCATCTCAACCCACTACAGGAAGCGCTGCAAGACCGCGGCGACGTGACGTTCACAGGGCTGTGTGAGCGCATCGCGTTGATTGCTCAGCAGCTCGGCAAACCGGTGGTGGTGAAAGAGGTCGGCTGGGGGCTGTCCGGCGGTGTGGCTCGCCGGCTGGTTGGTGCGGGCGTGGCAGCACTCGACGTGCAGGGCGCCGGTGGGACATCGTGGGCCATCATTGAGGGCCTGCGCGCCCACGATCGACGCCTGCGCGAGACGTCGGAAGCCTTTGCCCACTGGGGGATCCCCACTCCGGAAGCCATTGCACAAGTGCGCGCGGCGTGTCCCCAAACTGTAGTGATCGGCAGCGGTGGCGTTCGAACCGGTGTGGACGGCGCGAAAGCCATTGCGCTGGGCGCTGACCTCGTAGCCGCCGCCCACCCGTTCTTACAAGCGGCCACACACTCGACAGCCGCGGTGATCGAGCGCATCAACCAGTTTGTCTATGAGCTCCGGGTGGCGATGTTTTGCACCGGTTGTGCCGATATTGCCAGTTTGCGGTCGGTAGTCATCACCTATGTCTAGCCGCGGCAAGCGTTCCCCTTCAGGTGCACGACCATGATGCGTGGCGTTCCGGCCAGGTCTTCAATTACATCGACTTGGTGATTGGGAGCAGCGTGGCTGGCAAGTTCGCGCATGGGAGCGAGTTGTCGAGGGTCAATCTCGCACAGGATGCACACTGGTTTCATGGCCATGTCGTTAATCTCGCGCCATAGGTGGCGATAGAGGT
Organism: Chloroflexota bacterium; assembly: GCA_025449435.1. The sequence continues at coordinate 3,986 of JANWJO010000007.1, read as the reverse complement.
CAAGGCCGTCCATGCCGCCGTCGAGCGCCAGGACGGGTTCGGAGCGCACCTCGGCGGAAAGGTGTGCCAAATCGCCCGTTGGCACATAGGGCAGGTTGGCGAGCACCGCTTGTATTGGTCCATTGACCGCGTTGAGCAAGCTGGCACGAGCCACTGTGACCCTGCCTTCTACTCGGTGCGCTACGGCGTTATGCCGGGCAACCGAACATGCCTCGTGGGAAACATCGACTGCCAGCACCGATACATCTGGACGATGCATCGCGAGTGCTACGGCAATAGCACCGCTGCCGGTCCCGACATCCACGCCCAGCGCACTGGGCGGCACGAGGTGGATGGCCTGCTCCACGAGCAATTCGGTCTCCGGGCGAGGAATGAGTGTGGCGGGGGTGACGCGAAAATCCAGCCCGTAGAATTCGCGGTGGCCGGTGAGGTACGCAACCGGCTGCCCAAGGGCACGCGAGTCGAGGAGCGCTCCGAAGGACACGTCTTGTGCCGCGGTCAGCGGTTCCTCCAGCCGGAGATATAGTGTGGCGGCGCCGATACCCAGCACGTGACGCAACAAAACGCGGGCGTCGAGCGCCGCGCTGTCTACACCAGCCTCTGCAAGGTTACGCTCACCGGCGAGTAGTGCCTGTCGTATAGTCCGCACACTAGCGCGCGCCGGTCAAGGTCAGGGCGGCAGGTTCCTCTTCCACCCGGCGCAACCGATCGGCCTGGTCGGACGCGATGAGCGCTTCGATGAGTGGCTCGATATTGCCGTCGAGGATCTCAGGTATGCGGTGCATGGTGAAGTTGATGCGGTGATCAGTCACGCGGTCCTGGGGAAAGTTGTAGGTTCGGATCTTTTCGCTGCGGTCGCCACTGCCCACCTGGGACCGCCGCATGGCGTCTTCTTTATCGTGGCGCTCCCGCTCTTGGATGTCATACAGCCGTGACCGCAGCACCGACATGGCCTTGTTTTTGTTCTTCAATTGGGACTTTTCATCCTGGCAGGTGACCACCATGCCGGTGGGCAGGTGGGTGATACGGACCGCCGAGTCAGTAGTGTTGACGCTCTGGCCGCCGTGGCCCGTGGAGCGGTACACATCGATGCGCAGGTCCTCTGGGTTGATTTGCACATCGACTTCTCGCGCCTCGGGTAACACTGCGACCGTCGCAGTCGAGGTATGTATGCGTCCGGACGCCTCGGTGACCGGCACACGCTGGACGCGGTGGACACCGCTCTCGAATTTGAGCCGGCTAAACGCTTCGCGGCCATTGACCTTGAAAATCACCTCGCGAAATGAGCCGATGCCGCTCTCGTTGGCGGTGATGAGTTCAGTGTTCCAGTTGTGCCGCTCGGCATAGCGGGCATACATACGAAACAGGTCCGCGGCGAATAGGCCAGCTTCGTCACCGCCAGTACCAGCACGAATCTCCACAATGACATTGCGATCGTCGTTGGGGTCTTTGGGCAACAGCAGCCGCCTGAGGGCTGTTTCGCTCTCTTCGACGGCGGCCTTGCTTGCGTTCAGTTCTTCTTTGACCAGGTCAGCGTAGCCAGGTTCGAGGCCACCGGCGGCGAGCATCTCTTCGCACTCATCCACGGTGGCGACGGCTCGCTTATACACCTGATAGGCCGACACCAACTGTTCGAGCGAGGCGCGTTCCTGACCATATTTCTGCAACAATGCCGGGTCGGCGGTCACTTCGGGCTGGCCGAGCAAGTTCCCCAGGTCAATGTAGCGATCCTGGATCAGTTCTAGCTTGTCAAACACTGCTCGTCCCCTTCACTCGGACTCGGCCTCCCGGCTTGTGTTGATGCATGGATCATTTGCTCTTGACAGGGACGGCATTCGTTACCCTGCACGGTTGCGGTTCTCGACAGCGCTCGCTACTGGGCTGCAGGCGCAAGTTGCAAGCTGGTTTCGCCTTCTGCTTGCAGGTCGGTCGAGCGAACGGCCTGAAACGCCTGAATGGCGACTGCCAGCTGGCCGTCATTGGGTTCGCGTGTCGTCAGGTTTTGGAGGGCAAGCCCTGGCTTGAGCAGCCAGCGCACCCAAACCCGACCAAAGTTGTTCGCTCCAAGGCGCAGCAACTCATAGGCGACGGCGGCCACGAGTGGGATGAGCACCACGCGCGACAGTAGCCGGATGAGCAACGGAGGTTGGCCCAAGAAGGCAAACACGACGATACATAACACCGCGACCACGAGCAAGAAGCCCGTGCCACAGCGTGGGTGTTGCAGCGGAAAGGGCCGCACGGCATCAACCGTGAGCGGAGCACCCGCTTCGAACGCATGAATGGTTTTGTGCTCGGCACCGTGATAGGCAAATACCCGCTTTATCTCGTCCATGCGGCCGATGAGCACGATGTAGCCCAGGAACATCGCCAGACGAAGCACGCCCTCGATGACATTGCTGAGGATGGCGTTGGCGCCCAGCGCATCGGCCGGCTTGGTCAGCAGCACCGGTACCAACAGGAATATCGCGAGCCCAGCGAACATGCCAATGAACGTGGTGATGCCAAGTGCCGTTTTGCCGAGCGTCTCTTGTGCTTTGATGTCTTGCCCGGCCGCCACTTCGGCGGAGTACATCAACATGCGCGTGCCAATGGCCAGCATGTCCCACAACGCAACCAGGCCGCGCACCAGCGGCAGTTGGACAATGCCGGTACGCAGCGCTGCAGGCAGCGCTTCCTGGTGCACGTTAATCTCGCCGTTGGGCGCGCGAACGGCCACGGCTACGGACCGCCGGCCGCGCATCATGACGCCTTCGATCACGGCGAGACCGCCATAATAGAAGCGCGCCACCTGTACGTCACTCCCTCCGGATCGAACGGAAAAATAATCATCCGGCCGGCGTTGGGAAACCTATCAAGGCATGCCCAGCACCGGCCGGATGTAACGGCGTTAGTTGGCTCCCACCTGCTCGGTGATGCCGTAGCGCCTACGGAATCGCTCGACCTGCCCAGCAGTGTCGACGATGCGCTGCGTACCCGTGTAGAAAGGATGGCAGTTCGAGCACACCTCTACGCGAATGTCTTTACGGGTAGAACCCGTTTGCCAGGTGTTGCCGCAGGCGCAGGTGACTGTGGCTTGCCCGTAATTAGGATGGATCTTTGGCTTCAACGAAGGACCTTTCAATGCGTGGAACGCTACACACGCAGTTACAACAGCAGTATATCAGGTGGCGCAAGTAGTCAAACGGCGATGGTGAGCCGGGCGAGCGATCGGCGCTGAAACGTGCCTTACGACTTGGTGGTTGCTTCCTTCGTCGCCTCTTTCGCGGCGTCCTCGGCGCTGACCTGCGTTTCCTGGCGGAAGCCGCGGATCATCTCGCCAACACCCTTGCCCAGCCCAGGCAAGCGGCTCGGGCCCAAGATGAGGAGGGCGATCACCACGATGATGATGAGCTCGGGCAGGTGGGACATGACCATAAGTCGACCTCGCTCTCGCAATGACGGTGCACGCGTGCTTTTGTCTATCATACCAGCAGCGCAGCGTTTGCTTGAACGCCACCGTGCCAGGCCGGAATCGCGCACACTCTAAGAGCGATACCAGGTGGTGAGCGTTGACCCTGCCTTGCAGAGCGTTGCTCCGTTGCTATGCTATGCCCTGCACACACCAGGTGGTGGGGAAAGGATCGAACGTCATGGGTCGGTATCGAGTGGGCATTATTGGCTGTGGCAGCATCGCTCGGGCGCACGCCCGAGGATATGAGGCGGTTCCCGACCTGGAAATGATTGCGCTAGCCGATACCAACGCGGATGCACGGCGCGACTTTGGTGAGGCGCATCACATCTCAGAGGGTCACCGGTATACCAGTTATCGCGAGATGCTGGATTCGGAGCAGCTTGACGTCGTCAGCGTGTGTTCTTGGCACGGCCAGCCCGCCGCAATGACCATCGCGGCGGCGGCGCGCAAGCCCAAAGTCATCCTGTGCGAGAAGCCCATGGCCACGAACCTCAGTGAGGCCGACGCCATGATCACTGCGGCCAGCCGCAAC
>JANWJO010000006.1 GCA_025449435.1 Chloroflexota bacterium | reverse complement strand
TGCGGCCCTGCTTGTCCGATGGGCGCACGTAGTAGTAGATGTCGTCGAAGTTGATATCGCTCAGCGCGGGCCCGCCCCAGTTGGGCATGGGGCGCGCCAAGAAGTGCCGGTACGACTTCAGGCGGTAATCCAGCATCCAAGCTGGCTCGCCCTTCATCGCCGAAATCTGCCTGATCTGCTCCTCCGACAAGCCCTTTTCGGACTTGAAGACCGGCGCCTCACTGTCACGGAAGCCGAATTGGTACTCGGTGTTGAACGTCTGGTCAACCGTCATCTTGCTCTCCTTTTCCGGGCCGCCTCACGGCAGTTCGTTACTAGCCCGGCGGCACCGATGCCGCCCAAGCCGCTAGACAGCCGTGCTACGCGTCTCCGCGATGATGCCTTCATAGCCGCGCGCTTCTACTTCCAGTGCCAGCTCAGGTCCGCCGTTGAGCACGACGCGCCCATCCACTAGCACGTGGACGAAGTCTGGCTTAATGTAGTCCAAAATGCGCTGGTAGTGGGTGATGATCAATACGCCCAGGGTTGGGCCGAGCAGGCTGTTGACCCCCTCGGACACGATGCGGACGGCATCGACGTCCAGACCCGAGTCGATCTCATCCAGGACGGCGATCTGGGGCTTGAGCAGTGCCAGTTGCAGCACTTCGGCCCGCTTCTTTTCGCCACCCGAGAAGCCGTCGTTGAGGTAGCGGTTGACGAAGCTGTTGTCCACCTTGAGCAGTTGCAACTTCTCCTGGAGCAACGGCCGGAATTCGCGGGCGGTCACTGGACCCTGGGTGCCGTGTGGTCCCACGCCACTGGTGCGCACCGAGTTCATCGCCAGCCGCAAGAAGTTCTGCGTATTGACGCCAGGGATGGCCATCGGCGCCTGGAAGGCCATGAAGATGCCACGACGAGCCCGCTCGTCGGGTCCCAGCTCCAAGATGCTCTCGCCATCGAGCAAGATGTCGCCCTTTGTCACCTTGTAGTTAGGGTGTCCCATGATGGCGTTGGACAGCGTGCTCTTGCCGGAGCCATTGGGCCCCATGAGCGCGTGTACCTGCCCCTTGGTCACGGCCAGGTTCACGCCGTTGAGGATAGGTTTGCTGTCCACCTCAACATGCAGATTGTCGACGACGAGGTCACCTTGCAACATGCGCGACTGCTTCCTTCTCTCCCTTATGGATCGACAACGATACGAACTGGGGCGCTGGCGGCACCACCTGGCGCTGCGCAGGCACGGGGATCAAATCGGCAAGTGTGGTGCTGTCGAGGGTGTCGGCGATGGCCTTGCCCACGCGTGCCCACAGCACGCGCGTCGAACAGTGGCTCTCCAGGGCGCAGGACGCTTCGAGCGCCCCTTCGGCTACGCACACCATTGGGGCAATCGGCCCTTCTAGCACGCGCAACGCCTCGCCCATGCGAATGTCTTCTGGCGCCCGCGACAGCTTATAGCCACCGTGCGCCCCGCGCTGGCTCTCCACCAGCCCGGCCCGGCGCAGTGGCGCCACCAGTTGTTCGAGATACTCCAGTGAGATGCCTTCTGCCACCGCAACCTCGTTGAGCGTCACGGCGTCACCGCCCCAGCGCCTGGCCAGGTGTACCAACAGCCGCGAGCCATACTCGCCGCGGGAAGAGACTCTGAGCATGATTGTCTCCAATCCCGACTAGTTTTGTCGGATTTCAGTATAGCCGGTTTGGTCTTGCCACGCAAGCAAAGTCACTTCAGCATTCCTGTGTGTTTTGACGCTGTTCTCGTTGCTCCTTTATAATTAGCCCAGCGCGTCAGCAGGCCTTTGAGTTCCAGCTTCGTGCCACTGCGTGCGCGCCAGATTGGAAGAGCGTGTCGCCGGTCTATCTGGACGTGCTGCATCCGGCAGACGTGGAGGACGTTGAGGAGGCGGAACGCGAGGCATACGCCTTGCCGGTGTCGTCGCAACAGTTCCGTCACGAGTTCCGGCAGGGGCGCGGTACCGTTTTTATCGTGGTGCGCCAGGGCGTGCGGCCACCATCCAACGGCGTGGTGACGCGCAAGGATCGCCGGCCATTCCCCTTTTCTCTGCTTCCCGCCCCACTTCCAGAACCCGAGCCGGCGCTGCGTCAACCGGTGATCGCCCACGCGGGTATCTTGCAACAATTCGACGAGGCCCACATCACCACTATCGTGGTGCGCCAGGGCTTTCGTGGCCAGGGTTTTGGCGACATGCTCATGATCGGCGCGGTGGACGTGGCGCACGACATGCGCGCGCGTTCGCTCACCCTGGAAGTGCGGGTCTCCAACACGGTGGCGCAGAACTTGTATAAGAAGTTCGGCTTTGTGTTCCAGGGAGTGCGCAAGCACTATTACCGCGATAACCAAGAAGACGCCTATATCATGACCACCCCCGATATCAACGATGCCCGCTATCGGGAGTTGGTGCGCCAGCACCGCCAGCAGCTCGCCCAGCGGCTCGGCCTCGAAGCGATACCCGATTGGCGCGGCCGGCAGCCGATCATCGCTTAGGGCTGGCGAGCGGTGGTTGCACACGGCCTAGCCAGTACACTACCGGCGGCGCCTGGAGAGCAACAGCAACAAGAGTGCGGAGTGACCAGCGTGCGATTACAGGGCAAGGTTGCCATTGTCACCGGCGGAGCGCAGGGCATCGGCCGGCGCATGGCGCTCACGTTTGCGCATGAGGGCGCACGCATTGTCATCGGTGACGTCAAGGATGCCGGCGGAGCGACCACCGTCCAAGAAGTAGTAGCAGCCGGCGGCAGCGCCGTGTGCCAGGTGACCGACGTGATGGTGCCCGCGCAGGTCGAAGCGCTGGTGAAGCTGGCCATCACCACATACGGCCGGCTCGACATCCTGGTGAACAACGCAGCCATGGGGCGGCGCGGTTCTGTGGTGGACCTAGCATTGGACGACTGGGAAATTGGGCGGGCCTCGGTGCTCGACGCCACGTTCTATGGCTGCAAGTACGCCATCCCCGAGATGATCCGCACGGCCGGCGCGGGCTCCATCGTGTCGCTGTCGTCCGTGCACGGGTTGCTTGCCGCGCGCAACAATGCCGCCTATGAGGCCGCCAAGGGAGCGCTCATCCTCCTCACCAAACAGGTGGCGTGTGATTTTGGTCCGCAGAGTATCCGCGCCAACTGCATTTGCCCTGGCTTGATCGTGACAGAGAAGTCGGCCCCGATCTTCGTGGAACATCCCCAGCGCGTTCGCCTTAACGCCGAAATCTATCCCCTCCGACGCTACGGCCAGCCAGAAGACATCGCCAATGCCGCGCTGTTCCTGGCTAGTGACGAGTCATCGTTCATCACTGGCCACGCCCTGGTGGTCGATGGCGGCTTGACGGTGCAATTGCAAGACGATCTTGCCTACCGGATGACACAGTTCACCCAGGAGACGGGGATCGTTGCCCAGTAGCGCGGTACTCCAATACATCCATCCCTATATATGAGGAGTTAGCCACTTTGGAACCAACGGTCGAGGCCGTGAGCAGCAGCCCAACGCACACGATGAGTAAGCCCAACCAACCGTCGATCCGGCTCCTTGCTGGCTTAGGCGTAGAGGGTGACGCGCACATGGGCGTCACCGTCAAGCACCGCAGCCGCGTGGCCAGGGATCCCACAGTCCCCAACCTGCGCCAGGTCCACTTGGTGCATGCTGAGCTCCACGATGAACTGGCCGCAAAGGGTTTCAACGTAACAGGCGGGGCTATGGGCGAGAACATCACCACTCGTGGCCTGGCGTTGCTCGACTTGCCTACCAACACGCGCTTGCGCTTTGGTGCCGATGCTGTCGTGCGCCTGACCGGCTTGCGCAACCCCTGCGTACAGCTCGATGGCGTGCAAGCTGGGCTTATGGCCGCCACCCTCGATCACGATGAGCACGGCGAGTTGATCCGCAAGGCCGGCGTCATGGCCGTTGTAGAAACTGGCGGCACGGTGAAACCAGGCGACGCCATCCACATAGAGCTTCCGCCCGAGCCACGCCAGCGGCTAGAGCCGGTGTAACGGCCACACCCCTGTCCGCGTCGGGTGCATGCCCCGGGTGCCCTTGGGGCGAGCACTCGGCGCTGGGGTGGGGTCGTAACCACAACCCCCCTGTAGTCCCCCCTTGGCAGGGGGACTGGCGGCTGGATGTATGTTGGCGAACCTCCGTTGTGCTAGCTCCCCTCTCCGGACGGAGAGGGGCGAGGGGCGAGGTCCGTAATCTCCCTTTACAGCCCCTCCGAAACGTGATGTAATACCGATCCGCGGCAATGGCTGGCACGGCCGGCAAGGGCAGCGCATAAGCGTCGCGGCGAAAGTGGTGAGGTGAACACGCGGTGTCCCAAACCTTCGCGATCGTGAGTTGTGCCAACCCAGAATTGACCACCTCTGGACCTGCCTACCTGATGTGCCGCACCTCCCCTGGGTTCGCCGGCAACTATGAACTGGCATCCAACAGTGGCAATCCGATCCTCATCCTGATACCCGACTACGGCCTGGTCCATCCCCAAGAAACGCTCAGCCCCACCGATGGTGGTTTGGGTGGTGACCGCTGGAGCGAAGGGCAGGACCGCTGGCTGACCCGTGTGCAGCGCGAACTGGCCTCGCTGCGCTGGCTGGAAGAAGACAACCGCTGGATGGTGTACGGTGGTGGCGACTGGGCGGATCGCACAGCCGCTGCGCTGACGGCCAGTGGACAGTCGGTGCAGCGAGTAGGCTCGGCGGCCTAGCTCACCGCTCCACGGCCACCTTGCCAGTGTTCGAGCGCCCACACGGCTTCGTCGCGGACCTCGGATGCAGCGTCACCGCGTGCCGCTCGCTCGATGGCCCGATGCGCTTGGTCGCTGCCAAGCCGGCTGAGTGCCCAAGCGCTGTGTTGCCGGATAATGGCATCCGGCTCGCTCTCCAACACTCCACACAGTGGAGTTATTGCCGTATCATCGCCACCGTTGCCTAATGCGACACACACGTTGCGTAGCAGGCCGATTCGCTTGGCCCGCTTGATCGGCGTGCCTGCAAAGCGAACACTGAACGCTTCCGGACTGAGCGACAGGATTGGCAACAACTCGGGGCTGGGCCCGATGCCGTGCTCGGGCGCAAAGTCTGTCACCGTTGATGTGGGCACGTTGCGATTGACTGGGCAGACCTCCTGGCACAGGTCACAGCCGAAGATCCACGCGCCCATGAGCGGGCGCATCGCGCGGTCGATGGCGCCGCGATGTTCAATAGTCCAATACGAAATGCACCGGCGCACATCGAGCAAGCCGGGTTGCGGCAGCGCGCCCGTGGGGCAAGCTGGCATGCAGAGCGTGCACGAGCCGCAAGTGGTACGCAACGGCCGGTCGGGTACCAGCGGGAGATCGGTGACCACTTCGGCAAGCACTACATAAGAGCCGTGTTGCTTGGTGAGGATGCAGGTGTTTGATCCGTACCAGCCCACGCCCGCTCGCTGGGCCACGGCGCGGTCCACCACCCGCTGCGTGTCGGACCAGCCACGCTGTGCTTCCCGATGGCCGTAGCGCTGGCGCAGTTGCTCTATGAGAGCTACTGTTCGCTCCTTCACCACCCGATGGTAGTCGCGCCCCCAGGCGTAGCGCGCCACCCGCCCGCGCGGCCTGCCTGGCGTCGACGGCTCCGGTTGCAGTGGCGACGCGTACGACAGGGCCAGCGACAGTATCGACAGCGCGCTTGGAATAATTTGCCGCACGTCGCTCGCCACCTGGGCGCGCTCGGTAGTGAACCAACTGAGGCCACCCATATACCCGTGCTGGATGCGCTGCACGAGTAGGTCTTCCAGCCCGGCAAAAGGGTCTGCGCTGGTGATGCCCACGACGTCAAAGCCGGCAGCCAGCGCGAGGGCCTTCACTTCGGCAGTGAGCCCAGGATCACGGCTCACCGTGCTCATCGCCAGCACTGGTGCAGCAGCATGGGTATCTCCCTCTGGCATCGCCCACCTACTGATTGGGCGTGTGAGTCGTGGAGCACCCTACCGTAGCCATAGTAGTCAATCGCTGTGGGGATAGAGCACTAGGCCGGTGAGCGGCTTGGGGTAGAAGAAGGTTGACTTTTGCGGCATGCGGTCATGCGCGCGCGCCACCGCACACACCTGGGCTGGCTGCGTTGGTTGCAGCAAGAACGCAATTTGGGCCTCGCCACTCGCCACTAGTGTCTGGGCCTCCGTGGCGTCCCGCACATAACTCACGTAATGCTCACTCTGAATTTCAGCGTCGCCGAGCCCCAGCATCGGCTGCAAGATGGTGGC
>JANWJO010000005.1 GCA_025449435.1 Chloroflexota bacterium | reverse complement strand
ACTCAACATTCAAGTTCTACTGGGGTTCGTCCGACAGGGCGTAAACCCGGCGAACTTTATGTCAATTTAGCTGACATGCAGTACGGCGTGATTGACCCAACTGGCACCCCGAAGGATTTGGGTGGGGTACGGTTGTTCTCCGCCAATGCGAACTACGCCATAGGTGATTTCGTTGTTCAAGCTGGGGTGCTCTACTACGCGAAAGTTGCGGTCACCGCCAGCGCATTCGACTCTACAGAGTGGACGGTACTTGGTGGGATTGGACATGACATTGGATCGAGCTACTTGCCACTAACTGGTGGAACGTTGACTGGTAATTTGCTTGGTACGACTGCTACCTTTAGCGGGGCTTTGGTTGCTGGTAGTGCTACGGTTGGTCAAGCCCCGGTGGCTGCGCTTGATGTCGCTACCAAACAATATGTTGATGGCACCACGCAAGCTATCGTTCAGGCTGGCGCGGGCCTTACTATTGACTGCTCGCTTGGTCGCGATGTAAACTTGTCTTTGACGGCGAATATCACTTCGGTTAGCATCATTAACTGGCCTACGACTGCCGGGCCTGCCAGATTACGGTTAGTGATTCAGAATACTGGCTCGTTTACGATTGCTGGTTGGCCCACGGGAACTGTTTGGCCGGGCAACGTTGTGCCTACCATCACACCGAACAGTACCGACATTATCGAACTGTACACTAACAATGCTGGCGGGGCGATCTATGGTGCAGCTTGGCAATCTTATGCAACGCCATTGTCGTCCATTGATGGTGCGGGGGCGGTTGGTTCCGCCATTAGCGCTACCACAGTAAGTGCAGCAATTACAACGACGCGCACCAACGATATTATTCTGGCGCTCGTTCACGTTGAGTGGATGTCTACAAATGCTGGTCCGGTTGTTAGTGGCGTCAGTGGGGGTGGTCTGACGTGGGCGCGGCGATCCGCATATGCTTTTTCTGACCCTAGTGGTCCTTATGCTGATATGGAAGTGTGGTGGGCTGCGGCTGCGGCCCCATTGACTAATCAAACTATTACGGTAACAACTGCGCCCCCTAGCGGACAGTTCGATGCGGCTACGCTCCAGTTGATTGCGGTTCATGGTGTTAACAGTCTCACAGTTCCGTGGGATACTAATGTTTCGCTTCCGGCTAAGCTCACTACGAGTTCTGCGGGCTTAGCCACAACTCCTATTTCCACGACAGCGGCCCACACTATGGTCATTGGCTTTAATGGATCGTATTTTAGCCATGGCAATGCTCCGGGGGCTGGGTTCGTAGGGCTTTACCAAGTTCTTAGGAACGGGCCTCTTGCGCAGAGTTATTCTTATTCGGAGTATCAAATTTTTGCTGCGGCTCAAACTGGTTACTCAGCGAGTATGAATGCAGCGCTACGCTCCGGTCTTGTTTTCGATGCGCTAGCGTTGACCTAAACTACAACCCAAAGGAGAACAGATATGGCGACGACCCCAGTAAAACCCCCGACCCCTTCGGTGGCTCAACCGCACGACAATCCGTCCACGCGGCCAAACCCCCTGCATGGCAAGCCTGACCCCGACAAAACACCGCAGGTTCCCCCGTACGGCGCACCACCCTACCAACCCGCGAGGGAGCCGAGGGTGTATGCTCCATCGCGCGAGCAGACTCCCGCTGAGCGAGCGGCGGCGCAGGCGGAAGCCAATGCCGAGGCGGAGGCAAGGGCGGGCGAGAGGCTCGCTGAACTCGACGCAGCAGATGCGCCGTCCAGCCCTTGGGCTGGCGATCAGGCGCGGGCGCAGGCCAGCGTGCGGGCTGAGGAGCAGGCCAAGGCTCATCGTCATTCGGTGACCAACGAGATTCCGGATGTGTTTGGCATGCCACCCGAGCCGAATATGGCTCCGGAAGAAGTGCTTCCAGCCAACATCCCTGAGAACACGCGGGCCGAGATGGAAGCGGGCCGAGCGGCTCTTGCGTCCAACACGGGGAGAACCGCTGCTGAACAGGCCGCAGGGAAAAAAGCTCTGAACGACAAGAACGCTCGCAACCTTAACACCTAACTTCTCCGACTCTGAGAGTAGGTTCTTTGCCCACGGTGATGGTGGCCGATTTCGCCGGAATGCTCCCGCTACGGGACAGCCTTCTGCTGCCCGATAATAACGGTCAACTGGCGAACAACTGCTTTCTTTACCGTGGGCAAGTTCGCGGGTTTCGATCCGCGAAGGAAGTTTACACAGCGCTCTATGCTGATACTCAGCAAATCTATCGCATCCCGCGCAACACTGCCAACCCGCCAGATTTTACTAACACTGGATCGTTATGGGTAGAGTTCCCTGACCCCTACATGACGACGATCCGCAACCCTACGGTGGGCGATACTTACAACCGATATTACTTTTTCCCTAGCGATTCTTATGATGCTACGGGTGCGAACCCTAGCTGGCCAGTCGCCTCGCCGGGGCCGATGTACAACACCTACACCCGGCTGCAAAGCGTGCCGCCGTTACCGCCTTACATTCTGGGCATGGACGCGCCTAAGGTGCCGCCGACTGTTGCTCCGCCGACAACTTCGGTGGTTATCGCCACCACTGCTCCCACTGCCGTGGGAGCAAGCGGTCTAACCTTTGCGTCTACCACTGGCGTTGTGGTGGGCATGAACGCTGTCGATCTGACTACTCGTACGGCTACGGCTCCAGTGACTGCCGCCGCAGATGTGGGGACGACAACACTGACGTTTTCTGGCACCGCAAACATTGTCGCCGGGATGACGGCGATCTGTACATCGAACCCGGCGGTGATTTTCCCCGGCACCAAGGTGTCGAGCGTCACTGGCACCACGGTGGTGCTGACTGTTAACTTAATCGATGCAGCGGTGATTGGCGACACGTTTCAGTTCACCAATTCCAACCAAATTAGATCCGGCACCACGGTGAAGAGCCTCACCGGCACCACGGTTACGCTTACCGATCCGGTGGTTGCAGGCGGTGTCAATACCGGCGATACGATCCAGTTCATCTCTGCGGTGCCAGAGACTCGGGCGTATGGTTACACCTACCTTAACGACTTTGCCGAAGAGAGCGAAATATCTCCGGTGACGGTCAAGTCTGGCGATGGTACATCGCCGTGGGTGATCACCATCCCTACGCCACCAGCAGGGTATAATACCGGGCGAGCGATGAGCCCCGGCCACTATCGTTTGTATCGTACGGTGACTGATTCGTCGGGTAATGCGACCTATTTTTTGGTGGTCGAGGTGCCGATTAACGCCCTTGGCCCAGTAACAATTACCGACAGCGCGCTTGATGCTGACATAACCGGGCATTTAATTTTAAGCACGGTAGGCTTCTCGAAACCTCCTGATGGCCTGCAAGGTGTGGTGATGATGGCGAATGGCATCGCCGCCGGGTTCACCAATCAACGTGAGGTGTGGTTCTCGGCGGCTTACCTGCCATATGCGTGGCCTCCCCAGTACGCGCTGACGGTGGATTATCCTATCGTTGGGCTGACCGCCAATGGCACCTCGCTCAACATCATGACCGAGGGTTCTCCATTTATTGCGACTGGCGTTACGCCCGATACGATGACCATTGGCAAGATCACTGCTAACGAACCCTGTGTCTCGCGAGGGAGCATCGTGAGCGCGGGCGAAGGCGCTTACTATGCATCGCCCAATGGCATTCAACTCCTTAATACCGGTGGCACAACTAACGTTACGCAGGAAATCTACGAGAAAGAGTTCCACTCTTTCTTGGAGCCGCAGACGTGGGCGAGCGCCAAGTACGGATCGAGTTATGCTGGGTTCATCAAGGGGCCGTTGATCCCCGCTTCGGACGGCGGCGGCTACTCTGGCTTTGTGCTTGATAGTGTGGTGCCGAACGTACCGTTCACTTATATTCGCTTCCCAACCCAAGTCGTCAACGCCTACTCTGATGAGTTGTCGGGGCAGATATTTGGGCTTATGCTCAATCGCACCGTGATGCAATGGAATCCAGCGCAGGGCGTGCCGGGATCGACGACACTTAGACCTTGGCAGTGGAAGACCAAGAAGTTTCGATTTACTAGTCCGCAACAGTTCAAAGCGTTTACGGTCATATTCGACGTGCCGCCCGAGGTGACGTTTACGCTGGGTGCGAGAAACAACAATCAGGCGCAGATTTACGATCCCACCAAACAATATCTGATCGTACGGGTTTTTGCTGACGGTAATGAAGTCGTGGTGCGGGAAGTCCAACAATCTCGCGAAGTGATCCTGATCCCCGGCGGGTTCAAGGCAGAACTCTGGGAGTTTCAGTTCGAAGGAATTATCGCGATGCGATTTTTCAAGGTAGCATCTTCGATCAAGGAGTTGAAGGCCGCATGAGCAAAAGCATTTACCCTAGCATCCCGTCGCCCGGCAACGATATGCCGTCGATGCGCGCGTCGCTGGATGCCATGCGGCAGACACTGACGATGGTGATCATGAACGCTCAGAACCCTAGCTCCAACTTCACGCCATCGTCTGCGGCGCAAGTGTTTGTTACACAGGAGCAGCTTAAGGCGGGAGGTTTGGTAGGCGCAACCGGGCCAGCCGGGCCGCAGGGCGTACCGGGACCGGGGATCGCAGAGGCACCTAGTGACACGAACACCTATGGACGACACGCGCTGACGTGGCAACCCGTGGTGTCGGCAGCCAGCCCAGTGTTCAATCCCCTGCCGCCCAATTTTGCTAACGACGCCGCCGCCGCTGCGGGGGGTGTACAGATAGGCGGTGCGTATTTGAACGGTTCGGTTTTTATGGTGCGGGTTGCGTGATGTTTAGAGTCGATGACGTTCACGCTATTAAGTTGATCGCGATGGCGTCGCAGATGGAGTTCATACCAAAGTTGCATCATTGTATCGCTCGCTACAATGATAACGACCGGTTGATGGGTGGCGTGTTGTTCACCGAGTATCGGGTTGGATCGGTGTGCATTCACATGGCCGGGTTTCATCCGCATTGGGTGAACAAGGCGATGGTCTATCTGGCGTTTGATTATCCATTTAACCAACTCAAGGTGAAGAAACTGATCGGGCTGGTGCCGGAACGCAACGTCAAATCGCGCAATAACACGCTCCATTTGGGTTTCAGGATCGAGCATTTGTCCCCCGATGTGCTTGGTTACCCGGATGGCGTCAATGGCATGTACCTGATGAGCATGTACAGAAAAGATTGCAGGTGGCTGGATATGAGGATGCCCTTCATCGACTATGCTCCCCCAGAGCGCACCAACAGCATTGAGATGCCGCTTGCTACTCTTCCTACGATTGGCATGATGCAGTAATCCTACTCTGAGAGTCGGCACGATGGGTAAAGATAGCGGCGGCGCAGATCAATCTGGCATGATGCAAGCGATGGCGTCTGCTGATGCTGCCAACAAGGCGTACGACCTTGGCTTGAAACAGTTTGACTGGACCAAACAGGTTTGGGAGCAAGAGCAGCCCCTCATTGACAAATCTCAGCAGGCGCAGATTGACTACTCGACGCAACTGGCGAAGTCGCTCCAACAGATGCAGGCGGAGTCGCAGGCGCAATGGCAGGAATACAACGACGTTTACAAACCCCTTGAAGAGAAATTTGTTGGCGAAGCTCAAAATTGGGACTCGCCCGATGCTATTGCTCAAGCTCGTGGCGAAGCGATGGCGAGCGTTGGCGAGCAGGGCATGGCCGGGCTCAACACCGCCGCTGATACGCTTAAAGCTTATGGCGTCAATCCGGGCGCACCGAGATTCGCCAGTTTGTACACGAGCGCTCAACCGATGATCGGCGCTGCTGAAGCCGCCGCAGGAACAACCGCCGCGCAGAACTTACGCCTACAGAAGATGGGGCTGGAGTCGGGTGCGATCAACACTGGCCGGGGCATGGTCAACACCACTGGAAGTCTAACCCAAGCTGGGACGGGAGCAGGTAGCGCAGGTATTCAGGGTGCATCTGGGGCTGGCAGCACGGCGTTTGGTAATATCAACGCTACAGGGGTAGGTGCTGGGGCTACGTCTCAGTTGTTCAATGCTGGCACCGGCGCTATGAACTCCTACGTCAATGCGGTTGACGGTTACAACTCGGCTCAAGCCGATTTTGCCAAGGCTAACGCGCAGGGCATGAGCGGGTTCGGTAGTGCTTTCGGTACGATTGCCGGGGCGCTCATTGGCAAGATCGCCAAGGGCGGGCCGGTTCAGCGCTATGCCGATGGCGGGCCTACTGATCCGCAGTACACCCCAGATCAGGGCGGTGGAGCAACTGGCATCCCTTCCCAACCTCTACCGCCTGCGCAGAGTTTACCGATGGGGCAAGAAGTACAACCTACGCCGGATGGTACGACCGGCGGTGCGGTGCTATCCTATATGTCGCCTAGCGGTGGACAACAAACTGACGACGTGCATGCGCTGTTGAACAAGGGCGAGTACGTAGTGGACAAAGCCGCCGCCGAGTGGATCGGGCAGAAACAACTGGCGAAGCTGGTTGATACGGCTAGGCGGGAGAGAGCGCAATTCGATCAGCGCCAAGACGTGGGCGGTGAGCCCACGCCAGCAATCCCGCAACAACCTACGTTTGTGTCTCGCCCAGCCCATATGGCGACTACGCGGGGTGCGATCCCCGGCATGCCCGCATAAGCGACTCTGGAGAGTAGGATGGTCTATCGTAGCAGAAGCGCAGACTGGGGGGGTTTCAGCAAGGGGTTTGCTGAAGCTTTCGCAGCTATGATGAAGCTGTCCGAAGACAAGCGCCACAATGAGGCGCTGGAAGCGCACTGGGCGCGGCTGGATCAGCTTGCTACTGCGAACAACCCATACGCCAATGGCGTTTTTGGCGCTGGTAAGGGCGGCTTCAAGGAAGGGTATTATGGCGGTAGCGCCCCAAGTAAGGGCGAAGATACGGAGATGCGCGACCACATTATCAAGTGGTCGCAGGATCACGGCAAGAACCCCGAAGAAGCCTTGGCGATCTGGCGGCAGGAGAGCGGCGGCGGCACCAATATGAAGGGTGATGGAGGTTCGTCGTTTGGTGACTTCCAGTTTCACTTCGGCGGTATGAACACTGCCATGCCGCATGCTGGCATGGGAGACGATTTTAAGCGTGACACCGGTATCGACCTGAGAACTGATCACAGTCAAGAATCGCGTTTCAAAGCGGTTGATTACGCGCTTGATCGGGCATCCAAGAAAGGGTGGGGAGACTGGGTGAACTCGGTCAAGGCGACGGGCGTACCGATTAGCTGGTCGAGTGGGAAGCCAGCGACTACAACTACAGCCGCCGAGCCAACCACGCCAGACGGCAAGCCAGCGGTCACCACCATTGTCTCTCCTGAAAAAGAAGGGGAGAAGCCCAAAGCTGAGCCAGCGAAAACTTCGCAGGCTGCACCTACTGATCAAGACGTGCAGGTCGCATCATTGGACGATACGGCGGGGCTAGGGGAGTTTCTCGGGCGGCACCCCGAAGCGGCAGGTAAACCTCCCGGCTCTTACGATGTTGCGGGGGCGGCTGTCGGGGGGCCGGGTAGCATTTCATCTGAGTCCGATTCAGTTGCGGTGCCGCAGGAAGATAGTAGCGCGTTTGGGCCACGTGTCGATTTAGGTGATCTCAGTCGAAGCTTATTCCCAGTTGGCGCTCGACCTGATGCGCCAATGGGTGGGGTGCGTGGTATCCCTGCGGTAGCTGGCGCTCGACCTGATGCTCCCTATACACCTCAACCCCGGCCTGATGTGAACACTGTACGTCCTGATGCTCCTATGAGTGGTGTGCATGGGCTTCCCCCTACTCCTGT
>JANWJO010000004.1 GCA_025449435.1 Chloroflexota bacterium | reverse complement strand
TTGAGACGACCTCACCTGAGCAGCATTTTCCTGTCGAGTCCGCAGTGGCCGAAACGGGTACCGCACCAGACGAACGGTCGGGCCAAGCTTTGCTTTCAGCCGACTCGATGCCGGTAGCTCGCTTCATTCCGCCAATGCCTGTGCTGCCAGCGCCTGATCAAGCGGGATTAGTAGCCGCCGAAGAGGCATTGCCGCCCGTCACCCCGGCGGATGACAGTAGGTCAGCGGCAACACAACCTGCGTCATCTGGACTTACGACCGAGCCGGTGTTCCCGAGTGGTGAACCAAACTTCCCGCCGCTTCGGCGAGAGGCTGCTGAGTTGCCGCTTCGCCCTCAAAGTACGGATGCCGCAGGTGACGAGACTCCCGGACCCTCGCTGGACAGCACGCGCGTGTATACGGGCCCGCCAGCAGCTAACCCTGCTGCTCTTGCACATGATCCTGTGACCATGCGTGGCGAAGTGCCTGAACGGGCGATTGATCTTTCGCCTGCGGACCCGATCCCGCCGCAGGGAAATCCGTCCATAGTCCCAGCGAGTGCCGGAAGCGCGCCTCCTTCGACCTTGGGCCGGCCGCCGGAAATACTCGTGCCCTTCGTGGCAGCGTCCAGTTCACCACTAACGAGCCCGGTCACCGGATCGCTGCCGGTGGATATGGCCACGCAATCAGATGCCCTAGAGATCAAGTCCACCTCAACGGGACGGGGCCCATCGATACCGGAAACGACGGTGACTTCGTCGCTGCCACCGCAAGGGGATCCAGCAGCACTTCTGCCAGGTACACACAGCGTTACGTTGCCTTCAGCTTACGCAAGCTCGATAGACGCTCCCGCCACTCGAGAGGGCACGCTCCCTCCGTCGGTGTCACCGGTCAGCGGAGCTGTTCCATCTGTCGAAGGACCCGACGTTCCAGGGGGAGCACTCCGCTTCGTTCCGCCACTTCAGGCGGCTGTGGCCGGGAGACAGCAAGCGCACACCACCCCGCAGGCACCGCTAGCGGTTAGGCACGGCCCGGTGTTACCTGTGTCACAACCGGATCAGCAGACCCAGCCGGACCAAACCGTCCTGCCACTCTCTACCGAAGCCGGCAGCTCCATCGCGCCCGATGTGCCAGAATTCGCGCAGCCAGTCAGGACGCTCGCTCCCGTGAATCCTGCATTGCCGACATTGTCGGATGCGCAACCAACCAGCATCATCGCGCCAACTCCACTACAAGCATCTGCACTGCCAGTCGCTGGGTCTCAGCAGGCAACTGTTTCCCCCGCGCCCACGCTTCAGTCTGGTTCAATGGCGCCGGCGCGTGATTGGGGTGTGATGCCAGCGCCGTGGCAGCCATTGCCGCCGTTTCCGCTGCCGCCAGCTGCGTCACCCGTCCAGACCATCCAGCGAGCGCCAATTGATGGCCCGGAACCAAGTGGTCAACCAGCTCAACCGGTCCAACAGTCGCCCCGTGATCTGGACCGATGGGCAGATACTGGCAGCGTGGTCGGCGCCACGCAAAGCGAGCCACGAGACGTTAGCAGCGGGCAAGCCACCGGGAAACGGCAGCATGGTGGGGTACATATTGATGACTTGTCGACCCAAGCGGAGCTGCAACCTGGTGGTGGCGGCGGATCAGGCGGCGAGGATATCGACACCCTCGCGAACCAGGTGTACAAGGTGCTGAAACGGCGCCTTGCCGCAGAAAAGCGGCGTCACGTCTAACTGAAGGGAAAGCGCAGCGATGAGTTCTGCAACAGTGACAACGGCGTCTATTATTAACCTCGATAGCGGCGGGCCGGCCATCCCATGTATGTTCAATCCGACCGACTACACCTTCACCAAGCAGAATTCCTGGCATCAAGGGCAATCCAAGGGCTCGAACGTGCCGCCTATCGAGTTCGCCAGCGGCCAGCCCACCACGCTCACGCTGAAGCTGCTGTTCGATACCTACGGTAAAGCGAAAGACTCGGGTTCCAGCGAGAAAGACGTGCGCAAAGCCTACACCAACGCGATCTGGGCGCTCATGTCGGTCGACGACAGCTTAAAGGATGCCAAAAACAAGAAGGGCCGTCCGCCCAAAGTCCGTTTCCAGTGGGGGCAGTCCTGGTCGTTCGACGCCGCCATCACGAACATCACGCAGAAAATCCTGCTGTTCGAGCCAGAAGGCACACCCGTCCGAGCCACACTCGATGTCACGTTTATGCAGGTGCGCGACGAGAGCTTGTACCCCAGCCAAAACCCCACTTCTGGTGGGCAAGGCGGTGAACGCGTCGTCACCGTCAAGGAGGGTGACACGCTGGCCGGGCTCGCTTACCAACACTACGGCGATTGCGCGTCCTGGCGGCTCATCGCTGATGAAAACCGGCTGACCCAGGTGCGTAGCTTGCGCCCTGGCCTGCAGTTGGTTATTCCCAATGTCTAGTGCCTTCGAGTTTTCCACCCAGTTTTACGTCAAGATTCACGGCGCACAACCGCCGGACGATTTCGTGACATCGCTTCAGGATATTAAGGTGGAAAATAGCTTACATCTCCCGGACTTGGCGGTTATCCGGCTGCAAGATCCCAAGTTGCATTGGATCGATCAGGACCTCATTTTGCCCGGTACGCCTATTACCATCGAAGCGAAAGTCCAGGGCGAGACAGGCCAGATCTTTGATGGCGAGATCGTCGAGCTCATCCCTGAGTTCTCTTCTAGCACCCAAACCATCACCATTCGCGCTTTTGATCGGCTGCACCGGTTGGCGCGCGGAACCCACGTCAAGTCCTTCCTGCAAGTGACCGATGGTGACGTTGCCCAAACCATCGCCGGCTCCGCGGGGTTGAGTTGCTCGGCTGGTGCTACACCGTATGTGCACAAATATCTGCTGCAAAACAATCAATCGCACCTGGAGTTTCTCAATGAGCGCGCCTCCGATCTTGGCTTCATCGTCTGGGTGCAGGGTCAGACACTCCACTTTGACCAGCCGCCTTCCTCCGGGACGGTAGTGAGTCTGGAATGGGGCAAGGAGCTCATCGATTTCAACATCAACCTGTCAACGATTGACCAGGTGGGTAGCGTCACAGCGCTTGGTTGGGACCCCAGTCAAAAGCAAGCCGTCACGGGGCAGCAAAGCGGCGCTCAGGGCGGTCCGTCGATCGGCCTCAGCACTAAAGGAGGTGCAATGGCCGAACGGGCGTTTGGCAGCGCCACTACGCAAATATCCGACATCCCTTTCACCGACCAATCGGTGGCCCAACGCGTGGCACAAGGCGACGCCGACCGCCGGGAGGGCCAGTTCATAACGGCCGATGGGTCGTGCATCGGCAATCCCCACGTCGTTGCGGGGGCGAAGGTCCAGTTGAGCGCCATCGGCACACGCTTCTCGGGTAGCTATCTGGTCACCAGTTGTACGCACGAGTGGTCGAGCCAAACGGGCTATACCACGGCATTCAGCGCATCTGGCTACTATGCCGACACCTTGGTGAGTGCGCTGGCACCCGATGCAGGCAAGCACCGGACCCCTGGATTGGTGATCGGGCTGGTGACCGACAACAATGATCCCGACACCCAGGGCCGGGTGAAGGTGAAGTTTCCCTGGCTGTCTGATACCGACACGAGCAACTGGGCGCGCGTGTGCTCGCTTGGCGCTGGTGCAACGCGCGGCATACAGTGGCTTCCTGAAGTCAACGACGAAGTGTTGGTCGGCTTTGACCACGGTGATATCAACTTTCCATATGTGCTCGGTGGCCTGTGGAACGGACTGGACAATCCGGCCGAACCAAGCGCGGTGTCCGGTGGCAAGGTGATGAAACGTGTCTTTAAGACGCGAGCCGGGCACATAATCATCATGGATGACACCGATGGTGGCGGCGGCATCACCATCCAGGATGTCAATGGCAACAAGATCGTCATCGATGCTGGATCGAACAACATCACGATCACCGTGCAAGGCGACGCCAAAATTGAGGCGCAGGGCAACTTGTCACTGCAAGCGAATGGTCAGTTGAACATCAACGGCACCGGTGGCGTCAAGATCCAAAGCAGCGCCAATGTCGACGTCACTGGGACTATGATCAACCTCAACTAGGCCGGTACTGCGCCCGAGCAGACACTACCACGTAGAAGGGAATGGGATGATGGGCCAGCCAGCGGCCAAACAAGGCGACCAGATTACCGCTACCGACACGCACATCATCCTCATCCCCGCGCCACCGGGGCCACCCGTGCCAACACCTTTGCCCAACCCCTTCGTGGGCATCATCAATAGCAATTGCAGCACCAACGTCAATATCAGCCATATGCCCGCGGCGACGCTCGGGAGCACGGCGGACAACACCCCTCCCCATATGCCAATGGGAGGGCCTTTCCAGATTCCACCGACGAATCAGGGGCAGATCATCATGGGCAGCGCAACTGTCATGATCAACAATAAGCCGGCTGCGCGCAATGGCGATACCGCGATGACGTGCAACGACCCTGCGCCGCTACCCATAGGCACCGTGGTGGCTGTGAGCACGGTGATGATTGGGGGATAGTGGGTGGCAGACTTCTTAGGTGTCGGCTGGGCCTTCCCGCTCGCGGTGGAACGCGGCCGGATTGCTTTTGCCCGGCAGGAACGTGACGTCGAGCAGGCGATCATCATTATTCTGCTCACGCCCAAGGGACAACGCGTCATGCGGCCAGAGTTTGGTTGCAAGATCCACGACCTCGTGTTCAGCCCGAATGATGCCACTGCTGCCGGCCTGGCCGCCTATTACGTGCGTGACGCGCTGGCGATGTGGGAACCGCGCATCCGCGTGGAAGATGTCACCGCCGAGCCCGACCCGGACGACCTGGGGCGCCTCTTGATCACCATTCAGTACCAGATTAGGTCCACCTACGATCGCCGGACGCTGGTGTTCCCGTTCTACCGTATTCCGGGCGAGCCGGGCACCCCCTAGCAGAAACGAGACGCCGATGCCCCTTCCCACACCAAAGCTTGATGACCGCAAGTTTCAAGACATCGTTGACGAAGTCAAGCGGCTGATCCCGCAGTTCTGCCCGGAGTGGACCGATCACAACGTGAGCGATCCAGGGGTGACGCTCATCGAGCTATTCGCCTGGATGACCGACATGCTGCTGTATCGCGTCAACCAAGTCCCCGACAAGATGTACATCAAGTTCCTTGAGCTCCTTGGCATTCGCCTGGCTCCGCCACGCCCTGCTCGTGTCCCAGTGACCTTTTATCTCTCCGCCGCGCAGTCCACCGATATCACGATCCCCGAGGGCACTGAGGTGGCGACGATTCGCACCGAGACCAGCCCAGCCATCATCTTCACCACCGTGGACAAGATGGAGATTCGCACCCCGAAGGTCACGAGCGTGCAGTCGCGCCTTGCTAATCCCGGTGGGGAGCCGTCGTGGATGACCCACGATTTGCGCCAGCTGTCGATCGCTGGCGTGCGCACGCCGCTGTTTGCTCCGTCGCCGGCGCCTGGTGATGCCGTGTACTTTGGCTTTGAGCGCGACCACAGTAATCACGTTATGGCCCTGCAACTGGCAGTTGATGTGGCCGGTGGCGCTGGCGTCGATCCAACCAACCCTCCGTGGTCCTGGCAGGTGTATTCTGGTGGCGCCAGCCGGTGGTCGCCAGCCGTCGTGGAATATGATGGCACCGGCGGCTTTAACGTGGCTGGCGAAATTATCCTCCGGCTGCCCCCAATGAGCCAGGGAGCGGTACAAGATGTCCAGGGATACTGGCTGCGCTGTGTGTTGACGCAGGATCAATCAGGCCACAATGCCTACCGTGTCACGCCTGAACTTGAACGCATGGTCGTTGAGTCGCGTGGCGGTACGGTGGGTGCCATCCACGCTACTACGGTCAACAACGAAATCCTTGGCGTGAGCGACGGCAGCGCCGGCCAGACGTTTGTGCTGCTCAATAAGCCGGTGCTGGCACGCGACCCTAACCGTGACCAGCTCATCGTCGAGCCGCCAGGCATGCCGGTGGAGCGTTGGACCGAGGTGAGCGACTTCGGGGATTCGCACGCTCCAGACAACCATTTCACGCTGGACAGCTTGTCGGGAGAACTCACGCTGGGTCCGGCGCTTCTGCAGCCAGATGGCCGTGTCTATAAATTCGGTGCGGTCCCTGCGAAAGGCAGCACGTTGCGCTTTACGCGCTACCAATACGGCGCCGGTGTAGCGGGCAATGTGCCCGTACGTTCACTGCAAGTGTGTAAAACATCCATCCCTTACGTAGCGCACGTTACCAACTGGGATCCAGCCGTGGGCGGGGCCGATGCGCAGTCGCTCGAAGATGCCAAATTGCGTGCCCCACAGGCGTTGCGCACGCGCACGCGGGCGGTGACGGCCGACGACTTCGAGTTTCTGGCCGCGAGCGTCGCGGGCGTCGCACGATCCCGCTGCATCGGTCCGGGGTCGCTACCAGCCGACCCCTCCGACCCCAAGCCTGGGCAGGTGTTTGTGATCGTACTGCCGGAAAGGCCGGGTACGACACCTGCGACTCCCGAAGAGCTGGTTCTGCCTCCGAGTGTGCGCCGGGGTATCCAGGCGGTGCTCGACGAGCATCGGCTACTGGGTACGGCACTCGATGTGCGCGAGCCTGGCTACACCTGGATATCCGTAGCGGCCACGCTGCGCGTCGCCGATGCCACCGACGCACTACTCGTCGCCAATGTGCAGCAAGCGGCCGAACAAGCCCTCTACCGCTTTTACGACCCTCACACTGGTGGCCCCCAGGGCAACGGCTGGCCGTTTGGCCGGTCGTTGCACTTGTCCGAAGCCTACGGCTTGTTGCAGCGTACGCCGGGTGTGGAGTATGTGGACGAGGTGCAGGTGCGTTTGGAAGATCCCATCTCACACAGTGCTTCACGGCCGGCGCCACCCACCCTCACCTTGCCGCGCCATGGGCTGATCTGCTCGTTCCGACATCAGATCCGTGTCGCGTAGAGGCGACCAGAGGGTCACACTCGCATATGGCACAATAGCGCCATCGACAACCGGCGTGCCCTGGGACGAGGCATCCTAAGCGTGGAGGACACAAGCGGATGGCTTTGACAGCCTCATTAACGGTTGAGCTTGGCCAGGGCACCGTCCAAACCCTCCCGTTAGACGTGCCGGTACTGAGCATTGGTCGCTTGCCCGACAACGGCCTACCACTTCCTCACCCCAACGTGTCGCGCCACCATGCCGAAATTCGTCGCGATGGCGACCGCTGGCTGCTGACCGACCTAGGAAGCGCTAATGGTACCTCCGTCGGTGAGACGCACCTCCTTCCCAATCAACCGTGGGCACTGGTCGATGGCCAAACCATTCGCATCGGCCCGTTTCGTTTGCGTTTCGCGATGCAGGGCGCGCCGGATACTCAGGACGATGTTCAGGCCATCGTGCCACAGTTGCAGGACGTCATGCCCGCGGCCATACCAGAGGCAGAAACGCCGTCGATCGTGGAGTCGCCTGCTTCGATGCCGCTGGCAGTGCTCCGGCAAGTGCCGCCGCGCGAGACACACCTTGCGCCACTTGCACCGGGAGCTGCCAGCAGGTACCTCGACTTCCTACCCCTCATCTACCAGGACTCGGATTTCCTCGGCAGGTATCTCCTCTTATTTCAAACGGTGTGGGAGCCGCTGGAGCAGCGCGAGGATCACTTGCCGGCCTACTTTGATCCGCGCTCGGCGCCAGCCTCCTTCCTGCCCTGGCTGGCGTCCTGGCTGAGCCTGGGGTACCGTACCCACTGGCCCGAAGCAAGATTGCGCCGCTTGCTATCGGAGGCGATGGATTTGTACCGGTGGCGAGGGACCAATTATGGGCTGGCAAGACTGTTGGAGCTGTACGTCGGGTCGTTGCCGGAGATCATCGAATCGCCGGAAGAGCCGTACATCTTCAAGGTACGTTTGCGCCTGCCGGATGATGGCAGCGTGTCGCGCAATCTAGTCGACGTGCTCATCCAAGAGCACAAGCCGGCTCACACCGCCTACGCGCTAGAAACGGTGCAATGAGCGGCAGCCTCGTTGGTCAGACTATCGGTAACTACCGTATTGAATCGTTGCTCGGTGCCGGCGGCATGGCGCAGGTGTACCGTGGCACACACGTGCTGCTGGAACGCCCAGCAGCCATCAAAGTCATGCAAGCCGGCATCTCCGACGACGCTGGCTTTCGAGCGCGCTTCCTGCAGGAGGCCCGCGTCGTTGCGTCCTTGAGCCACCCCAATATCGTGGAGCTGTATGACTTTGGGGAGGCTGGCGGGCGGTTCTACCTGGTCATGGAGTTGCTTATCGACGGCTCGCTGCAGTCGCTGCTGAAAGGGAAGGCCACAGCTGCAGAGCCGCTCCCGCTGCCGCTGGCCTTGGACCTCGTCCGTCAAGCAGCTGATGGCCTGGGCTATGCGCACCTGCGGGGCATGGTGCACCGCGACATCAAGCCCGATAACCTTCTCCTCAAGAAGTTCGATGGGGTGGGCGTAGCTGCGGACCATCCCTACACGCTGAAGATCGCCGACTTTGGTCTCGCACGTTTAGCTGAAGGCGGCTTGCATACGGCCACCGGTATGACCATGGGCACTCCCGCCTATATGTCGCCTGAACAATGCCAAGGTCTGGAACTGGATGGCCGCAGCGATTTGTACTCGTTGGGCGTGGTGCTGTATCAGGTGGCCACCGGCGCTCTTCCGTTCGAAGCCAAGTCGCTCACCGAGGCGGTATTCAAGCACGTCTATACCGACCCAGTTCCGCCTCGACAAGTCGCACCGAACCTTTCGCCGCAGGTCGAGGCAATCATCCTGCGTTGCCTAAGAAAGAAGCCAGCAGAGCGATACGCCACAGCCCAGGAGCTCGCACTTGCCCTCGTCGCTGCGAGGTCGTCGCTGAGCGACGAGGTGGGCGGACAGACTATGCTCGGCGGCACCGTTGTAGCTGCCAGCTTGCCACAACCTGGCGCCCAAGCCACCCGGATGGCGCAGACACACGATCTGGTCCAGCCGCCAGTGCAACCACAAGTTCAACCGCCAATCCAACTGCCCATTCAATCGCCGCCCGTCCAAGCAGCGCCGCGAGTTGTTCCCGTCGTCGAGCCGCCCAAGGTTTCGCCCCAGCATGTAGTAGTGCCGGAAAAAGTGGTCCAGTCAGATACCCCCGTGCCACCTATGGTCGCCGGGCTTCCTGGGCTGGGAGGACCAGCCTCACCGGACCAGACCCAACTGAGTGCGCCGGCCAGGAGGGACGCACCGCCGCCCCTGCCGAGCCTGATCGGTGCTGTCAACGTCACGCAGATTCGTGTCATCGACGCAGCGGGTGGCATCAAGCAGACTGCGCCGCTCACGGGTAACGGCCTGACGGTCGGGCGGGTAACGGACAACACTATCTATCTGGACGACAACGCAGTATCTCGTCATCACGCTCGTGTGGACTGGGATGGCGAGCGTGCCACTGTTACCGACCTAGCATCTTCCAATGGCACGTTCTTGGGCGACGCTAAGCTCTTGCCTCAGATACCCCAGGAGTGGAGCCCCAACTCCTGGCTCCGCGTGGGGCCGTTCTGGCTCCGCTTGGAGGTGGCCGTACAGCAAGCGCACGTCCGTGGTGCGGGTGCGGTACCAGTAGCAGCCGGAGGCGTTGGCGGCGCGTCTGCCGCGCGTGTTCGCCTGCTGTTGGAGCAACCAACATTGGCCCTCACTCCTGGCCAGCCCAATGTGGCGCGCGCGACACTCGCCAACCTGGGCTCAATTGTCGATCACTACCGTATCTCCGTAACCGGTGTTCCGGTCGATTGGGTTCGGTTGCCAGAGCGCGAAATCCAGCTCAACCCCAATGGACAGACGGCAGTGACCCTGCCGCTCGCGGTGCCGCGGCGCGCGACAAGCTTCGCGGGTGAGTATCCAGTCACGGTTCAGGCCACGTCACGCGAAGACCCGTCGGTTTCGAGCAGCTCAGAGGCGACGTGGACAGTCCTGCCGTTCTTTGATCCGTCGCTGAAGGTCAATCCTATGCGGCGGGCTGGGCGGATGAAGGCCAGATACGACCTCGCCCTCGACAACGAAGGCAATGCGCAGGGCCAGTATCAGATTCAACCCAAGGACGAAGAGCAGATACTAAAGTTCGTTCTTCCTAATCCGGCGATGGAGGTCAACGCAGCCCAGCGCAAACAGCAAGTTATGGAAGTACGGGCGCCATTCCGGCTGCTGGGCAACAAGCAAACGCGTCGGATCACGGTGGCAGCCGAGGCAACAACAGGAACATCACCATCGCCGGTCAACGTCGAGTTTGTCCACAAGGCGCTCCTGCCGCCTTGGGTGCTGGTCATTCCTGTGTTGCTCATTGCAGCTTGGTTCATCCTTGCGGCTCTACTCAAACCCAACATTCAAACCTTTAGTTACGAGCCGCTCAACCCAATCGCTGGCCAGCCGCTTATCTTGCACTGGAAGGTAGATCGCGCTCAAAAGCTGATGCTCGAACCGATCGGACTGCAAGTAGACACCAAAGACAACGGTATCGTGTTTCCACGAGGACTTGATCAGACAGCCAACCTGAGCCTCGTGGCGAGCAACATCTTTGGTTCCGTGAACAAGCAGCAATCGGTGAGCGTCGAAGCACCCACGCCGACGCCCACGCCGATTACCCCGACCTCGACGCCCACACCGGTGCCAGCGACCGTGACGCCGTCACCCGAACCAGGTGCACCAGTGATTGAGCTGTGGTCGGTGGATCCGCCCCAAGCCATGCCAGGGGATACGGTGACCATATCCTGGCGCGTGACTAACGCGGAGACGGTTACCATCAACGTCTTTGGCACCGTGCCGTTGAGTGGATCACAGAAGTATCGGATCGCCAACCCGGGCCCGATCACCCTGACGGCAAACAACAAAGGCAAGCAGGCGATCCGCACATCGGAGGTCATCCTGTTTACAGCGACACCGCTCCCCACACCCACGCCGCTACCGACGCCGACGCCCGCCCCCACGGCGACCCCGCAGCCCACTGCCACGCCGGTGACGTTCCCAACGCCGGTGCCGCAAGGTGGTGGTGGTGTCGTTGTCCCAGGTGGCGGCAACGGCGGTGGTAGTGGCAACGGCGGTGGTAGTGGCAACGGCGGTGGTAGTGGCAATGGTGGCGGCAGCGGCAATGGTGGCGGCAGCGGCGGAGGGTTCAACCTGTCGGCGCTGGCGATCAGCCGTGATGCTTCCGGAAACGACGTGTTTTGGGTGACCGATTTCAACAACGGCAACGTGCTACGCGCCGATGCGAAGGGGCAGAGTGCGTTCCATGTCGGTTCCAAGCCATCGGACGTAGAGGTTGGAACGACTGGTATCTGGGTGGCTAACTCTGGTGACAACACCGTTGTCCATTTGGGCGGAG
>JANWJO010000003.1 GCA_025449435.1 Chloroflexota bacterium | reverse complement strand
TTCCGCTGGCGGATGGCGTGTTCAATGTCGGGCGCAGCGCGCTGCTCGTCGCAGCCCTCGGCACTGGCCGGCTCGACTTGCTCAGCGCGGCGATGGAGGACCGGTTGCACCAGCCCTATCGCGCCAGGCTGTACCGTGGCATGAACGCGCTTATGGCGGCGGCCAGGCACGCTGGCGCGTATGGCGCGGCAGTAAGTGGTGCCGGCCCTTCTACGCTAGCGCTGGCCAGCTCCCACAGTGCGCCTCGGGTCGCGCTGGCGCTGGAAGACACGGCGAATAGGCAGGGCATTGCCGGCAAGACCCTGGTGCTGCTGGTGGATGAGGGCGGGGCGAGGGTACGGACCTCCCTGTCGTCCCCCCCATCGGGGGGAACTTTGCGCAGGGAGGATTGAGGACTTCGTGTCGGCGCCAGACACGACATAGGAACTGCCGACTTGGAGGAGACGAAGGTTGACCCCCGTGTCGTCCCCCCTTCGGGAGGGACGTTGCGCCGGGAGCATTGTGGACTTCGTGTATCCGCCAGACTCAACGGCGTCACTTCCCGGGCGGGCAGATGATGCGCTGACACAAGGTCGAGGGAGGGAAACGCCGATGCAGGACAGGGCGGATAAACCTCTGCCGGCGTGGATCATCAATGGCCAGATCATCGATCCGCAGAAGCTGGAACGAGCGCGAGCGCTGCGCCGGGCCATGACGCCTGCGGAAGTTACCCTCTGGAGGGCGCTCCGCCATCACAGCCTCCAGGGACTAGCCTTCCGGCGCCAGCAGATCGTGTACGGATTCATCGCCGACTTCTACCATGCGCAGGCGCACGTAGTGGTGGAGGTCGATGGCGGTGTCCACCGTGAGCATGCCGGCGACGACGCTGCCCGCGACGAACTATTCACCAGCCAAGGTCTCCGCGTGATTCGTGTCACCAATGCCGATGTCCGATTCCGGCTCCCGGAGGTCCTCGCACGAATTCTTGCTGCTTGTCCGCCACCAACCCCCTGAGGTTCTACCTCGCTGTTCCCCGAGAGGGGAACCGAGCGGACGGACCGTTGTGAGCAGCATTCTTCCGGCGCAACGTCCCCCCGATGAGGGGGGACGACAGGGGGGTCAAACTTCGCGGCGAGTCACTTCAATGTCACCTCATACGTGCCCGCCGGGATGGTGAGCGGCAACTCCTGCGGCGGCTTGCCGGCGGGTGTGACCACAAGGATGGCTGGACCCGGCCGTAGGTTGCGAATGTGGTAACGGCCCTCGCCGTCGGTGGTGGTGGGTGCGGCGCTGCTACCTTTGATCGACACCTGCGCACCAACGACCGGTTCGCCAGTGCTGGCGTGTACGATGCCTCCGATCTCCAACATCGGGCTCTCCTTGAGGTCGGAGAAGGACCCGTCTACTAGCAACCCGGTGCGCAATGTGCGGGTGAGCACCAACGGCGCGCGGATGGTGATATCGAAGTCGAGGGGTATGGTGATGGTGTACACAAAGCCGGGGCGCGGGTCGATGTCAAACGCGCTCCACATGTCGCTCAGCTTGGGGCCGTCGTCCACTTGCAGCACTTTGGTGCGAAACGGCGGCGTGATGTCTGCGAGGCTGTCGCTCAAGAGGGCCATTGGGAACTCTTCGTAGCGCAGGCACACCGCGAACACCCGCCATAGCAGGCGCAGCGTATCGTCCACGTCGGAGGCGAACGGAATCACCAGGTAACGCACACCGATGCGGCGAGGAAGCAATTTCATTTCGCTGGTCTTGCTGCCCTTTACCGGCTCGTAGCGAGCTTGGCGGCGTTCGAGGTCCTCCTGTAAATCGAGCAAGTACAGGCAAATGGTGGGCCGGACGAGGCTTTCGACCCACTCGCGGGTGGGGGTCTCGAACACCACGTCGACCTCGGAGGGTGAAAAGCCACCATCGCGGTACAGCAGGGCGCGCATCGCAGCATGCAACTCAGGCAACATCAGGCGCACCTCTCACCATAAACACGCCCCCCCTGTTGTCCCCCCATTGGCGGGGACGTTGCGCTGGGATCGCTGCGCTGACCCGCTGACCCGTCGTGTCTGCTCCCCTCCCCGTGCCGGGGAGGGGCGGGGGGTGAGGTCCATCACCTTCACACCCAGCCCTCGATCTCCGCAGGAGTGAGCGACTTCTCCAACTTGGCATACTCGGCCCGCGCTGCGGCGAGGACATGGCCCATGCCTACCGGGCGATCTTCGTCCGCGGCGATAAAGGCAGCCCCCATCGCGATGTTTTTGATGTTGCCGCCCGCCACATTGAGCCTGGCCAGTTTGGCGATGTCCAACTTATTGGTAGGCGTCGCAGCAGGAAAGGCGCGCCGCCAGATGTCGCCACGCTGCCGCACGTCCGGGAACGGGAAGTGTACGATGAACCGGATGCGGCGCAGAAACGCGGGGTCGAGCGACGACTTGAGGTTGGTGGTGAGGACGGCGAGGCCGCGATAGGACTCCATGCGCTGTAGCAAGTAGCTCACCTCGATGTTGGCGTAACGGTCGTGGCTATCCTTGACCTCGCTACGCTTGCCGAACAGGGCGTCGGCCTCGTCGAACAGCAGCACGGCGCCGCCTTCTTCGGCGGCATCAAAAATGCGCCGCAAGTTCTTCTCGGTCTCGCCAATGAACTTGCTCACGGTGGATGACAGGTCTACGCGATACAAGTCCAGGTGGAGCTCGTTGGCGATGACCTCGGCGGCGAGTGTCTTCCCCACGCCGCTCGCGCCCGCAAACAACGCGCTGATGCCGAGCCCACGTTAGCCACGCGAGCCGAACCCCCACGCCTCGTACACCTTGGCGCGCTGGCGCACGTGCGTCACGACATCGTGAAGGGTGCGGCGCTGGAGTTCCGGCAGGATCAAGTCGTCCCAGGTGGCCGGGCTATCGATGCGAAACGCCAGGTCGTCGAGCTTGGCGCGGGCCTGCAGCCGGCAAGCTTCCCATAACGACGCGGACAAGGTGGCATCGGCAGCGCCAGCGGGGCCGATACCACTGCGCGCTTGCGCGCTGGCCGCGCGTATGGCCTGGGGCGCTAACGCAAACTGCATAGCCAGGCCGGCCAGCGCACCATTGAGCCCTGCGGCATCGGCGCCCAGCGCGGCTGCCCACATGGAGTGTTGCTCGGCAAAGCTCAACGCCGCCAGCTCGAACGTGACCGTGCTCTTGCGTCGCAGCGATTGGCGATCACGCGTCAGGATGAGCATCGGACGATTTACGCGCTCGATCACCGACTGCATTGCCGCCCAGCGGGTAGGGTCGCTCGCGTCGAGTTCGTCACAATCGAACACGATGGCCGCGACACTCAGCAACGACTCGCGCTCGAGTTGCCGGCGAAGTTTGTCCAGATCCATAGGGCCAGCGGGTAATAACTCCGCTGGAACCAGCAGCACACTAAGCTTGAGCGCCTGGCAGATGGCCGCGGCAAGGTCCCGCCGGGTGGCGGCGTCGCCGCCAGCGATCTGGACTGGGGGAACGCCTGCTCCCGCATTAGCTGCTTCCACCCACAACGTTTGAACCTTGCGAGCGAGCGCCTGATGCGATGCGGCGGCGAGCGGCGACACCGGTACGGTGTGCACGTAAGGGACGAGCGCGGCGTCGATGTGGTGGACGCCGAGCAGATAGTTCAAAATGCGCTCGTCCAGGCGTAGCGTACTGCTTACTAGGGTGCTGCCGGACCCAATTTCGAGCAAGTGCCAGCGGCGCAGCGCCGACGCAGGGGAAATGGCCGACCAATGCGGCTGCGGTAGCGCCCCGAGGGCAAAGCCGAACGAGGGTTGTAGGGCGCGTGGATCTCCTTGTGCCTTGGCACATAGTTCACCGACGCTGGAATCGAGTTCCACGGCGGCGCAGAGTAGTAGCAAGCCGCGCTCGAAGGGCGACAGTCGGAAGGCAGCACTCATTCGGTCAAGAGTGGGCACGGCCACGGTGAGCTGGCTGGCTGACGCGCTGGCCCCACCCACTGGAAGGAGCAACGGCCGGGTAGCGCCGTCGCTCGCGCGCAATTCCAACAGGGATTTGAGCTCGGCAATAGCCAGTTGCAGCGCTTGCTGGTTGGCATCGACGCCGGTAGGAGCAGCCTGTTCTGGCGCGGTGACCGCCGTCATGGGCTGGCTTCCAGGAAAGCGGCCGACACTTTGTAGGCAACGGACAGACGAAATTTGGTTTGGGTGGCCGACCACAGCCGTGATGACTCTTCGGAGTTCATAAACTCCAGGCCGATCTCGACACGCTGCATGGCGTCGGGTAGCCGCGCAGCAGCCAGCGCAGCCGTGATGGGCGGCAGCGCCACCGCTGGCTGGCGGTCTGGCTCGGCCGCCAGCGCCTTGAGCAATTCGTCGCGGGACAGCGACGGCATGCTCAAGAAGATGTGCATTGCTTCGCCCAGCAACACCTCGGCGTACAGGTCTTGCTCGCCGTAGGCCGACAGGAGGTAATGCAAGTCGAGCGCTAACAACTGCGGCGCCGGCTCGCTGCTGGCAACACCGTTGAGCGAGCGCATGGTGAGCTTGGGGGTCACTTTATACAGGAACAAGTTCAGCCGGTTGCGCTCGGTGGCGCCGGTGTCGATACGGTCCGGCGGCAATGCTGACACCAACACTTCGCCGATGGCGGCACTCACCGACCGCGTGATGAGGTTGCTTTCCAGCGTGTTGCGCGAGGCTGCCGACACCACCGCTATGACCAGCGCGCTGCTCGTAGTGTCGCCTGGCGCGACCACCGGCGGGGCCGGCTCCGGGCGCGCGGCGCTGCGCGCCTGCCGTCCCGGCGTAGGTTCCCTCGGCACCGCTGGCCTCCGCTTCTGTGGTGCTCCCGCCAGGTCGTGGCCTATCGTCAGACGCCCGTGCGCCCACGATCAAGCAATGCAGTGTGGCGAACTGCTCCACACCACACCGTCACGAGTATCACGCTGAGGGTGGCTGGTACCGCGTAAACAGTCCCTGACGCTCAGTGTGGCGCTCCGTGGCCAGTGCGATGAGCCGGTCCAACAACTCGCTGTATGAGATGCCACTGGCCTCCCATAACTTGGGATACATGCTAATGCGCGTGAATCCGGGGATGGTGTTGAGCTCGTTCACCCACCACTGCTCACCGCACAAGAAGCTATCGACGCGCGCCATGCCATCACATCCCAGTGTCGTGAAGGCGAGCAGGGCTAACCGGCGCACCGCGCTGGCCTGTTCGTCGGTTAGGTGGGCGGGGATGGCCAAGCCCGACGACGGGTCGAGGTATTTGGCGGCATAGTCGTAAAACTCCCGGGTAGGGAGGATTTCACCCGGCACCGAGGCGATGGGCTCGTGGTTGCCGAGCACGCTCACCTCGATCTCGCGCGGGTTGCTTGCTGCAACCTCAGCGAGGATGCGCGTGTCGTACTGGCTGGCGTCGTCGATGGCAGCGCCAAGCGCATCCGCGGCGTGCACTTTGTGGACGCCCACGCTCGAGCCCATGTTGGCGGGCTTGATGAAGCAGGGAAAGCCTATCGCGGCCACGACCTGCTGCTCACAGGCGGCTCGCTGCGCCAGCCAGCGATGCTTTTCGATCAGCACCCAATCCAGCACGGGCAGCCCCGCCGCGCGCAGCACCAACTTTTGCAGGTGCTTGTCCATGCCCACCGCCGACGCCGCTACCCCAGCGCCCACGTATGGGATGCCCGCAAACTCCAACACACCCTGGAGCGTGCCGTCCTCGCCAGAGGTGCCGTGAATGAGTGGGATCACCACATCGATGCCCCGTAAGCCTGCGCTGACGGTAGGCAATTGATTGTCCAACGGAACGAGCGCCACGCCATCTCCCGCCGTTGGCACGGATTTGGCGTGGCTGCTTGTGAGCACCGGTTGATGGGCGAGTAGTGCGGCCGAGGCATCAGCTGGTAGCCAGCGACCCGATTGGGTCACGGCCACTGGCACCACGTCGTAACGCGACGTGTCGAGCGCTTCTAGAACGCAGCGCGCCGACTCGATGGATACCTCGTGTTCGGCTGATCGCCCACCAAACAGCACCGCCACGCGAACTTTGCCTTGCCGCAAGCTGTCACTCCCAGTTCTCTCCCAGACCACCAGCTAGTGTGCCGGTTGCTCCGCTTGCAGCAGGTGTACCACGAAGTCCAGCCGCATGCCGTGTGCCGCTTTGACCAGGACGACATCGGCAGGGGTGAGCCTGCTGAGCAACTCCGTCGCTAGTTGCTGCCTGCTGGCGGCCACCGCTGGCGCGGGAATGGGTGAAGCCCGGAAACCTTCGTCGCCCGGCGCGGCGAGGTGCAATACGCGGCTAGGCGGCATACCAGCCTCGATGGCGCCTTCGGCGATCCAGCGCGCCAGAGTCCCGACGGCGTACAAGTGCCCCACGCTGGCGGCGGCTGCAGCGCCCACCGCTCGGTGCTCTGCTTCGGCGTGGTCGCCCAACTCATACATGTCGCCAAGTACTGCCCAGCGATGATCCAAGGGCGCAAGGTCGCGCAGCGTGTCCAACCCGGCGAGCATGGAGGCGCGATTGGCGTTATAGCTGTCGTCGATAATCGTGCTGCCGGAAACGGCGCGTTTGATCTGGGTGCGCGACTCTACCGGCTGCGCGGCGGCCAGCCCGGCGGCTATCGTGGCGCGATCCAGCCCGCACTGCTGGGCAACGGCGATAGCCGCCAGCATGTTGCGCAAGTTGTGACGGCCGATGAGCTGGCTGGTCGCTACATCACCATCGTAGGGACCGCGCCAGTGGAACTGCATGCCGTTGGGGGTAAGCCGGTCGATAGCGCCGGTGTATTGCGCGCCATCACCCAGGCCATACAGCACGCTGGGCGCCTTCGAGCGAAAGACCATTGCTCGCACCCTTGGGTCGTCGACGTTGAGCACGGCCAGGCCGTGGGCAGGTAACGACTCGATCAGTTCGCCTTTGGCGATGGCGGTATTGTCTAGCGAGCCGAACGATTCGAGGTGCGCACCGCCTACGTTGGTCACTACGCCCACGTGAGGCGGAGCGAGTTTGCACAGGGCGGCGATGTCGCCGGCACGAAACGCGCCCATCTCCAGCACGGCAAAGCGGTGCTGCTCGGCCAGTGAGCTGAGGATGGTCATGGAAAGGCCAGTGTCGGTGTTATAGGACGCGATGGGCTGCAGTACCGCGCCGGGAAAGCCTGCAGACAGCAATGTGCCAATGACGGCACGCATAGTGGTCTTGCCTGCACTACCGGTGACGCCGACCACAGTCTCCACATTGGAGCGCGCGAGCACACGGTTGGCCAGCCGAGCTAGCGAGGCGCGCGGGTCTGGCGTGATCACTTGCGGCACGCTATCGCAGGCGCCAGCGATGGGCCGCTGCACCAGCAGGGCCCCAGCGCCGGCCTGGCACGCCGCGCTGGCAAAGTCGTGGCCGTCGAGCCGGTCGCCGCGATAGGCGATGAACAAGTAGCCGGGCCCGACGGAGCGGCTATCCGTCGTGGCGCCACTGAGAGGAGTGTCGAGCACGGTGTCCGCTGGAGCTGCCAGCGTGCCACCGGTCATATGCACCACGTCGCCGAGGGTGAACATCTAGCCAAACTCCATCCCGCGGCGCAATGGCTCGCCGGTCTCTGGTGGCGTTGCCGGATCGCGCTGCACCGCTCCGGCGGGCGTGTACACGCGCGGCACGCGGCTGGCCAGGCCCGTGAGTATTTCGTAGCCAATGGTACCGGCAGCTCGAGCAGCGTCCCAGGGTCCGATGTATTCCTGGCCCTGCCGCCCGAGCAACGTGGCTACGTCGCCTGGGCGCACGGCTGGTATGTCGGTGACATCGGCCATACACAGGTCCATGCATACAACGCCAACCAGGGGGGCGCGCTGGCCATGGATCAGCACGTGACCCCAGCTGTCCGGCGTGCGGCGGAAGCCATCGGCGTAGCCCACTTGCAACACCGCGAGGCGGGTGGGGCGCGCTGCTCGCCAGGTGCCGCCGTAGCTCACCGCGGCGCCGGTAGGGATGCTTTTGACCTGGGCGACCAGGGCGTGGAACGACAGCGCTGGTCGGAAGCCCTTGTATATGTGCGATGCCGGCGTTGGGTCGAGCCCGTACATGAGGGCGCCGGGGCGCACCATATCGAAGTGGGCAGCGGGAAGGCGCCAGGCACCGGCGCTATTGGCCAGGTGCCGCCAGCGAGGACGCGCGTCTATCGCCTCAAGCATGCGCAGTGCCTCCTGGAACTGCTGCAACTGATCCAGTGCTGACGATTGGTCATCGGCGTCGGCCGAGGCGAAATGGGAGAACACGCCCTCCACCTCCAACCCTTCCAGGGCGTAGGCGCGCTGGGCGAGCGCCGTAAAGTCCTTGAGTAACGGACCGAACCGGCTCATGCCCGTATCCACCTTGAGGTGTACGCGAGCGGGCTGGCCGAGGGCGCGGGCGGCAGTGGCAAGCGATTCGAGCAGTTCCGGATCGAAGGCCGACACGCACACCTGCTGTGCCACCACCGTGCTGGCTTGCCAGGGTGGGGTATAGCCGAGCATGAGGACGTCGGCGGTGATACCTGCTTCACGGATCTCCAGCGCTTCGTCCAAGCAGGTGACGCCGAGCATGCGAGCACCAGCCGCCAGCGCGGCCTTGGACACGGGCACCGCGCCGTGGCCGTACCCGTGCGCCTTGACGACCGCGAGGAGTTCCGTGCTCGGCGATAGCCGCTGGCGGATACGCCGGATGTTGTGATCGATCGCGCCGAGGTCGACGGCAATCCAGGTGGGTCGGGCAAGAAGCACGCCGCACTCCGACTGGCCAGTTATCGCGCGCCGCAGTGTACCAGCGCACGAGATAGGCACGTCCCCGCGCCCCGCCCCAGCAAGCTAGGGAGGGGCAGGGGAGGGGTCCGTACCTAATGGCCAACAGGTCCTAGGCGCATTGCCCAGCGTTGCCAAAATGGAACGTATGTTCTATGCTGGGGCTGCAGAGCGAAGATCTCTGCACTCACACAACCACCGGAGGAGACGGGCGTGCAATCCACAGTATCCCATTTAATGTTTAGCATTGGCGGTGAGCACATGCAGTTCTACCGCGACCTGCTCACCTTCTTAGGGTGCAAAACGTATTACGACGGCGAAGGCATGCTGGGTTACGGGCCGGAATCAGGTCCCAGTTTGTGGTTTGGCACCAGCACTAAGGATGTGAAGAACGACTACGACGGCCCAGGGCTCAACCACGTGGCGTTTGGCGTGAAGTCGCAAGCGGACGTAGATCGTACGGTGGCGTACCTTACCGAGCGCAAGGTTCCCGCCTTGTTTGAGACGCCGCGCCACCGGCCGGAATTCTCCGAGGATGGCCGGACCTACTACCAGGTGATGTTTGAGACACCGGACCGCATCCTGATCGAGGTTGTATATACCGGACCCAGGGATGAGTAAGACGGGTCGCCAATAGCCCTCACGCACAGCGTCCGAACGGCCTTGCCGTAGCCGTTCGCCCGCAGGCGCGCGCTCTCCGGCCAGCGTTTGCAGAGGCCGCGGGCACTCCACCGGCATGCAATGGCGCATGCTTGCGTGCAGTGCCGGACTGGCAGCAAGGTGGAACACCGGGCGCTCGCCGTCCCCCCCGGGAGCGCGCCGGTGCTCTACCCGTTGCCTCCTGCCACAACCCCACTCTTAGTTGCCCAGGGGGCGCCCTCCCAAGGAAGCCGGGTGCCCTGTGGGCGTGGGGAACAAGCGGTCTTCCGGCAGCTCGTCCGCCTCTTGGGGGCCATTCAAGGAGGTCCATTGCCATCCGCCCCAAGATAAATTGGCGGTGAATCCCCGCTACTGGTTGCATTGACAGGTGCAGGGACAGCGGGTAGTGTATCCGCGAAGGCAAAAGCCGAATCCTCTGGCCGTCACCAGTGGAACGGGGGAACCAACAACTGGGGTGAATCCGGCGCAAGCTGGTAGGGGAGCTCTTTCCCCCCGAACCCGTCAGCTAACCTCGTAGGCGTTGAGAAAGAGGAGCAATTTCGCCAGTGGCCTGTGTGCCGTCGTGTGCGGGCCTGCGCGGTCGCGTCCTCTCCTTGCCCTTGCCTTCACCAGTCCGCTGCTTCGCAGCGACAAAGGAGAGCTGGCATGTCTGTGGCAACTCGGCGCATCATCCCCTTTAAGCCGCGCCTCAACGATCCGGCACAGGCCATCCCCAAACCGTCGATGTTCATTGGGAGTTCGGTGCAAGTCACGCGCGGCCCGGCGGTCGGCGCGCGGGGCATGGTCACCAATCTGGAGGGTGACCGGCTCACGATGTTTGCGTCGCTGTTGCCGCACCGGCCGCTGTTCCTCACCGTGGACGTGAAAGACTGCGTGCCGCTGGATGCCAGCGGCCAGCACGCCGCGAGTTGAGCGAATAGTCGCTCACCAGCCGGAAGACACGACAACCCCTCACCCCCTACCCCTCTCCACAGGT
>JANWJO010000002.1 GCA_025449435.1 Chloroflexota bacterium | reverse complement strand
GTGAAGCTCACGGCTGCCTATGCCGCGACCAGTCTCGGGCAAAAGACAGATCCCGCGATGATCCCGGCGCTCGAGGCGCGTGTCCGTAAGGGCGTGATGGTGTTAAGCGCCGACGACAACGCGCAGCAGGCGGTGCATGACGACCTGGTTATGCGCGGTATCGCCCGGTGGTCGGTGTTCGACATCCCGGACGGCCTGAACGACCCATACGTGGTGCTGACCGCGGACAATCTCGCGCCGCTGGTCGGCATGGACACCGATGCGAAGGATACCGCGCTGGCGATGGTGTCGATCTATCGCTACGTCGCGCTGCCGAGCAGCGGCGAGACCGTGGCTGCGGTGTATTTCTAAATGGCATATAAGCTCCGTTATTCGGACTATGCTGATGACGTGGCGACCGCCACTCCACCGACACCCATGCCCGCGCCATCAGGCTCGGGTTATCGGCTGCATTATTCTGACTTCGCAAGCAACGCGACTGGCCCACCTGACCCGGATCGCTGGGTTGGGCCGCCGGGACCGGCAGGACCACAGGGAGTTCCCGGTGAGGACGGCGCCGACAGCACAGTGCCGGGGCCAGCAGGCCCGAGCGGTGCAACGGGTGCCACAGGGCCTGCTGGGCCTACTGGACCAACCGGACCAACCGGGCCTACAGGCGCAACCGGATCAACCGGCGCCACCGGGCCGCAAGGCCCCAAGGGCGACACCGGCGACGTCGGTCCCGCCGGGCCAACCTACACGCTGCCCACCGCCTCCACGACCATCCTCGGTGGCGTCAAGGTTGATGGCACGACAGTCACCATAAGCAGCGGCGTCATCACCGCGCCTGGTGGCACCGGAGGCCCACCAACCGGCGCGGCAACCGGCGATCTGACAGGCACCTATCCTGGCCCGACCCTGGTCACGACAGGCGTCGCCGCCGCCAGCTACACCTATGCGTCGCTGACCGTCGATACCAAGGGGCGCCTCACGGCAGCGAGCAGTGGCGTCGCGCCACCCGCACCAAACACCGTTACCACGCCGGTAATGGATGGCACCGCCACCATCGGCACGCTGACGACGTACGCGCGGTCTGACCACATTCACCCTACCGACACCAGCCGCTATGCGGCCACCAACCCGAGCGGCTATCAGACCGCCGCGCAGGTCACGACGGCGGTGGCCCCCGCGCTCAACAACGTGGGACGCAACCTGGTCCATAACCCGCTGTTTGGTTTGGCGCAGCGTGGCACTGGGGCATTCACGACCATCGGTGGTTACACGGCAGACCGTTGGCTGATGTCCTTTGTCAATGGCACGCTCTCCGTCACCGTCGGCGCAATGACGGATGGCAACCGCACACAGATCGGAGACGAGGCGGCGACGCAGCATCTTGTCAGCGTGTGCGCCGGCGGCAGTGGCGCGACCGATGAGGCTTATCTGGAGCACCGCTTAGAGAGCGTGCGGCGGCTATCCGGCAAGACCGTGACACTTAGCTTCTGGGCAGTAGCGGGAGCAGGCACGCCGAAACTCGGTTGTTTGGTGCTTCAGAACTTTGGCACCGGAGGCAGCCCATCAGCCATCGCTCAGACGGCAGGGCAGGCCGTTACCCTGTCAACGACTTACACAAGATATTCGCTGACGTTCACGCTGCCGTCCTCGGCGGGAAAGACGTTCGGTAGCAATACAGGGACAGATTTCACAACTATCCGCCTTGGCCTATCTGCTGGCGCAACGACCAGCCCCCAGTACGGCACTATCGGCGTGCAAAGCTACACGCTTTATCTCTGGGGTGTGCAACTGGAAATTGGCTCGGTGGCCACGCCGCTGGAGAAACCTGATCCACGGTATGATCTGGCGAATTGCCAACGGTTTTATCAAGGTAACCTACAGCCAATGTGGGCAGGATATGTAACCGTGAGCCAAGGCTATAACGTAGGTTCGACGCTAGTACAGATGATGCGTAACGCGCCTACGATGACCATAGCAGCCGGCGGCTCTGGCTTCAGTGGTGTTTCCGTGAACGCACTAAGTGCAAGTAATTATTATATCGGTGGCACGGCTACAGCTACAGGTTATGCCAATCTATCAGGAACAGTAACTGCATCCGCAGACTTGTGAGGACACGCAATGCCTGACGGCGTGACGATACCCGGCGGCCCGTCGTTCATCGGCAGCCCCCAGCCGCCCGATGTGCCGTGCGACCCGACCGGCGACGGCTGGCGCGGACCTCCAGGACCGCCTGGTGCTGGCAGCGTCACCTCCGTCGGCACGACGGCGCCTGGCATCACGGGGGGACCGATTACAACGACCGGCACGCTGGCGGTAGCGTGGAACGGACCAGCGGTGAATGCGCTCGGCGCAGGCTTGTCGGCAGCGGGCGGCACTCTGGTTGTTACAGGCGGCGTCAGTGGCCCCCCGACCGGCACAGCCGGCGGGGATTTAGCAGGCACCTACCCGAACCCCACGCTGGTCACGACCGGCGTGTCAGCCGCGACCTACGGCGACGCGACGCACATCCCGACGTTCACCGTGGATGCCAAGGGCAGGCTGACGGCGGCATCGAGCGCCGCCATCACGATACCCCCGCCGTCGTTCTCCACCATCACCGGCACAGCGATATACGCGCAGCTCCCGACCGAGGTGCAGCAAGTCCCGGTGCCATTCACTTTCAGCGGTAAGCCGGCCACAGGCGCCACGATCAACGTGCCGATGCCATGGGCGATAACCGTGCCGGCAGGGCTCACGGGCTCCGTCGTGTATGACGTGACCAAGGCGACGGCATCCGCAGCCTTCACGCTCAATCGCATCAGCGGCGGCACAACGACCGCGCTCGGCACAATCACGATTACAACCGCCAGCAACACCGGCGCCACGCTCGCGGGCAGCGGCGGTTCGCTCGCGATCGGCGACGTGCTCCAGATCGTCGCGCCAACGCAGGACGCGACGCTGGCCGACTGCGGCATCACCGTGCTCTGTGCGAGGGTCTGATGGCTTGGAACTTCGGCGATGGGTTCGACCTGTATGCGGCATCAGCCGATATGGTCAATGGCTATTGGGACAGCGCAACCGCGATAGGTAACATTGGCTTATCTTCCCCAGGCCGCTTTACTGGTAGCCAGTGTGTCACATTCAACCTAAGCAACACCAATCTGGTCAAAAGCAGTGGCGTCAATGACGCTGTACACCATTTCGCCGTGTCGTTCATACAGACGGCGGCAATCACCGGCAGCACGCTGGGCTTCTATCTGCAACTGACTGATGGGGTGACAGCGCAATGCTCGGT
Organism: Chloroflexota bacterium; assembly: GCA_025449435.1. Next base: position 2,466 of record JANWJO010000002.1, on the reverse strand, counting down.
TGTCTTCCGCAGCGATGGCGCGATCCTACTGACTTCCGGCGCCTCAACCGGGACCGTACTGGATACCTATACTGGTGCTTTCCCCCTGACCAGCACTTGGTATGCGTTTGAGATCGAGATAGTAGTCAACAACACCACAGGGAGTTGGGCGGTTCGCAAGAACGGCAACACTGTCAACGATCGCTCCCTCGGCAGCTTAAATACGCGCACCTCTGCAAACAACTATGCCAACAAGCTACAAATCGGGACTGCCTCATCGCCTGTGAACGCTCATCGGATAGACGACCTGTTCTGGCGCTCCGACGCATCGTCAGTTGCCTGGATGGGCGATATTCGATGCTACACACGCATGCCGGCGTCCGATGCCAGCGTGCAGTTCTCGCGGACGTCGACTGGTGCGTTGACGCAGACGGTGACAGCGACAGGCGCAAGTGTTAACGGCTCGAACAACGCTGTCTATGATGTGTTTGTGGCCGCCTACAGCGGGACGGTGACGAGCGTCAGCGTGGCGTTTTTCAATTTAAGCACAACCGTCAATATGAAGTGTGCCATCTTTGCGGACAACAGTGGAGCACCGGGAGCAATACTGGCGTCGGCAACAGCTCCGGTCACGCCAGTCGTGGTCGGAGCTAACGTGTTCACGTTCTCAGGCGTGACAATCGTAAAAGGAACGGCGTATTGGGTAGGTGCTGCATCCGATGGCGCAGGCTCTTTTTCTTCGGGAAGCACCCAATCGTCAGCAGCTACTTTTAGCACGACTTCTTACAGCGCCTTCCCGCAAGCCAATCCAGTGGCAACGGGTATCCAACGCTCTATCAATATGTCATGGACCTACACCGCGACACCCGCGAACTGGCAGGCGGTGTCCGAACCCCAGCAGGACGGCACCACCTCATACGTCTACGACAGCACGCCCGGTGACCAGGACTTCTACGGCATTGCCGCCATCACATCGACACCGGTCTCGACGATCGCGGTGACCACCCGCGCCTACATGCAAAAGAGCGACGCCGGCACGCGCACCGCAGCGACGCAGCTCAAGTCAGGCAGTACCACGGTTGCATCGCCAACGCTCACGCTGTCCAGCAGTGGGTGGCTTTGGGCGTATCGCCTTGATCTCACCGACCCGGCAACAGGTGCTGCATGGACAGCGACGGGGGTGAATAATGTTACCATCGGGCCGACTACGATAGCATGACCGATACCAGGCTCACCCAGACGTCTGTCGAGCACTGGCTCGCCACCAGCCCGCAGGGGCAGGTTACGCAGGTTGCGGTCGAGCATTGGGGCACAGTGTCAGCGGCGACGCTGCAGACGGTGGTGACGCAAGTCGCCATCGAGCATTGGGCCGTCGTTCCGCCTGTATCTGCTGGCGGTTCGCAGGCTATTGCAATGATGCTGGCCTGATAGTCAAGATCGCACTCACCGGCGGGGCGTATCAGGCGCACAGTGTGATCGCCAGCGCCCGGCGTTAGGAAACAGCCATGCCATCCTTCGCCATGACGGTGCCATACATGCGCACCTCGCCCATTCATATCCCACGTCGCGATCTCGTGCTCGGCCTCGCCGACAGCCTGTTCCTCCGCGTCACCGTGGTGGACAGCGACAACCCCTGTGCCCAGGCTCTGCAACTCACCGGCGGCATCGGTGGCCCGGCACTGCAGATGGTCGTTTGGCCGGACAACTGTTACCGGGCATCGTGGGACTACGGCGCGCCCTGGATTGGCCCCAGGAGCGTCCTGTGGGCCGGCACGGGGGTCATTTCCGATGCCATCGGTGCGTTCGACATCTCGTTCCCGACCGCCACCATGGCAATGTGGCCACGGCGCAGCGCCTACACGCTGCAACTCGACTGGAGCGGTGGCTCCGAGGCCGAGTTGTTGGTCGAGGGGAGGCTGCACTTGGCGCGGTCCGTGCCGCGCACGGCGGAGTCGGTGATCATGCTCACCGATCCCACGCCTCCCGTGCTGACCGACGAGGCGCTTGAAGTCATCTTCATCGATGGAAGCCCCTGATGGCAGGCGTACGCATCGTGGACATGCCCGACCTTGGTCTGGTCACTGATACGACCTCGTTCGTCGGAGAGCGTGCCGGGTCCGGACGGTTCTCGGCCCAGGCGGTCCGGGATTACGCGATAGCTGGCATCTCCGGCGGCAGCGGTGGCACCGGCATCCCCGAGGCGCCAACGGACGGCTCATACTATGGCCGGGCCAGCGGTTCCTGGCAGCCGGTGGCCCCGCTCAGCGTGGTGACTGCCCTACAGGCCGCCGTGACCGATCTGACGACGCGCCTCGCCTATATCGAGGCCCACTACATCAAACCGAGTTAGGAAGCCGACAATGAGCGGGACCAGTGGCATTAGAATTGTCGATATGCCGGACCTTGGCGCCGTCACATCGGCGGCCTCAGTGGTTGGTGAGATGGCCGGCTCGGGACGGTTCGGGATCTCTGCGATCTCCACCTACG
>JANWJO010000001.1 GCA_025449435.1 Chloroflexota bacterium | reverse complement strand
GAATAATAGTTTTGCTCACCAGCAGTGAACATGAACCGGGAATTGCAATCCCGGCAGACCAACGTGAGGTCGCTGTAGGACACGGAGATACCTTACCTTCGCTTTAAACGGATGCGCCGCGCGCTCATAGATTCCGCTTGTTTCTTCTGGTGACAGCACATAAGGCGCACGACAATGCGCGCAGCGTGATCAACCTTCGACCACAGTGTAACAGACTGCCGACCAATTGTTAAGCCGCCACGTTGCTTACTGGAGCCCATTTCTGCCTGCCAAGTGAAGGGTGTCTCTGGCAACGCGAATGATTTCCCCTTGGCAGCGGTAACCAGGCACTGAGTCAGAGCGGTACGTCGCCAATAACCGCACGGAGAACGCCCCTCGCATCCCCAAGTAAGTGCTCGGCTTCCAGGCGAGTGACATGCTGCAGCAGCGTGACGATGGCTACCTTCACGGCGAAGTCGCTGGACTCTAGTGCTGCCCAGGCAGTGGTGTAATCGACACTGCCAAGCGTGGCGGTGATCCGAGCCGCCCGGTCCTGCAGCTTGGCGTTGCTCGCGCGCACATCCACCATGAAATTACGATAGGCCTTCCCCAGGCGGATCATGGAGGCCGTCGTCAGCATGTTTAAGACGAGCTTCTGCGCGGTACCAGCCTTGAGCCTGGTCGAACCGGTAAGTACTTCAGGACCCACGACCGGCGCAATCACTATGTCACACGCCGGAACAAAGGCTGACTGAGCGACGCAACACACGCCGGCCGTGGCCGCTCCCCGTGCTCGGGCTTCACGCAGCGCACCGAGCACGTACGGAGCACGCCCGCTCGCCGATAGCCCACACACGCAGTCCAGGCCCGACACGGTATAAGCGACCATCGCCGCCGCGCCGGCCGCCGCGTCGTCCTCGGCCCCCTCGATAGAATTGCGCAGTGCGGCGTCTCCGCCCGCAATGATGCCCATTATCTGATCGGGATCAGTGCCGAACGTCGGTGGACACTCCGAGGCGTCGAGCACACCGAGTCGCCCACTGGTGCCTGCACCGATGTACAGCAGGCGTCCACCGCGACGCATGCGTTCAACGATAATATCAACCACCTGAGCCACTGCTGGCAGTACCGCTTTCACAGCGCTGCCGACCAGTTGGTCTTCTTCGTTCATCAGGGTCACGATGTCGAGTGCCGACAGCATGTCGATGTTCGCGGTGCGAGGATTGACCTGCTCTGTTGTCAATCGCTGGAGCGAGGGTTCGACCGGTTGCTGCCTAGGGCGCTCCATTGGCTAAACCTGTACCAGACTCCGGCGCACATAGGCCAGTTCTTCGAGCGCCTTACCAGTGCCCAAAGCCACGCAGTTCATGGGCTGATCGGCCACGTGGCAGGGGATCTGCGTCACTTGCGTGAGCAGTGCATCCAAGCCGCGCAACATGGATCCGCCACCCGACATGACGATGCCCTTGTCGTATATATCGGAGGCCAGCTCGGGCGGCGTGCGTTCCAGGACCGATTTCACCGCGTCTACGATGGTTTGCACAGGCTCGGTGATGGCCGGAGCAATCTCACTGGTCCGCACCGTGATACTGCGCGGCATGCCGGAAACTTGGTCACGCCCGCGCACGTCGCACTCAAGGTCTTTGTCCAAGGGGATGGCGCTGGCAACGTTGATTTTGACTTCTTCGGCCGCCCGCTCACCCACCATCAAGTTATGCTGGCGCTTGATATGGGCAGCGATGGCATCGTCGAACTTGTTGCCGCCCACGCGTACTGACGCCTTGACCACGATGCCGTACAGCGAAATGACCGCGACTTCGGTGGTGCCGCCGCCGATATCGATCACCATGTTGCCATCCGGACCATCGATGGGTACGTTGGCGCCCAGCGCCGCCGCCAGTGGCTCTGGAATCAGGTACACGTTGCGGGCGCCGGCTTGCAACGCGGCGTCGCGCACCGCTCGGCCCTCGACGCTGGACGCTCCTCCAGGCACGCATATCATGACGTCCGGTGCGAACACCCTCCACTTGCCTGCCACCTTGTGCAGGAAATGGGTGAGCATCGCGAGCGTGATGCTGTAATTGGCAATCACGCCCTCGCGCATCGGCTGGTACACCACGATGCTGTCGGGCGCCCGGCCCAGCATCTTTTGCGCTTCGTCGCCCACCGCCCGCAGGGTGTGTTCGCCTGCGTGTACGGCAACCACAGAGGGCTCGTTGAGCACAATGCCACGGCCGCGCACATACACGAGTACGTTGGTCGTGCCCAAATCAATGCCAATTTGTTTAGCCAGTGTAGCCACCCTTCAAGCAGGCGCTATCCGGCCAGAAGTCGATAGCAGTCATAGCTTCAGGATAGCGCACCTGCGCCAGATTAAGGCGATTGAATGGATGACGTTGGCATCGTAGATCGCCGCCGCCGCCGCACTACCTGCAAACGGAGGTTTGCGCGACGCAGTGCTTGCAGTGATTCCGTGCCTTGTTCAGGGTGCTCACGCAAGGCTTGCTCAGCCTGATCGCGAGCTTGACTGGCACGCGCTTCATCGATCTCCTCAGAGCGTTCCGCTGCGTCGGCCAGGACGACCACCTTATCGAGGCGCACTTGTGCAAAACCGCCCGTCACCGCGAAGTATTCCACGAAGTTGCCCAGACGTATGCGCAACTCGCCCGTCTTGAGGGTGGACACCAGTGGCGCGTGGTTGGGCAGGATGCCGAGTTCGCCATCCTGTCCTGGCAGCACCACATAGTCGACATTATCGGCGTAGACCTGGCGCTCCGCCGTCACAATCTCCAGCCGGATGGGCATTACAGGCTCTTGGCTTTCTCGATAGCATCTTCGATGGCGCCACAATACGCGAAGGCAGCTTCCGGAATGTCGTCGTGTTTGCCGTCAACGATTTCCTTGAAGCTGCGCACCGTATCATCTCGTGACACGTAGCGCGGTTCCCGCCCGGTGAACGAGAAGGCCGTAAAGAACGGCTGGCTCATGAACTGCTCTAGCTTGCGCGCCCGCGTCACGATCAGCCGATCATCCTCCGACAGCTCATCGACACCCAGGATCGCAATAATGTCCTGCAGGTCTCGGTACCGCTGGAGTACCTGCTGGACCTGGCGAGCAACCCGGTAGTGATCTTGCCCGACGATGCTGGGGTCAAGAATGCGGCTGGTCGACGCCAGTGGGTCGACTGCTGGGTAGATGCCGCGCTCCGATATGGCACGGTCGAGCACCAACGTTGCGTCCAGGTGGGCAAACACTGCCGCGGGCGCTGGATCGGTAATGTCATCTGCCGGCACGTAGATTGCCTGGATCGACGTCACCGAGCCCTTCTTGGTCGAGGTGATGCGCTCTTGTAGCGCACCCATGTCCACCGCGAGCGTCGGCTGGTAGCCAACCGCTGATGGTAGCCGGCCGAGCAATGTCGATACCTCCGCACCCGCCTGGGTGAAGCGAAAAATGTTGTCGATAAACAGGAGGACGTCTCGGCCCTGCTCGTCACGGAAATACTCAGCCATGGTGAGCGCCGTAAGGCCAACGCGCTGGCGCGCACCTGGTGGCTCGTTCATCTGGCCAAACACGAGGACCGCACGCTCCAGCACCTTGGCCTCTTCCATTTCGAAGTAGAGGTCGTTGCCTTCGCGCGTGCGTTCTCCGACACCACCAAACACCGAGAAGCCGCCGTGTTGCTTGGCGACATTGTTAATGAGCTCAGTAATAACAACGGTCTTGCCGACGCCCGCCCCACCGAAGATGCCGACCTTGCCGCCTTTTTGAATAGGTGCAATCAGGTCGATGGCCTTGATACCAGTCTCAAACAGCTCCGACTGCGTCGACTGATCGACAAAGCTGGGTGTTGGACGGTGAATCGGCCACCGCAGCACGTCGCTTTGCACAGCTGGCTTCCCGTCGATCGGCAAGCCCAGGACGTTGAACATGCGGCCCAGTGTTTGTTCGCCGACAGGCACCGAAATGGGGCTACCGGTGTCCGTCACCAGCGTGCCGCGCAGCAGGCCATCAGTGGAACTCATGGCGACGCAGCGCGCCCAGTTGTTGCCGATGTGTTGGGCAACCTCCAGCACGATCGTATCGCCGGCCCCCGTTCCGGCACCCTGACTGGCGCGCGCGATCTCCGGTGTGGCCACCGTCACAGCGCTGAGCAATTCAGGGAGGGCACCAGCGGGGAACTCGACATCGACGACTGGCCCAATGATCTGGACGACCTTGCCTACCGTGCCCTTGGCCATGCTCTCCCTCGCTGCCCCATTGCCCTCTCGCCAGACAGCCTCCGTCTGGCACACGATGGTGCATCGCTTGTCTGCGTGCGCCACATCGTAGCACACGACAGGTCCAGTTAACGGACTGTCACTCTGGTGTAACTCGCCGGAACGTAGGATGAAGGCGATATACTGACTGGTAGAGCAAGCCCCTTGCGGTAGTGGGAAGGCCACGGCGCCGTGCGCCAGCGGCCGCGCCGGGCGGCACGTACACCACAACTGGAAGGGTACTCTCGTGCCAGACGCGCCACACCAACAACCGCGCCTCATCCTCTACGTGGGTAAGGGAGGCGTCGGCAAAACGACGTTAGCTTCAGCGACAGCCGTACGCGCGGCCACCTTAGGCTACAGAACGCTGGCGGTGAGTACCGACATTGCCCACAGTTTGGGCGATGCGCTCGGCGTCGACCTCGATCCCGATCCCAAACAACTCGCGCCAAACCTCTGGGCGCAAGAAATAAATGTCCTCGCCGAAGCTCAGCGCACTTGGGGCAAGTTTCAGAACCAGGTTTCGGACTTCCTCAAGCGCGAAGGCGTGTCCGACATCCAGGCGGGTGAGCTCGCCATCATGCCTGGCATGGAGGAAGTTGCTGCGCTGGTGCAGATTCGCCGCCAAAGTCAATCTGGCGACTTCGATTGCATCGTTGTAGACGCCGCGCCGACTGGCGAGACCATCCGCCTGCTCAGCATGCCTGATTCGGTACTGTGGTACGCGCAGAAGCTGCAGTCCTGGCAAGGCAAACTGCTTAAGTTCGCCATGCCCATCGTGCGCACCGCCGTACCTGACCTTGACGTTATGAAAAGTTTGAACGATATGGCTTCCGACGTTAAGGAGTTGCGCGCCTCGCTCACCAACGCCGACAAATCAAGCTATCGCATCGTCGTCACGCCCGACCAGATGGTCCTCAAAGAGGCCCGCCGAGCCGAAACCTATCTCAATCTGTTCGAGTATCCCATTGATGCGGTGATGCTCAATCGCGTGATCCCGGAGGACGGGGAGCGCTCCCCATACCTGGATGCGCTGATTGCGAAACAGCGTACGCTGGTCACCAGCATCCGCACCGCCTTTAGCACACTGCCCATCTTTCAGGCGTTGCTCTCCACCGTCGAACCTATTGGAATCGACAAGCTGCACGACCTGGCACTCGCCGTGTTTGGTGATGCCGACCCCACCACCGTCTTCCATCGGGGCCCGACTCAGCGCATTGTCAAGACCGATCGGGGCTGGTTGCTGTCTATACCCATGCCCAATGTGGACGCGGGGCGGCTAGAACTCACCAAGCGAGGCGACGAATTGTTTGTCAACATTGGCAATGTGCGCCGTGAGATTACCCTGCCTGCCACGCTGGCGACGCTGGAGCCGGGCGACGCACGCATACACGATGGCGCGCTGGAAGTGCCATTTCTTGAGCCCGCTGTGCCAGCTAGGCGCTAAAAGCGGTTACGTGCTCCACTTGGCGCCGCAGCCGGCGCAACAGGTGGGCGGATCCTCACTGAGGAATTTGCGCCGAAACTCCTGATACCTTGAGGCGTTCCAGATGTCGGTCAACGGCTGTTGGTAGGCGTTCCCGAGGGCAAATGGCGTAACGTCCCGAGCGACGAAAGGCACAAAGCAACACGGCAGCACGTCGCCCGTGGCCGTCACATAGGTATTTGTCCAGGGCCGCTGGCAGCGTTGCCAGGGCATCGATTCATCGCTGCCAGCGAGGCTGGGGAGCGGCTGGGTGGCTCCGGCCGCAGAGAACTGAATGCCAAGCTCTGTGCATCGCCGCGCGCACCGTTCCAGGATGTCCTGCTCATCGCGCTGTAACCGCTTGAACAGCGACTGCGCCTCGACGGCCAGGCCGTCGCCAAAATACACCAAGCGTTGCACATACACCTCGCGAATGCCCATCGTTCCCGCCAACTCCACCACCCCAGGTAACTCGGGAAGGTTCTCGCGCATGGTGGTAAACCACAGCGACAGGCGCGGGAGGTCGGCGCCGAGTCGCTGCTTGAGCCGTACGAAGGCGGTCAAGTTACCGATCACCCGTTGGAATCCCGGCACGCCGCGCACTTTGAGGTAGGTCTCAGGTGTGCTTGCATCCAGCGAGGCGCGAAACTCATCGAGCCCGGCATCGACCAGTTGCTGTTGCCGGCGCGCGGTCAGAATGAGTGCATTGGAGTTGAACAATACGTGGATATTGCGTGCCTTGAGGTAGGCGATCATTTTGGGGAGTTGTGGGTTGAGCAACGGTTCGCCTATGCCGTGTAAAACGGCTCGGCGCAGGTTAGGAGCGGCGCTGACGATGCGCTCAAAGTCTGCAAACGGCATGTTCTTCGGGCTGCCGTTGCCATAGAATGTGAGCGGGCACGTTTCGCACAGCGAATTGCAGTAGTTGCTCACCTCAAAGTACACGCTACCCGGCTGGTGCGCAGCTTCCGCGCTGCGGACAGCGGCATCGGACCGATGTGTGCCTACATCCACTGGTCCGTCTCTTCCCTACTTCGTAGCCATGTCATGAAACGGGCACAAACTCCATCAACAGTTGCTCTCCATTCGTGTGCGCCTCCTGGTCGCCACCCGCAACATCGATGCCAAAGTGGTAGGTCGCCGTGAGGCTCGAAAATTGGATATCGACCGGACTGTCGGTGTCCAGGGGCCGGCTATAGGCAAGGGTCCACCACCCTGCTGACCAAACACCCTCCAATTGCTGCATCGGTGTGGCGGAGATATCAGGTGCAACGAGTTGGAGCGACGTGATAACTGGGCCAGTGGAAAAACTTACGTGGCACACCACGGCACAGCCGCCGATGGCTTCCGACCGCTTCCAGGTGACTGTTGCTCGCTGCTGCGTCACCGTCGCTTGCGGCGGCTGGTCATCAAACCCTTGCCAATGCAGCCAGAGGAACAGAGCAAAACGGCTGTAGGTCGCACGCACCTCTGCTGGCACTGGAGCGTTGCCATCACGTCCTGCACTCAAACTGAGTTCCAGGGGAGTCGCTTGCTGCCACCCGATCTGGACCAATTCCAGTGAAGGCGACGGGTCGTCAAACTGGGCAAGCGGGCTGACTAACAGCGTTGTTGGCGCCACGCCGCCACCATCCGCGGTCACGACCGACGCCGACGAAGCCGGTTGAGCCGAGGAGAGCAAGGTGAAGATCGCGCAGCCCACCATGACGTTCGCAATCGAGACCCGGCTCCAGCGCAATCCGGTCAACGGCACCGGAAGCTCCTTCTGCTCACTGCACCGTGAGCGTCTGCTGAAGGACGTTGCTCATGTCGCAGTCGTGGGTGGTCGCGAAGAAGTACCAGGTATACGTGCCGGACTTAAGGGTTGGCGTGATGGCATCAGCCGCGTAATTGCTCCCGTTGGTTGCTCTGAGGACGTACGCCACTCCCAACTGTGGACTGAGCGCCCACACTTGATCCTCGGCGATCCGGTTGTCCTTTTGCGTTGCCATGTCCGCGATATACAGCATGGTCTCGGCGCCGCTGGCAGTTGCCGTCACTTCATTGGCACTCACTTTGGGAGACGCAGCCGGGTTGTTTTCTGGGGGGATCGTGATATCGACGTTGGTGGTCCCGCCCTTGCTCACGTTCGCGTGGCTCTCCACGTACAGGTAGTTGGCTTTGTAGGCCTTCACCTCGACAGACGGAAACGCGGCGATACCCGACGCTTTGAAAGCGCCACTCGCATCCGTCAACAAGCCAGTATGGATGCCGCCGCCTTCGATAGTGATGAAGGCATCAGCCACCGGCTTTCCAGAAGTATCCTTCACGACGCCGGTCACGCTCCCCACTTCACCATTAACGCGAATCAACTCCATGGCCAAGGGCAGCAAGTCCAGACGGCTGGCCAGCACCATCGCGTGGGTATGTGGCTCGGCGTCCTGCAGGCTGGTAGCTGCGCCAGCAGCTTGCACTTCCGGCGCGACTTTGGCTAGCAAGGTGGACATCTTGGTGAGATCAGCTCTTAACTCGACCGATCCACCACCGGCTATAAGTCCGGTTCGAGTTGCATCCTGTGCCGCCTTCAGCGCCGTAGACGCCTGTCCGGTGTACCCTTTCACGTCGCTCACCGTTTTCGAGCCGTCGTGCGCGTAGTCGGAGGCGACCTTAAGCGCATCAACCGCCTTGGCAATGGAGTCGACGTCAACAGGCTTGGGAACGGGCGTCGGCGTGGGTTGACCAGCGACCGTTGGAACTGCCGTTGCGGTGGGGGCCGGCGTCGGCGTCGGTGGTGCCAGACTCTCCAAATAGGCGTACACTTGCCGGACCTGGTCATCGCTTATCTGTGCGGTGGTAAACGGCGGCATCTGGCCGCGAGGCTGCCGAACCTGTTGCAGTACCGCGTCAACGGTCAACCCAGTTCCGGCGATTTTCGGCCCAATATTGCCTTGGCCCTGGTCGCCGTGGCAGCCGGAGCACCCCACCGTGTGAAATAGCGTGTTGCCGGCGGCCACTGGATCGCCAGGCGCTGCCGCGACCGAGGTCGTACCTGCCAGGGTTTGCTGGCTGCCGGCCGTCACACTACTCACGGCTGCGGTGGTCGCCGTGTCACCGGTAGGCCGTCCGCCACCTGCCGCTGGCGACGACGCGCCGCAAGCCGTCAGCAACAGGACCGCACTCCACAAGATCGCTCGTCGAACAACCGATTGGCGCACGGGCAAGCGTCCAGGCGTGCGCACCCGCTTATGCATCACCGATGGCACATAGCTAGAGACGGTCATGTCCTGGTGTTTCCTCTGCGCAGTCTCGGAGCAGCATGACGCGCACGCTACGGCTTCCAGATTACCTCCAGATTACCGCCCGCACGCTAGCCTGAGCCGTGTCATCTGGAGGACTAGCCAGCAGAGCAACGGAGCTAGAGGATAGCGTATGGTAGGGTGAAATGGTCTCCCGTAAGAGTGAGCGATGGTAGCCGCTTTTGTCGTGTGTCGCGTTCGACCGCATCGCTGATCTGTGATGGAGACCAGCAAGGATCAGGCGCCAAGCGCATCGGCT